>CBIHLH010000153.1:0-8660 GCA_966210405.1 uncultured Marinobacter sp.
GCGCGCAGGGAGTCTTTTTCGTCCCGCAGATGGCCAACCACGCACACATCGAATGATCCGGCCGTGTCATGTTGACGCCCGGTCGGGCGCGGCTGAGGGGCGGATTGGTAAAGGGTGATGAGTTTATCCCCGAATTCCTCTGGTATGTCCGCCGCAACCTGGTGGTGCAGGCCAATGAGAGCGTCGGCTTCGAGCATCGAATAACGGGTCTGTTCCGGGTATTCCCGCTGGTGGCGATAGATGTCGGTTCCGGTCAGGGCCACGATCAACGGATGATCAGGCCAGCTCGCCCGGAACCTTTGTACGGCATCGTGGCTGCGCCAGGCATGCAGCGCAATCAGCAAATCACAGGGCTCACCGTGATAGGTGGTGATAACGGACACGGTATGCCCGCATTGCGCCAGCAGCCCTTGCCAGCGCTCGGCCGTGGCCCGGTTACCCGCCTTGGAGCCGGGTTCGGCCGGCGTAATCAACAGGATATGCATTGGTTTCGCCTTTTTGTCGGGCGGTGGTCAACAAAGGATGCCGTGGGACTTGACCCATTTAATCTGGCAAATCGTATAGCTGTTCAGAGTTAAGGTAAATCAAGGTATCCTGCAAGCTGTTGGATACTCGGAACAATCCGGCCCATTCAACCACCAATCTGTTTTTAAGGAATTTACATGACCCTGAATCATATACGGAAATGGATCGCGACCAGCCTGCTGTGCCTGACCGCCACGGCCGCTTCAGCGGAAACCTTTGTTTTCACCGCGATTCCCGACGAGGACGAGACCAAGCTGGTGGAACGTTTTCGCGGTGTCGCCGACTACCTGTCTGAGCAACTGGATGTTGAGGTGCGGTACAGCCCCGTAAAATCCTACGCTGCGGCGGTTTCCGCATTCCGGAACAACCAGGTGCAGCTGGCCTGGTTTGGCGGCCTGTCCGGCGTTCAGGCCCGTCGCCTGGTGCCAGGCTCCGAAGCCATTGCCCAGGGCGTGGAAGATCAGGCGTTCCAGACCTATTTCATTGCCAATACCTCGACCAATATCGAACCTGCTGAGGAACTGGCCTCACTGGAAGAGGAACTGCGCGGCAAAACCTTCACCTTCGGTTCCAAGGGCTCGACATCCGGTCGTCTGATGCCCGAGTTCTATATTCGTGAAACTTTTGGCGAGCAACCGGAAGACTTCTTTTCACGGGTAGGCTTCAGTGGTAATCACACCCGCACCCTCCGGTTGGTCGAGGCAGGCACCTACGAGGTGGGCGCCCTCAACTTCCAGGTGTGGCAGAAAGAGCTTGAGAACGGCAACATCAATACCGACGAGGTTCAGGTGATCTGGGAAACGCCTCCCTATCCGGATTACCAGTGGACGATCCGCGCCGGCGTTGATGAACGGTTTGGTGAAGGTTTCAAAGCCCGGGTAACGGAAGCCCTGCTCAATCTGGACGATAAGGCCCTTCTCGAAAGCTTTCCCCGTTCCGGCTTTATTCCCGCATCCAACGCGGATTACGAGCCCATCCGTAACACCGCCGAAGAGATCGGAATCCTCGATTAATGTCCGGCTTCGATCTGTCCGGCCTGACGGCCAGCTTTGGGGGGGAGCGGGTGATTGGCCCGCTCTCCCTGCGAATACAACCGGGTGAGAAAGTCGCCCTGGTCGGGAAAAGTGGTGCCGGAAAATCCACGTTGATCAACCTGATCCACGAGCGTGTCAACCGGGAATCATCCCTGGTGCCCCAGGCGCTCGGGCTGGTTAATGCCTTGCCGGTCTTCCACAACGTATTCATGGGGCGCCTGGACCGGCATGCCACCTGGTACAATACCGTGACGCTGGTTCGCCCGTTCAGCAGCGATCGTACCGATGTGCGTGCACTGCTCCAGGAACTGGGCATGCCGGAGAAACTCTGGATGCCGGTTGCATCGCTGTCGGGTGGTCAGCGCCAGCGGGTGGCGATTGCCCGGGCGGTGTATCGCGACGCACCCCTGTTGCTGGCGGATGAGCCGGTCTCGGCGCTGGACGGTCCAATGGCGCATGCCGTCATGGAACTGCTGAAAAACCGCTTTGCCACCAGCGTCATTGCGCTCCATGATGTGGAGATGGCGCTCAGATACTGTTCAAGGATCGTCGGCATACAGGATGGCCAGATTGCCCTCGATGACCACAGCGAACGGCTGACCGCTTCTGACATCATGTCCCTGTACTAGGAAGCCGGCTACCTCCATGCTCTCGTACCCTACGGTTCGCACCAGCCTGATATTCCTCGCCATTGCGGTGGTGGGGCTGCTGTTCGCCGACATTGCCATCACCGCCTCCAACCCCTGGCGGGACCTGGGTAATTTCTTCCTCGGTGTCGTGACACCCAACTTCTTCAGCTCCGAAGGGCTGATGACGGCGCTGCTTCGTACCGTGGCATTTGCCTTTGTGGGCGTCGCCCTGGGCAGCTTTTTCGGTTTTCTGCTGGCGCTGGTATACCGGCGGTTGCCGGTACGGATATTCTGCGCCTTCATCAGGGCTATTCATGAACTCTTCTGGGCGCTGATCTTTCTCCAGTTTTTCGGTTTTCATCCGCTTACCGGTGTCTTGGCCATCGCCATCCCCTATTCCGGCATTTTCGCCAAAGTGTATGCGGAAATCCTGGAGGAAGCGGACCCGGAACCCGGTCGCCTGCTGCCGCCGGGCACCGGCAACATCGTGGCTTTTCTCTACGCCCGCATTCCGGACTGTTGGGTGCAGCTCAGAACGTATACCGCCTATCGGCTTGAGTGCGGGCTTCGTTCCAGTGCCATCCTCGGCTTCGTCGGGTTGCCGACTCTGGGCTTTTACCTGGAAACGTCCTTTTCCCAGGGGCTCTATTCCGATGCCGGCGCCATGCTGATTCTGTTCTATGTGCTGATCGCCACTATGCCACTCTGGGTAAGGCCCAGATTGCTTCCGGTCTACATCCTCGGGGCGCCGTTTTTCCTCGGTGACGGCCTGCCCATCGTCTGGGGTAACGTCGCACGGTTCTTTACCCAGGACATCGTCCCCGATCCGATCCGGGATGGCGAGGGACTGGCGGGGCTCCTGACCTGGCTCAGCGATCTGATGATCAATGAGGCTCTGCCCGGCATCTGGAATACCCTGGTGCTCACCCAGATTGCCCTGGTGGCGACCGGCATCCTGACCCTGCTGGCCTTCCCGCTGATTTCCAACCACTTTGGGGGCCCCATCCGCCGAACCAGCGGGCATGTGTTCCTCGTTATCGCACGTTCCACGCCGGAATACATCCTGGCTTACATCCTGCTGCAGCTCTTGGGCCCCTCCATGCTGCCAGCCGTGGTTGCGCTGGCCCTTCACAACGGTGGCATTATCGGCCATCTGATCGGGCGGCAAACCAACTCGATCCGCCTCCGGCCCGACGCCGTGTCCGGTTTTAACCGGTACGGTTGGGAACTGGTACCAAGGATCTACCGGTCGTTCCTGGCATTTCTGTTCTACCGTTGGGAAATTATCATGCGGGAGACCGCCATCCTGGGGATTCTGGGGATCTACACCCTGGGATTCTACGTGGACAGCGCCATCCAGATGATTCGGTTTGATCGCGCCATGATGCTGATCCTGATAACCGCCCTGCTGAATATCGGGGTTGACGCGCTCGGCCGCTACATCCGCCGAAAACTGGCCCTGCAAACCATGCCTACCTGTTAAGGCCAGCCTCGTCTGCTGCGATCCCCGTCACAGTTCCGTCAATTCAGCCAATCCATCGGTGGTTTCTGCCAAACGGTTGGCGCTCCGATCCAATTACAAACCGTTACAATTAGTGACCATCTGTAAACAACCAAGGACATACTGAACATGGTCAACGGGCTGGTTTACGTCACCCAGATCGGGCTTCTGGCGCTGCTGCTGATCCTCACGCTTCGGATCGCGTCATTGGCCCGTCAGGCCTCGCCTGGCGCTGATACTTCGCCGGCTCTGGCGACTGGGGTAACATCACCGCCCGCTCGGCGGTCCCGGACGGCGGCACCGATAGCGCCCCATGACCGAACCCACCGGTATACCCAGTTACACATACTGGCGGCGCTGCAGGAGCGGGACTGCCGGGTGACAGGGCTGGACCTCACGACCGCGCCGGAAGCCGTCCGGCGTTATGCCGTAGCCTGGCTGTTCGGCGCCGGTTGTGCCCTGAGTGATCGCCCGGCCCGCCACACCGATGAACTGGCCGGTGTGGTTGCCCACATCGCCAGCCTGAAAATCGGTGTACGCCAGTCGGACGCCATACAGGCCATCGCAACACTGACCTCCAGTAGCGTGATGCTGGCGTGTTTTCGTGCCGGTCTGGAGGGCGCTGAATTCTGGCGGGAGCGCCACTTCGTGCCGCCTGCCCACAGCGTGTATGGGGTGATTACGGCCAACGCCTTTATTTGACGGCCGGAGTGGTGGTGGCTTCCAGCGCCCAGTCGGCGGCCAGTGCAACGGGCTCCGCCTGGTTCGGGCTGTCCACGAGTGCGCCGGTGATCGTGGGGCGGGTAAAGTCACCATTGTCAGTCGGCGCCATGGAGTCTACATCCACGGACAGCACCCTGTAGACCTGCCCCTGTGAGACGACCCGGGCCCGGTGGGAAAGCCCGAACACAAAACGGCAGTAGTCGAGTTTGAGCTGGGTCAGATCCTGTTCTGCTTTACGGATTTTGCGCAATAACACCTGTTGAACACTGTTCCCGTAATCCATCACGTGGTTCCTGGCATTGGTCATTGGTTCTCAGGATTTTACACAATCCCGCCGGTTTGTCAGCTAATCGCGTCCAGCTTTGTCGGCTTTGTCAGATTTGAGAGTTATCACCGGCTTCGGGCCTGAAACGTCAACACCCGGGGAACGCCCGGAACGGGCTCACTGCCCTGCTGGAGATCCACCCGCCAAACCATGTCGCCACCGGTCGAACACACCGGAGCGGCAAAGCGTGCCTGGTAATGCCCCCCTTCCTGGCTGGCCAGGGGCACCGGGTACTCTCCCATATACATGGATTGCCCGCGCAGCACCGCAAGAAAGCGCTCCGGGCGGAGGGGCGAAACAACATGAAGCCGGTACTGGCCATCCGGCAGGCGGTCCAGTGCCACTTTCCATTGCCCCTCGTCCGTACGCCACTCACAGGGGCCGGCCATCAGGTCGCAGGTGCCCTGCGCCACCGGGGCGTTGCTCCCGTCCACGGATTTGAGGAGTCGCGGGCCAACAATCAATGCCGACATCAGCGCACCCATTAAACCCACAATAACAATTGCTCGTACCATTCCCACACCCATGAGCGCAAAACGCGCATTATCAGCATTATCCGAAATAAGGCAAAGGTTTCTATATGAGCGCCAGGCATGAGAAAATGTCGCGCCTTCGGATTTGACCCACTTTCAGAACAGGACACGCCCGTGCAGCCGGATATCTCCGTTAAGCACCTCAGCAAAATTTATGGTGATGGTTTCCAGGCCCTGAAAAACATCAACCTGGATATCAGGCGGGGTGAGATTTTTGCCCTGCTCGGCCCCAACGGCGCTGGCAAGACCACGTTGATCAGCATCATCTGCGGCATTGTCAATCTCTCCAGTGGCGAGGTGAAAGCCGGCGGCCACGACATTGTCCGCGATTACCGCAAAGCCAGGGAATCCATTGGCCTGGTGCCCCAGGAGCTGAATACCGACTCCTTCGAGACGGTCTGGAATGCGGTGTCGTTCAGCCGTGGCCTGTTTGGCAAGGCGCCGAAACCGGCCCACATCGAAAAAGTCCTCAAGGACCTGTCGCTTTGGGATAAACGGGACAATCGCATCATGTCGCTCTCCGGGGGCATGAAGCGCCGGGTAATGATTGCCAAGGCGCTGTCTCATGAGCCCCAGATCCTGTTTCTGGATGAGCCGACCGCCGGCGTTGATGTGGAGTTACGGCGAGACATGTGGGAAATGGTGCGCAAACTCCGGGAAAACGGCGTCACCATCATCCTCACCACCCACTACATCGAGGAAGCCGAGGAAATGGCGGACCGGATCGGTGTGATCCGGCACGGTGAGATCATCCTGGTGGAAGAAAAAAGCCGGTTGATGACCAAGCTCGGCAAGAAAGAGCTCCGGCTGCTGTTGCAGCACAAACTGGAGAAGGTGCCAGGTGAACTGACCCTGGAGCCGGTTGAGCTGTCTGAGGACGGTTACGAGTTGATCTACACCTTTGATTCCCAGCAGGAACAGGCTGGGGTTGCCCGGTTGCTGCGAACACTGGGTGATCTGGGCATCGAATACCGCGATCTGCAAACCCGGGAGAGTTCCCTCGAAGAGATTTTTGTCGGCCTGGTGCACGAATAAGCCCTCCCCCGACTCACTGGAGAAAGGCATGAACCTTTACGGTATCCGCGCAATCTATAATTTCGAGATGGCTCGCATGAAGCGCACGATCATGCAGAGCGTGCTGTCGCCGGTGATTTCCACCTGCCTGTACTTTGTGGTGTTTGGCTCTGCGATCGGCTCACGTATGGGCAGCATCGATAACATTGAGTATGGCGCCTACATTATTCCCGGCCTGGTGATGCTGTCCCTGTTGATGCAGAGTATTTCCAATGCCTCCTTCGGGATTTACATGCCCAAGTTCTCCGGCACCATCTACGAAGTGCTCTCGGCGCCGGTTTCCTATGTGGAAGTCGTGCTCGGCTACGTCGGCGCCGCCACCACCAAATCGGTGATTCTGGGCCTGATCATCCTGGCCACTGCCCGGTTGTTTGTCGATTACGACGTGCTGCATCCCTTCTGGATGTTCGCCTTCCTGGTGCTCACCTCCATCACCTTCAGCCTGTTCGGTTTTATCATCGGGATCTGGGCCGATGGCTTTGAGAAGCTTCAGATTGTGCCCATGATGATTGTGACCCCCCTGGTGTTTCTCGGCGGTACTTTCTACTCCATCGATATGCTGCCCGAGGTCTGGCAGACCATCAGCCTGTTCAACCCGGTGGTGTATCTCATCAGTGGGTTCCGCTGGGCGTTTTATGGTGTGTCTGATGTTCATGTCGGCATCAGCGTGGGCATGACCCTGGTGTTTCTGTCTGCCTGCATGACGGGCGTCTGGTGGATATTCAAAACCGGCTACCGACTGCGCTCATGAGCACCGGGAGTGCCATGCCCGCCGCACTCAGGCCTTGGCTGGCATTACTGCTCAGCGCTGCGCTTTACGGGTGTTCATCCGGCAGGGCGGCACCCCAAGAGGGTTTGCCAGCCATTAGCGGGTGTTTTGTCTCAGAGGCTGGAGCAGTGCCGGTGGAGCTGGAGCGGGCCCGCACACCTGAACAGCGCCGGAAAGGGTTGATGGGGCGCACCCTTCTGGCAAAAGACACTGGCATGCTATTCGAATATTCCGAAGCCCGGGACGCCGGTCACGGATTCTGGATGTACCAGACCCTGATTCCGCTGGATATCGCCTACCTGAACCAGGACGGCGTGATCGGCAGTATCCGGCACATGGTGCCCTGCACCTCGCCGACCGGATCCGGGTGCCCGACCTACCCCGCCGGCGTCGCGTTCATCAATGCCGTGGAAATGAACGCCGGTTTCTTCCGGGAGCACAGAATCTCGGCGGGCGATCGCCTGTACCTCGGTGCGGAGAACTGCCCGCCCAGGTAGGCCGGCCAAGGGCTCAGCGGTCGTTCCACTCCGGCTCCCGCTTGTCCAGGAACGCACAGATACCTTCGTGGGCATCGTCGGCCATGAGATTGTCCGCCATCACCCGTGAGGTGTAGTCATAGGCCTCCGCCAACGGCATTTCCAACTGGCGATAAAAGGCTTCCTTACCGATCTTCAGGGTGTGGCCGGATTTCCCGGCAATGGTGCGAGCCAGCGCGTAGACGGTTTCGTCCAGAACCTGCTCTTCCACCGCCCGGTTCACCAGGCCCATCCGTTCCGCTTGCGGCGCACTGATCATCTCACCGGTCAGCAGCATCTCCATGGCGTGCTTGCGGGAAACATTCCGCGACAGCGCCACCATCGGCGTGGAGCAGAACAGCCCGATATTCACCCCGGGGGTGGCAAACCGCGCGGACTCCGCGGCGATGGCCAGATCGCAACTGGCCACCAGCTGACAGCCGGCCGCCGTGGCCACGCCCGCCACCCGGGCAATGACAGGCCGGGGCAGGTTCACAATCTGCTGCATCACCTTGCTGCACTGGTTGAACAGCGCCAGCTGAAACCCGTGGCTATCCAGCTGTTCGCGGATCTCCCGCAGGTCGTGGCCAGCGCAGAACACGCTGCCATGGGCAGCAAGTACCACCACCCGGGTTTCTGAGTCCGTGGCAATCGCCTCCAGCTCGGAAGACAGCGCCTCCAGCATGGCCATAGACAGACTGTTGCGGCGCTCTGGCTGGTTCAGCGTGAGCGTGGTGATTCCATTTTCGCTGTATTTGTGGACCCGTTGTACTGACTGATCGGCCATGATGAACCTCCGGCTTGAATGTAATTCTGTGCCCCGGGCAAGCAGCTTTTCCGCTTTAAGGTTGTTATCGGCGCCTGCTGCCCATAGGCTCTTACCAGAAACCTGAATATTGCAGAGAGGAGCGTCCATGTCGACACCCACCATTCTAAAAGCCATTGTTGCCATCGCCATCATCGGCGGTGCCATCTTTGTGATCCTCAGGGACGAACCGGCAACACCCACCGGCGACATCAACAGCATTGAGC
>CBIHLH010000154.1:0-8609 GCA_966210405.1 uncultured Marinobacter sp.
TTCCTGCACGTATTCCACGTTGACCATGCGCACCTGGCCCAGGTCGCCACGTTTGACCATCGTCCGGGCGTGCTGGACCAGCGGGTAACCCACGTAAGGATGGGTAAGCAGGAGTTGGACCTGTTTCTGTTCCGCCCGCTTGGCCAGGGCCTCTGCCTCGTCAGCCGTCAGGGTCATCGGCTTTTCACAGATCACATGCAGGCCTGCCTCCAGGCAGGCTTTCGCCGCCTCGAAGTGCAGGTGATTGGGGGTGACGATGGCGACGGCCTGAACGCCATCCTCGCGGCCGGATTCACCGGCAATCAATGCCGGAACATCGTCGTAGCAGCGGCCTGGATTGACCCGGAGTTCCTCGGCTGAAGCCCGGTTGACCTCGGGTCTAGCGCTGAACACGCCGGCGACCAGCTCGTAGCGATCGTCCAGCCGGGCGGCGTGGCGGTGTACGGCGCCGATAAAGGCACCCTGGCCGCCGCCGATCATACCCAGCCGGATACGGTTAGGGATTGTCATAACGTCACCATCCTCAGTCTTTCAGGCCCAGCAACCGGCGATTGCCGGCCTCGTCCACACCGGCGTCGGCAAAATCATCGAAGGCACGATCGGTGACGCGAATGATGTGTTCATCCACAAAACGTGCGCCTTCGGCCGCGCCCTGCTCGGGATGCTTCAGGGCGCACTCCCACTCGATCACCGCCCAGCCGTCGAAGTCGTACTGTGCCAGCCGGGAGAAGATGCCCTTGAAGTCCACCTGCCCGTCGCCGAGGGAGCGGAAGCGGCCGGCGCGGTCGATCCAGGATTCGTAACCGCCGTACACGCCCTGCAGGGCCGTCGGGTTAAATTCCGCGTCCTTGACGTGGAACATGCGGATGCGATCGTGGAAGTGGTCGATAAACGCCAGGTAGTCGAGCTGCTGCAGCAGGAAATGGGACGGGTCGAACAGGATGCAGCAACGGGGATGCTGGTTGGTGGCCTTGAGGAAACGCTCGAACGTAGCACCATCGTGCAGATCTTCGCCGGGATGGATCTCGTAGCAGAGATCGATGCCGGCCTCGTCATACACGTCGAGAATCGGCAGCCAGCGCTGGGCCAGCTCCTCAAAGCCGGCTTCCACCAGGCCCGGCGGCCGCTGCGGCCAGGGATAGAGGAAAGGCCAGAGCAGAGCACCGGAGAAAGTGGCGACCGCCTTGAGCCCGAGATTGCGGCTGGCTTTGGCCGCCAGCGTAATCTGCTCAACGGCCCAGGCCTGGCGGGCCTCCGGGTTACCGTGAAGGTGTGCCGGCGCAAACCCGTCAAACAGAGTGTCATAGACCGGATGAACGGCGACCAGTTGGCCCTGGAGATGGGTCGAGAGTTCGGTAATCACCAGCCCGTGTTCGCCCAGCATCTCCTGGATCGACCGGCAATACGCCAGATCTTCGGCGGCGCGCTTGAGGTCGAACAGCCGCTCGTCCCAGGTGGGGATCTGCACGCCCTTGAAACCGAGTTCCGAGGCCCACCGGGCCAGCGTCGGCAGTGAATCGAAAGGCGCTTCGTCGCTGACGTACTGTGCCAGGAAGAGACCTGGCCCCTGCATGGTTTTCATGGGAATTCGCCTTGCTGTTGTCGATTGTATTTGTTGTTTGTAATCGATTACATTCCAGCAGACTGAAAATCGTTAGTCAACCTATCCGATTAGAACTTTTATCGGTCATATTTGGGGAATAATCAGCCTCCGGGGAATGACAGGCATGGTCTTGATGTCGTGTTATGTAATCGATTGCACTATGATGGGCAAACGTGCTGAGGTTAGCGCGGGGTTGAAGACAGGGAGACTCGGGGCTCGTGAAGACTGTGGTAACATCGCGCCATTCGCACAGGAAAAGCCATTTCATGCCGACGATAAAAGACGTTGCGAGGGCGGCGAATTGCTCCACTGCCACCGTATCCCGCGCGCTCGCCAGCCCCGAAAAAGTCTCCGATGTCACCCGTCAGCGGGTGGCCCAGGCCGTGGCCGAAGTGGGCTACTCGCTGAACGCCGCCGCCCGTAACCTGCGGCGCAGTGAGTCGCGCACCATCGTGGTGATTTTGCCGGATATCGCCAACCCCTTCTTCTCTGAAGTCATCAGCGGGCTTGAGGCGGCCGCCCACCAGGCCGGCTATCAGGTGCTGCTGGGCGACGCAGGGCACAACCCCGAGCGTGTGAAATCGTATTTCAACCTCGTGCCCTCAAACCAGGCGGACGGCATCATCCTGCTAACCACGGAGGTGCCCCTGGCACTGGTCAAGGAGCGCCAGGCGGGCTCCGGCTTTCCGCTGGTGGTGGCCTGCGAGTACTTCGATAACCTGTCCCTGCCGACCATCCATATCGACAACGAACAAGCGGCCCATAAGGCGACCGAATACCTGATCTCCCTGGGGCACCGGGCCATTGCAACCATCTCCGGCCCGGGCCGGAACCCGATCTGCAAGGACCGGCTGGCGGGTTATCAGCGCGGGCTGGCGGGTGCCGGCATCCAGGTTCAACCGGACTGGATGCTGGAGGGCGATTTCAGTTTCCATTCCGGCTACGAGCGCGGGCGCATTCTGCTACAGCGGGAAAGCCCGCGCCCAACGGCGATCTTCTGCCAGAACGATGAAATGGCCATAGGCGTGCTGAAAGCCGCGCGGGACCTGAACATTTCCGTGCCCGAACAGCTCTCGGTGATTGGCTTCGACGATATCGGCTTCAGCCAGTACTGCGAGCCGGAACTGACGACCGTACACCAGCCGCGCCAGGCCATCGGCCGCACCGCCATGCGTCTGCTACTGGATATGCTCAAGGACCGCGACGTGCCGTTTGACCAGACCCTGAAAACCCAGCTTATTGTGCGTGGCAGCACGGGTAGGGCGCCGGAGTAGGGGGTTAAATACCGTATTCGAGCGCCAGATCCATGTCGGCATGCTCAAAGGCGGTTTCCATGTATGTTTGTTGGGCAGCAGGAATACCAAATTTCCCGGCCAGGTCGCGCCATTGAGACACAGCTTGCGCTATCTCGTTGCTCATCTGCCTGGCGTCATCTTCATCTATGCCATAGTACCCTGCCGTTTCAATCGCCAGTTGAAGGCTGGCCGTGCGATCACCGTGCTCGTCGACGGCAACTGAAAGGACTCGGGGCCCGATGTCCGCCGGTACCGGGTTCATGTCATAAGCGGGAGAGAGTCTCCAGCCCCCCACGCTGTGCAAGAAACCATGGTTCCGAAGGTGGTCATCGGTGTTCGATACGAGAATATTGAATGCCAGGCGGCGCCACAGCTCTCTGAGATCATCGTCTGGGCGTTCCCCATACTGAGAAATTCCTTCAACGATATCGAGGTAGCTCCGATCTTCTCCGTCAGAAGCCCCTACCATCGTCAAGGCGCTGATGAAGGGTACCCGGTCTTCACCGTTGCGGTCGAAACGCTCCAACAGGAGGATGGCCTTTCCTCCCTCTTCAACGAGGCGATTATTCGGTACCTGTATACCAGCATTTTTGGCAAGCGCCAGCATTAAGGCTTCCCACCGAATGACAGGATAAGCATCATTCTCACGTTCAAACTTGGCGACCATTGTCCGACCATCAGGTTCCCGCACCACGGCCTTCGGGCGAGCGCCACCTAGCGAGGAGCCTGGCGCAAACACGAGCGCCAGATCCTCATCCGTCTCCTGGTGAGCGTCAACACGTGCAACCGCGCTCTGCAATTTCCGCAACTCAATCAGAGGAGGTACCGGTGCGGAGCCATCTGCCAGATACGGGCCGAGAGTTTTATCACCTTGTTTTTTGCACAGGCGTAGCGCACCCATACGGACACTGTCATGGATTCCGAGAAGGAAATCGGTCTCGAACAGCTGCCGGTTGTGGCGTTTTTCCTTTTCGGCCTGACGCTTCTCTTGGCGCACGACGAGGTAACGCCCCCAGCGGTCCGGTGCAGAGTCACTGAAGGCATTGAATATGGGTTTGTCGTGCGGGAATTGAGGGCCCGGGGATAGCGGGAGCTCAGGCTCAAGAGCAAAACGTCTGGGATGACGGAGCCACTCTTTTGAATATTCAAAGGACGTGCGCTCTCGTCCACGAGCGATAATGAGTCGCATGGTGCCGACCTGCGTTGCCGATCCCTCGCCAGGAAGTTCGATGAAGACTTCGATGTCGCTCATTTCAGTGTTCCTTTTGATCGCCTCTTAATTCCTGACGCGCTGTGGCAGCCGTTCCTCCTCTAACATTTGGCCTATTTCATCGTTTTCAGTCGCGGCGAGATCGGACAGGCCGTCAAGCATCTGTAAAACGAAAAGTGCTTGAGCGAGGTGTCCTAACTGCACGGTAGGGTCGCCATTTTCAATTTTTCTAAGAGTGGGCGCGCTGACCCCCATGCGCTCAGCCATAGTGGCGGCTTTTATTGGCCGTCGCTTTCTGGCCATCCGTAAATCAGCACCGAGTTTTTTCAGCGCTTTTTGCACGGGGATCGGGTATCGGCGTTTCATATTAGTGCAACTATGGTTTCTCTTAAATGGTGGTAAAAGAAATTATGGTTGCTCTTGACTCCATTTTCAAGGTGTCGGCACTATCGGGATCAGATTTATGTCTTTATTGAAATTAAAGTTTCATTTAATGACTTTAGGAGAAATTATAAATTCATTAAAGTTGATGCCGCTGCCGATAAGCCTGCGGTGTCGAACCCGTCCAGCGAATAAAACTACGGGTAAACGCACTGTGCTCCGAGTAGCCCAATAGCAACGCGATATCCACCAACCCCAGCCGGGTCTCGCGCAGATAGCGTTCAGCAATTTCCTGCCGTACGGCAGCCACCTCTTTCAGAAAACTGGTGCCGGCCGCCGTCAATTGGCGTTGCAGAGTACGCACGGACAAGCCCATGCCTTCTGCAACCGAAGCAATCTCCGGGCTGGTCTCAGGCAACTGGCGTCCAATGCGACGACGCACGTCATCAATCAACGGGGACTGGACAGGCAAGCGTGCCAGAAGGGCGTCCGCCTGTTCTTCCAGCATGGCGAGCATGGCTGGATCTGCCGTCTGAAGAGGCTCCAACAGGGTCTGTGCATCCAGACGTATCACCGTATCCACCTGCTCAAACTCGACCGGGCAGCCGAAAAACTCCGTGTATTCACGGAGAACGGCGGGTGTTGGGTTGATAAAGGAAACATAGGTCGGCGAGAACCCCGGCCGCGTCAGCCCCCGACACAAGTGCACCAACGCCGTTATCGCGGTTTCATCCACCAACGGCCCCGGCCGGCCGTGCTCCGCATCCCATACAAGCTCTACGCCAGCGCCGTTTGCCCTTATTGCCATCGGGGTTACGTCGTAAACCAGCCGTTGATAACGGTTCAGGCGATTCAACGCGTCCCCCAGATTCTGCGAGGCCATGATCACGTAACCCAGCACACCAACGTGGCGCAGGCTCAGGGTCTGTCCCAGATGGAGCCCAAGCAATGAGTCATTCAGGTGGCCCGCTGCGCATTCCAGCAGCGCACGCCAGTCATCAATCGGTAAGTCGGCATTCAAGGCAGTGTCTGTCGGTGGCCTGGATTGTGGCAGCAATGCATCACTATTCAGCCCCTTTGCGTCCAGGTACTCGTACAGAGCAAGGGCGAAGCTGGCCGGTATACGGCGTCGATGGGGAACACTCATTGGCATCTCGATGTCAGGCAACCGCTTTGGCGTAAAGTGTTAAATCGATGGCAGTCCATGTCAAGCAACCCGCTCACCATTTAGCCAAAGTAGGCCTACAACAACTGGATTCCGAGGATTGAAACATGCAGCTATTGGTTACCGGCGCAGCCAACGGTATCGGTGCCAGCGTTACGGAGCTGGCCACCAAGAAAGGACACCAGGTTATCGCGACGGATATGGATATTAAGGCGCTGAAACAACGCTGGGAAAACCAGCCGTCTGTGCGCTGCGAAGCCCTGGATGTGCGCAACGACGCACAGTGGCAAAGCCTGGTCCGCAAGCTTGAGGGCGAAGGCCAGACCATCGACGTGCTGGCCAATGTGGCGGGCGTTTTGCGAAGCGGGCGCACGGGCAACCTCAAGGGTGAGGACATTCGCCTGATGCTGGACGTGAATGTACAGGGTGCCATTCTGGGCGCCAACGCCGTTGCCGCACACATGATCGCCCAAGGTATCAAAGGCCACATTATCAACGTCGGCTCGATCGCCTCTCTGTATGCTACACCGGGCAATACCATCTACGCGGCCAGCAAGTTTGCGGTGCGGGGGTTCAGCATTGCCGCCGCCGGCGACCTTCGCCCCCATGGCATTGCCGTCTCCCTGGTGGGCCCTGGCCCGGTCAAAACCGGCATGCTGGAACAACAACGGGGCGATGAAGATGCCGCACTGACCTTTGCCGGGCAACGAGCCCTCACAACACAAGAGGTGGCTGAAGCGATCCTTGGCCCGGTACTGGCGAAACGCCCACTGGAGTGCTTCTTACCCTGGCATGAAGGCATCGTCGGTAAGGTTTGCAACGTGATGCCAGGCTTCTTTTTGCACATGACCCAACGCGCCTTTAACCGCGGCCGCAAAAATTTCAGTTCCGACCGCTTCTGAAGAACGCAGGGAGAAAAACCGATGACCACGTTCAGGCAAATTACCGATTTCGACCAGTCACGTGATGCTCACGGCCAGCAGGCCAGGGTGGAAGACACACGCGCTGCGGCGGATACGTTCCGTGCCGCCATGCTGGCCGGGCCCAAGGTTCGCTACTTTCGCTCTTTTGATCTGATCAAGCTGCCTTACCCGTCCCGTTTCGGCCTGCGCAATGCCTTTTCCCGGGAAAAATGGGTGGAATTCATGCACATTCAGAACCGCCTGTTTGTGGTGCAGTTCGACACCCTCGACGGCGTAAAGACCCTGCTGGTCTCACCCTCCGACCACGAAAGAGGTGGAGAAACCCCGTTCTTCCGGCGCTTGCAGGACAAGAATCCGGACTTTCTCACCAAGCTGATCACACAGCGGCAAAGCACCGTTCCGGAGATCATCGCCAGCATCGGCCTGAAGCCGGAAGACATCGACTACATCACCTACGACCACCTGCACACCCAGGACCTGCGCCGCTGGTTCGGCACCAGTACCGAGCCCGCCGTTTTCCCCAATGCCAAGCTGCTGGTGCACTGGCGGGAATGGGCATCCACCCAGGATCTGAACCCCTACCAGGCGGACTGGTACTGCCCCAACGGCATCGCCGGCATTGCCGACAGCAAAGTGATCCAGTTTGACGGCTCCATCATGCTGGGCGACGGCGTGGCGCTGGTGCACACGCCCGGCCATACCGAAGGCAACCATTCCATCGTGGTCCATACCGACGAAGGGCTCTGGGTGACCAGTGAAAACGGAGTGAGCGTAGACGCCTACGCGCCGCATTTGTCCAGTGCCAGCGGCGTGGCTGATTACGCCAAAGCACTTGGCGCGGAAGTCATCATAAACGGCAACACCCTGGAAAACTCCATCGACCAGTACATCTCCATGGTGCAGGAAAAAACCATTGCCGGCCCCTCGCAAAGGGATTCACGATTCCCGAACATGTTTCCTTCATCGGAAATGACGCCTTTCTGGGCCTTCCCCGGAACCAGACCGGCGTTCTATGTGGGTGAGGCGCATCATGGGGAGATATGTGTACAAGTTAGGGGCACAGACGAGCGGCCTTGATCCTGATGGGTGTCCCGGTTTTCTGTCTTCGTTGATGCCGAAGCCAGACCTACTCGCCGCGCGCGGCCTCCGCCTCGCGGATCGCGGGGCAGTAGTCCATCGGGCGGAGCTCGATGCCCCAGCCCAGCTCCTCGCCCATGCGCGCTGCCGGATGCAGCGACGCGAGCCTCACCGCTGCGTCGAAGTCCGGCGCTTCGATGATCACCACGCCGCCCACAACCTCCTTGGTTTCCACGAACGGCCCCTCGGTGACCGTCAGTTTGCCGTTCTTGAGGCGCATCGACTTTGAATCCCAGCTCAGGCTCCCGCCCCACGTGACCTCGCCCGCCGCTTGCATCTCGGCGTCGAAGCCCTTGCACCTCTCCCCAACCTCGGCCAGCTCGGCTTTGCTCATCTGGTTGAATTTTTCTTCGTTTCCGTAGGCCAACAGCAGGTATTTCATGGCGTTTCTCCCGATCGTTGTTTCATCAAAAACCTTTGATAGGCTCATCGGATAGTCGATTGGGCATCACGGTTTTCGACAGTCGTGCGATTTTTTTCGATGCGGTAAGAAAATAAACCTGTCTCGATTTTCTGCAGCACCCGGATGGATCTGACCTGATTTATTACCCTGAAGATCCCGAGGATTCAACGCCTGAGCATAGTTGGCGATGCCAGACATGTTTCAACTCTGCTGCATGGTCGATGCGAACGCAGCAGCACCAAATAACGCGCCACCGCCCAACTTGTTCAGCCGTTTTCGGGCCTGGAAGCTTTGAATCCTGTAACGCACAACCCCTGCGAAGAGCGCAAACGATGTGATGGTTATGGCGACCACACCGAGGAACGTCACCATCAAGATCAGCAGCTGCGGCATCGCCGCGACGTTGGGATTAACGAACTGGGGGAGGAAGGCCACGAAAAAGACGATATCTTTTGGGTTCAGAGCGGTCACCAGAAACGAGGACTTGAACAG
>CBIHLH010000155.1:0-8546 GCA_966210405.1 uncultured Marinobacter sp.
GCGAACTCCCCGGTGGTGTTGATGCCGGTACCGCAGTGGCCATGGAGCAATTGGAAAGTGCCAAGAGAGAGAATGAGGAACTCACCGGTCGTGTCGATGATCTTCAGGATCAGGTTGAAACCCTTCAGCGGCTACTTGAACTGAAGAACAGCCAACTGGCGGACCTGCAGCAGATGGCTGTCGAAGATCAGGCGGCCCAGCCGGCGGGTCAGGGCGCGGCAGAAAACACGCCGGAAGGTGTGTCTTCCGGTGCCGTTGGCAGCGATACTGACGTTGCGGGTGATGAGGCAACGGCCACAGGCCCGGAGTCCGCGCAAGGAACCGGGGAAGGTGCGGGACAGCCAGCACAGGATGGTACAACGGGCGATGCAGCCACCGATGCCGCCATGGCGACCACGGAAGCCGCACCAGCGGATGAGAGCGCTCCGGAAACCGGAGAGGCCGCCATGGGCGAATCGCCGGAGAGCGCTGACGGTGGTGCCACGGCCCCGGCTGAACAGCCGGAGTCTGCTGCGCCCACAGCAACCGAACAACCTGAGCCCGTAACGCCCGAACCCCCAGTGGCTGACAAAGGCTTTCCTGGGAATGTGATCGATGCGATCACCGGCAATCCGATCTATCAGATTGCCCTGGGCGGGGGCCTTATTGTCTTGCTGTTGCTGTTGCTGCTCCTGGCCCGGCGCAACGCCAACCGGGAAAAAGCGTTCTACGAGCAGCTGAACGGTGAATCGGACAACGAAAGTGACGGCTTTGACCTGACCCTCGACGGCGACGGAGAGGCGGAAGAAGCGTCGAGCGACGCGCTCGCCGAAGCAGACACCTACGTTGCCTACGGTCGTCTCGACCAGGCCGCGCAAACTCTGGAAACCGCGATTTCCCGTGAGCCCAGCCGGACGGATCTGCGCCTGAAGCTTCTGGCGGTCTACGCCGACAGCCAGGACCGAGATTCCTTTGAGAAGCAATACGGCGAGATTGAAGCGCTGGACGATGAGCAGGCATTGGAAGACGCCAACGATCTGCGTATCCGTCTTGAGGAAGCGGAATCCATGCCGAGCATCGATGACCTCGAGTCACAGCTCAGGACCGACTCCTTCGGTAGCCCGGCACAGGACCGGGAAAGCGGTGACGCGTCCGGAGAAGGCGCTGATGAAGGTGCCGATGAGGCGATCTCGGATGAACTGCTCGCCGATCAGTATGATGCCGACAAGGAAGGCGAGGTTGAGAACGAGTTCGGTGATTTCGATTCTGACTTCGCGGATTTCGATCTTGATGAGGTGGAAGACGCCGAGAAGGCGACGGACTCCGGTGAGAGCAGCGACGACCAGCCGGCGGAAAGCGCCGACGATGGCATGATCGAATACGATCTCTCAGGGCTGGACAGTGACACCGACCTGGAAGAGCCATCCGAAAAGCCGGAGGCAGACACGGAGGAGACCGATTATTCCTCGCTGGAGATGGATCTGGAGGATGTCGACAAACCGTCATCCGAGATGCCTGCCGAGTCTGAAGACGATGATTACAGCCTGGATTTCGAGTCTTCGGCCCCGGCCGGTGAAGAAAAAACAGGCGCTGAAACGGAGACCGGTTCACTGGATGAATCGTTCCTCGACGAACTGGACGCCGAGCTCGACAAGGTGGCTGGTGACGACGATGAGCTTGGAGGTGAGGAAATCGAAGAGTCCTCGCTGGATGACCTGGAACTGGATGTCTCCGACGAGGACCTCGCTCTGATGGAAGAGTTTTCGGATAGCGCGGATTCCAGCAACCATGACGACGAGGATTCGACGCCGTCCCTGGACGAGGAACTCGGACTTGAAGACACCCTGGCCGAAGGTGATGTCCTGGGTGAAGGGGAGGAGTCAAGCCCTGAGGAGGAGGTCGCTGGCGTGGAGGAATTGGACAACCTTGGTGCTCTGGACGAAATTGACGACCTTCAGGCCCCGGCGGAGACCGACAGTGAGCAGGGGGATGAAGACGACCTGGATTTGCCGGTAGCCTCTGATGAGGTCAAGGAATCGGCGCCGAAACCGGCTGTGTCAGACATTGACGAGAGTGATCTCGGCGATGACGACGACTTCGACTTCCTGGCCGGCACCGATGAAGCGGCGACCAAGCTTGACCTGGCGCGCGCCTATATCGAGATGGGTGACAATGACGGTGCCCGGGATATCCTTGAGGAGGTCGCCCTGGAGGGTGACGACGAGCAGAAGGCAGAAGCTCAGGACCTCCTTAAAAATCTGTCCTGATTGGTTATAATCAATCGCTCAGGCCAGTGAGCGCCGGCCGCCGGGTTTCACCCCGGCACCAAGCCGGCGCTTTATTTTTTACCGTGACACTCTTTCCGGAAAAACCCTTGTTTCTCGAGCCCCAGCAGTTAACGACCGACAACGCCATTGGTGATGGGCGCGTGGCCCTGGCATTTGAGTATGATGGCCGGCAGTTCCATGGCTGGCAGTCCCAGAAGTCCGGGCTCCGTTCGGTACAGGCCGAGTTAACCCGCGCCGTGGAAAAGGTCGCAGACCACCCTGTGGATCTTGTGTGTGCCGGACGTACCGACGCCGGCGTCCACGCCAGCTATCAGATCGTGCACTTTGAGACCCCTTCGATCCGGAATCGTCGCTCCTGGGTGCTGGGCGTCAACACCGCCTTGCCGGATGATATAGCCGTACACTGGGCGGGTAACGGCACCGGCGACTTTCACGCCCGTTTTTCCGCGATCTATCGTCGCTACCGCTATGTGATCTACAACAGCCCGGTTCGGCCGGGCATCCAGCGGGGACAGGTGAGCTGGACCTATCGGCCCCTTAATGCCGGGCGAATGCACGAAGCCGCCCAGGCGCTGGTAGGCGAACATGACTTTTCCTCCTTTCGCGCTGCTGGCTGCCAGTCCAGGACGCCGGTCCGGTTCCTGGAGCGAATTTCAGTAAGCCACAAAGGCACGTTCGTCGTAATTGATGTGCAGGCCAATGCGTTTGTGCACCACATGGTACGCAACATTGCCGGTGCGCTGATGGCTGTTGGTTCCGGGCAGAGGCCTGTGAGCTGGATTCGTGACATACTGGAGGTGAGGGACCGAACGCTCGCGGGTGTGACGGCGCCACCCCAGGGCCTTTACCTGGTTGATGTCGGGTACCCGAAGGAGTTTGGCATCCCCTCCGCGGAGTGTGGTCCCGGGTTTCTGGCGCCCTGGTTTACCCGGGCGGAGAATGTCCCGATAGAGCCAACGCACATTCATCCGAAACAACGACCGGAAAATCCATGACTGTACGCGTCAAAATATGCGGGCTGACCCGCCCCGAAGATGTCGACGGTGCCGTGGCGTGTGGTGCGGATGCCCTGGGGTTTGTGTTTTACCCGCAGAGTCCACGTGCAGTCGACGTCGATACGGCGGCGGCGCTGGTTCGTCGGGTACCGGCCTTTGTCTCGGTGGTTGGCCTTTTTGTGAATCCGTCCGCGCAGGCCGTACGCTCGGTGCTGGAACGTGTGCCGCTGGATCTCCTGCAGTTTCATGGCGATGAAGAGGCGGCTTTCTGCCGACAGTTCGGGCGCCGTTGGATCAAAGCCGTTCGAGTTCGCGATGCCGGCCAGATAGAGCGAGCGTTCGACGATTATCACGAGGCCTCGGGGTTGTTGGTCGATGCCTGGGATCCCGGGCGATACGGAGGCACCGGGCAGACCTTCAACTGGGATCTGATCCCCGAGGCTCGCCTCATGCCGCTCGTCTTGGCCGGTGGTTTGTCGCCTGCCAATGTAGCTGGTGCTGTGGAGCGGGTGAAGCCCTGGGCCGTCGATGTCAGTGGTGGGGTAGAGAGCCAAAAGGGTATCAAGGACATCGCACAAATTTCTGACTTTATTAACGAGGTTCACCGTGTCTGTAAAACTGACTGAAGAAATGCTGGGCGCACTTCCGGACGCACGGGGGCATTTCGGTGCCTTCGGCGGACGTTTCGTATCGGAAACGCTGATGGATTCGCTGATGATCCTGGAGCGTGAATACCTTCGAATGAAGCAGGATCCCGAGTTCCAGGCGAAGTTCGACCAGGACCTGGCGGATTATGGGGGCCGTCCCAGCCCGCTGTATTTTGCCGAGCGGCTGACCCGGGAAACCGGTGGTGCCCAGATCTGGCTCAAACGCGAGGACCTTAACCACACCGGCGCCCACAAGGTGAACAACACGATTGGCCAGGCGTTGCTGGCCAGCTTTCTGGGCAAGAAGCGCATCATCGCGGAAACCGGCGCTGGTCAGCACGGGGTTGCTACCGCGACGGTCTGTGCGAGGCTCGGGCTGGAGTGCCATGTATTCATGGGGGCGGAGGATGTCCAGCGTCAATCCCTTAACGTGTTCCGGATGAAACTTCTGGGCGCACAGGTCCATGCGGTCCAGAGTGGCACCCGCACCCTGAAAGACGCCATGAATGATGCAATGCGCGACTGGGTAACCAACGTTGATGATACGTTCTACATCATCGGCACCGTGGCTGGCCCGCACCCCTATCCATTGTTGGTGCGTGATTTCCAGTCCGTGATCGGCCGCGAAACCCGGCGCCAGGCACTGGAGAAGACCGGTAAGTTACCGGATGCCCTGGTTGCCTGTGTAGGGGGTGGTTCCAATGCCATTGGTATGTTCTATCCTTTCCTGACCGACGAGTCCGTGCAGCTCTATGGTGTGGAAGCCGGCGGTCTTGGCCTGGAAACCGGTCAGCATGCGGCGCCACTGTGTGCCGGACGCCCCGGGGTGTTGCACGGCAACCGTACCTACCTGATGGAAGACGAGAACGGCCAGATCGCCGGTACCCATTCGGTCAGTGCCGGCCTGGATTACCCGGGTGTTGGCCCTGAGCACAGCTGGCTGAAGGATATCGGTCGAGCCAACTATGTGTCGGTGACCGACGATGAGGCGCTGGACGGATTTCGTATGCTGACCCGCGTTGAAGGCATAATGCCGGCGCTGGAAACGGCCCATGCCGTGGCTTATGCGGTCAAGCTGGCCGCCACCATGGACCCGGAGCAAATGGTTGTCATCAACATTTCCGGCCGTGGCGACAAAGATATTCACACCATTGCCCAGCTCGACGGTATCGAGCTCTAAGCGAAAAACAGGAGCAGGCATGAGCCGAATTGAAGGGGTGCTGAGAACCCTGAAAGGGCAGGGGCGTAAAGCCCTGATTCCGTACATCACCGCGGGTGACCCCCACCCGGATGCGACCGTGGAGCTGATGCACACGCTGGTGGCTGCCGGAGCTGACATCATTGAGCTTGGCGTACCGTTTTCCGACCCTATGGCCGATGGGCCGGTGATCCAGCTTGCCTGCGAGCGGGCGCTCAAGCATGGCACCTCGCTGCGTCAGGTGCTGGCCATGGTGAAGACGTTCCGCAAGCAGGACGACACAACACCCGTGGTGCTGATGGGCTATCTGAACCCGATGGAAGCCATGGGCTTTGAGGCGTTTGCTGACGCAGCAGCGGATGCTGGCGTGGATGGCGTTCTGACGGTAGACCTGCCGCCCGAGGAGGCGGACGAAGTTGCTCCGTTGTTCACCAGCCGCCACCTCGATGCCATTTTCCTGCTGGCTCCGACAACGACGGATGACCGGATCCGGGCCATCAGCGAGCACTCTTCCGGGTATGTGTACTATGTTTCATTCAAGGGTGTTACCGGAGCTGCCAAAATAAACGTGGATGAGGTGGCGGCGAAAGTGGCGCATATCCACGCACTGACCGCGCTGCCGGTGGGTGTTGGGTTCGGTATTCGTGACGCTGAGACCGCGGCGGCGGTGGGGCGGGTATCCGATGGTGTAATTGTTGGTAGCGTTCTGGTCGATACAATAGCCAGAAATCAGGCAGATATCGAGCAGCTCAAGCGAGCCCTGAGCGATCTGCTCCACCCGATGCGCGAAGCACTGGATAGCCTGGCTTCCTGAACCAGGGGCCAGGCGGACAGGTATCAAAGGACAGGATGAGACCATGAGTAACTGGCTGGACAAGATCATGCCGAGCAAGATCCGCTCGGAATCCAAACAGAGAACCGGCGTACCGGAGGGGTTGTGGAAGAAATGCCCCAAGTGCGGTGCGTTTCTGTACAAGCCGGAACTGGAAAAAAACCTGGACGTTTGTCCCAAGTGTAATCACCACCTCCGGGTCAACGCCCGGCGGCGTCTGGATGTGTTTCTGGATGAGGACGGCCGTGAGGAAATTGCCAGCGAGCTGGAGCCCTGGGATCGTTTGAAATTCAAGGACAGTAAACGCTACAAGGACCGCTTGTCCCAGGCTCAGAAGGCCACCGGCGAGAAAGACGCCCTGATCGCCATGAAGGGCACAACGATGGGCGTGCCACTGGTGGCTTGTTCCTTTGAATTCGGCTTCCTGGGTGGCTCCATGGGCCAGGTGGTGGGCGAGAAATTCGTTCAGGCGGCGAATGTGGCCCTGGCGGAACGTATTCCCCTGGTCTGCTTTTCGGCCAGCGGCGGTGCGCGCATGCAGGAAGCGATTCTGTCGCTGATGCAGATGTCGAAAACGGCCGCGGTGCTGGAGCGCATGAAGCAGGAAGGCATTCCCTACATTTCGGTGATGACCGACCCGGTGTTTGGCGGAGTCTCTGCCAGTCTTGCCATGCTGGGTGATCTGAATATCGCCGAACCCAATGCCCTGATCGGATTCGCCGGCCCCCGGGTCATTGAACAGACCGTTCGTGAAAAATTGCCGGAAGGTTTTCAGCGCAGTGAGTTCCTGCTGGATCATGGCGCTATTGACATGATCCTGCACCGGCATCAACTGCGGGAGCGAATTGCTCACGTGCTGGCCAAGTTTACCGGTCAGGAGCGACCGGGCACCGAAGACCCCATCGAATTTGAAGTGTCCGAAAAGCCTGAAACCGATGCCCCCACCGAGTAACCGCGTTACCCCGCCCCCGGCTGTGCCAGGGGTGGGGGCTTCCCTTGACCAGTGGCTTGCCTATCTGGAGTCGATCCACCCCACGGAAATTGATCTCGGCCTCGATCGCGTCCTGATGGTGTTGCGGCGCCTGTTCCGTCGCAAGCCGGCTGGTCGGATCATCACCGTGGCCGGTACCAACGGTAAGGGCAGTACGGTGGCTGCCGTGGAGGCCTTGCTGATGGCCCACGGGCGTCGCACGGGTGCCTATACCTCCCCGCATATTCAACGCTATAACGAGCGGGTTCGTATTGACGGGGTGGATGTTCCCGATGCGACGCTGGTCGCGGCATTGGAGCGGGTTGAGCAGGCTCGGGGAAACATAACGCTGACTTATTTCGAGTTTGGCACTCTGGCGGCGTTTGTGGTTTTTGCCGACGCCGGTGTTGAGGACTGGATTCTGGAAGTGGGTCTCGGCGGGCGGCTGGATGCCGTTAACGTTCTGGATGCCGACCTTGCCATCATTACCTCGGTGGATATCGACCATGTGGCCTTCCTGGGCGACAACCGGGAGGTGATCGGCTTTGAGAAGGCGGGCATTCTGCGACCGGGTATCCCCGCCGTCTGCGCGGACGAAACGCCACCGAATTCCGTGCTGCAGCAGGCATCGGCTCAAGGTGTAAAGCTGGCGTTGTCAGGCCGGGATTACCAGGTAACGGAACGGGCGGAAGGTCAGGCGCGGGGCGCGGAGCTGGTGCTGCACTATCTCGGTGAATCGTTTGTGTTGCCTTCGGGCCCATTACCGGTGGCGAGCGTTGCGGCCGCAGTGGTCGCGGTCCGGACATTGGCGCGGGAGCTCCCGGCAGACAGGATGACACAGGTGCTGAGCAGCCTGCGTGTGCCCGGCCGGTTTGAAAAACTGGGGGAGGCGCCGGCCCTGTACGTCGATGTTGGCCACAACCCCCACGCTGCGGGTTGGCTGGCTGGCCGGTTACAGGCGTTAAAAAGTGGTAATGGTCGG
This sequence comes from uncultured Marinobacter sp., assembly GCA_966210405.1. Taxonomy (GTDB): domain Bacteria; phylum Pseudomonadota; class Gammaproteobacteria; order Pseudomonadales; family Oleiphilaceae; genus Marinobacter. The sequence continues at coordinate 7,892 of CBIHLH010000155.1, forward strand.
GTTCATGCGGTGTATGCCGCACTGGCCGACAAGGACGTGGAAGGCGTTCTGCGAGCCATGAGCGCCGTTGTTGATCACTGGTATCTGGCAGGTCTTGCGGTGCCGCGCGGGCTTGCGGCGGAAGAGTTGCTGGCCCGTGCGGGGAGCGTGCCAGACGTTGCACCGCTGGTGTCCGGCTCCGTGGCCGAGGCCATCGGGGCTGCCCGAAAGGCGGCCTCGGAGGAGGACACGATTATTGTGTTCGGTTCTTTTTACACCGTGGCCGAGGCCAGGGCGCTGCTGACAGCCCCGGGGTAGCCGGCCTGATCGGGCTACAGGCTTAAACTTTGTCCATGGCGGCCGCCCGGCCTTTGAGTTCTTGGGGGCTGGCAGTTAGTATTTGCGTTGACACGCCCTGCCGGGCAGACAGGTGACAGATGGGAGTCGAGTAACGTGGATGGACTGAAGCAAAGAATAATCGGGGCACTGGTTCTGGTTTCCCTGGCGGTTATCTTTGTACCCATGGTGTTTGACGAACCTCAAATCTTTGCGGCGATCACCGAACAGCATCCAGACCTCATTATTCTTGAGACGCGGCTTGGACCAGTTTCTGGTTTCGATATCCTGCGGAAATTACGGGAAGATCCTGCAACGTCGGCGATCCCGACATTTCTGC
>CBIHLH010000156.1:0-8534 GCA_966210405.1 uncultured Marinobacter sp.
CCTCCGGGCGAACCCAGTCCAGCTTCTGGTCCAGGCCGGTCTCGGCAAGATAACTGATGATGGCGGCCAACCGCTCCGGGCTTTCCGGATGTTCCGGCCCCATGTTGTGTTTCATGCAGTCATCGTGGGAAAAAAATGCCGTGGTCATACGCCTGGGACGATCCTGAATCTGATTGGTTTTTCATCAATCTTATCAGGGATAACCGCAGGTTTCCGTGTTTCTTTGGTCTTAGGCTGACGGCCATGGCGTCAGGCGTTTTACATCAGGTCATCTGCGCCTAAGATAGGGTATACACTTGCACAGGACCTGCATTATTCACTTTGTCATCCGGCCGCTCTGTTCTGGCCGTGTCTGAGGAGCATCAGCTTGAGTACCCGGTATCTGGAAAGTCTGTTCAATCCCGCGTCCATCGTGGTCGTTGGTGCCTCGGAACGGGCGGATAACCTTGGTGGTATGGTGCTTCGGAACCTCCTCGGTGGCGGCTACCCGGGCAAGCTGCTGGTGGTTAACCAGAACGATTACGACAATGTGCACGGGGTGGCCTGCGTCAAAAAAGTCGCCAGGATGCCGTTTTCTCCGGATCTGGCCATCATCTGCACGCCGCCGGACACGGTCGCCAAAACCATCAGGCGGTTGGGCGAGGCGGGCGTGCGCACTGCCATCGTCATGACCGGGGGGATGTCCCGCACAAACAGTAAAACCGGGCAACCATTGATGTATTCGGTGCGGGACGCGGCCCGGGAAACCGGGCTCCGCGTGCTTGGCCCAAACACCATCGGCCTGATGGTGCCGGCGCGAAGCCTGAATGCCACCTACGCTCACATGGGCGCCATACCCGGCCGGGTGGCGTTTGTGGGCCAGTCCGGCACCATTGCCAGTTCGGTGATTGACTGGGCCTTCGCCCGGGGCGTCGGTTTTTCCTACTTTCTCACCCTCGGCGATGGCATGGATATCGATCATGACGATTTGATCGATTACCTGGCCCAGGACTCCCAGACCCGTGCGATCCTGCTGCATATTGAGAATATCCCCAACCCGCGCCGGTTTATGTCCGCGGTGCGCGTCGCCTCCAGAACCAAGCCGGTGATTGCGGTAAAGTCCGGCCGGGTGCCGGAGTCGGAATGGTTTCCTCACGTTCTGCCAGATGGCCTCAAACGCAGTGATCCGATCTACGATGCCATGCTGCAGCGGGCGGGTGTTTTGCGGGTCGATGGCCTGGGCCAGATGTTTGATGCCCTGGAAACCCTTACCCGGATGCGCCCGCTAAGGCGGGAATCCCTGGCGATCATGGCCAACGGAGTGGGGCCGGGGGTGCTGGCGGTGGACCGTTTGGCGGATCTGGGCGGGGAGCTGGCGGAACTGTCGGCCGCCAGTATCGAGGCCCTGGCTGAGTTATTGCCGCCGTACTGGACGCGCCGGAACCCGATTGACCTGAACTACGATGCCTCGCCGGAGCTGTACGCTCAGGCCATTAAAATTCTGGCGAAGGCCCCGGAGATCGCCAACGTGTTGGTGATGTACGCTCCCAGCCTGACCGAGGACAGCTTGCAGATTGCCGATGCCGTGGTGCAGGCCTCCCGGGGCACCCGGCTGAATGTGTTCACCTGCTGGCTGGGCCAGAGCACGGTGATGGATGCCCGGGAAGAGTTCTATCGGGCCGGCCTGCCGTCGTTTTTCAATCCGGAGAAAGCCGTTATGGCCTTCATGCAGCACGTTCGTCACCAGCGCGTGCAGCGGCTGCTGACAGAAACCCCGGAGTCATTTACCGATCATTTTGCCGACCGCACCCAGACCCGGCGAATGGTGACCGGTGCGTTGCGGTCCGGGCGGGAACATCTGTCCAATCGTGAAGCCCGGGACGTGGTCCGGGATTACGGCATCAACACCATCGAAACTCTGTACTGTGACGACATGGAAGAGGTGCTGGAAGTCTTTGCCGTGGAGCGGCGCCCGGTGGATATCACCATCATTCATGAGCAGGCCTGCCACCCGTTCCTGAACCTCAGCCCGACCCAGCGCCGTTACAAGGGCATGGTGCAGAAGCTGAACAGCGAAGCAGCGATCATGGATTCCTGCCGCTATCTGATGGAGGAGTACCAGACGCATTTTCCGGACAGTGGCTTTCTGGGGTTTGCGGTGCAACGCTCCTATCAGCACGTGGGAGGGATCGAATTCAGTGTCGGCATCACCCGCGATAAGCTTTTTGGGCCGCTGGTGGTATGCGGAGCTGCCGGTGCCCAGATTAATGTAATGACGGACCGGCAGATTGCCCTGCCACCCCTGAACATGGTGCTCGCCCGGGAGTTGTTACGCCGTACCTACATGTACAAGCTGCTCAAGGAGCACAGCCTGAAGCCGGAAGAGGATATTCGGGCGGTTTCGGAAACGCTGGTCACCCTGTCGCAGATCGTTATTGATATTCCGGAGATCCAGGGCCTGGAGATTGCGCCCCTGCTGTTCAATGAGCAGGGCGCGGTGGCAGTCAATGTTGCCATCAATCTGGCGGAGAAGCCGGGCAGGCCAATTATCCAGCCCTATCCCAGGGAGCTGGAAGAATGGATTGTGTTGCCCAAGTCCGGTCGCCGGGTGATCATTCGGCCGGTGCTGGCGGAGGATGAGCCGGCCCACCGGGCGTTCCATGAATTGCAGTCGCCGGAGTCCATCCGCTACCGCTTTTTTCAGTACCGCAAGCATTTCTCCCGGGAAGACGTAGCCCAGATGGTGCAGATCGACTACGACCGGGAAATGGTGTTCATCGCCAATGCCCCCCGAGAGGATGGTGAAGGGGAAGAAACCCTGGGCACCGTACGTACCTGGACCGATGCGGACAACCTGCAATGCGAATTCGCGGTCATGGTACACGACAACATGAAAGGCGAGGGCCTGGGTGTTGCCCTGATGCAGAAGATGATTGATTACTGCCGCGCCCGTGGCACGGTCGAGATGGTGGGCAATGTGCTGCCGGACAACCGCCCGATGCTGCAGCTGGCCGAGCACATGGGATTTGAAATCCGGTTCAACACCGAGGAAGACGTGATGGACCTGCGCCTGGTGTTAAACGAGCCGGAAAAAGACTGGCAACGGGAGAGACTCGGCAAGAGCGCCCATTGAGGGGAAAGCGGAGAGTAGGGGCCAGATGACAAGTTCATCTGGCCCCATGTTTATGGTTCTATGCGTCGACGATCGCTGACCGGTCTTCGCCACCCAGGGCTTCCAGCAACCCGGGGATCAGCCGCGACAACTCCAGCGTCATCAGTGTGAAGGCCGCGTCGAACTTGGCGACCGCGTCATCCACATCCACGGCATCCAGTTGATCCTGAAGGGTTTCGCCGAATTTCAGGCGGCGGATGCCGAGCTCTTCGTCCAGCACGAAAGACACGTTGTCATCCCAGGTGAGGGACAGTTTGGTGACCTGCATGCCGGCATCCAGGTGGTTGCGGATCTCGTCGGCTTTCAGGTCCAGCCCCTTGCAACGTACCACGCCGCCGTCTTCAGACGGGTCTTTGAGCTCACACTCATTGCCCAGCACGATGCTGCCGGGGAGGTCTATGGATTCGTTCAGCCAGCCAGTGAAGGTAAACGCCGGTGCCTGCTCCACGGCCGGCGGACGTACCGGCAGCGAGCCCAGGCTCTTGCGCAGGGTTGAGGCCAGATCTTCGGCCTGCTTCGCCGAACCGGCGTCCACCACCAGTACGCCGTCCTGCGGGGCAAGATAGGCGAAACAGCGACGGTTTCTGGAGAACGCCTGTGGCAGCATCTCCAGCATCACCTGTTCCTTGAGTTCGTCCTTTTCCTTGCGGCGGACCTTGCGGCCCTGTTCGATCTCAATGGCTTCGGCTTTTTCTTCCACCGCTTCCTTCACGACCGGCCCAGGCAGGATCTTCTCTTCCTTGCGCAGGGCAATCAGGTGATAGCCGTTGGCGCTGTGAACCAACTGCTCGCCATGTTTACCAAGTGGCGGCACCCAACCCTGGCGGCTGGTTTCCTGCGGGCCACAGGGCTTGAAAGCGTCTGCCCGGAGCTTCTCTTCCAGTGCTTCGGCAGTGATATCAAACGGTTTGGTAAACCGGAATACGCGGGCATTGCGAAACCACATCAGGCCTGGTCCTTGTCTTTCATAGGTTCATGATCTCTACGAGTACGGTTTTAACGATGAAGCCGATAACGCCGGCTCCCAGAACGGTAAACAGGGCAATGGTGCCGAATCGGCCTGCCTGAGACTTTTTGGCGAGGTCCCAGACAATAAAGCCCATCCAGACAATCAGGCCGGTCAGAAACACCAGCATGGCAATCTGGGAAAACACTGCTTCGTTCATTGCTGACTCCGATATTAACGCGGTTTACGCTTCGTCCCGCAGGAAAACCCAGTTGTTGTTATCGGATTGGTCTTCACTGAAGTAATAGCCCTCGAGGTTGAACCCCTTGAGGTCACTGGCCTGGGTGATGCGATTCTGGATGGCGAACCGGCACATCAGTCCCCGGGCCTTTTTGGCGTAGAAGCTGATCATCTTGTACTGGCCGTTTTTCCAGTCCTTGAATTGGGGGGTGATCAGGCGGCCTTCAAGATCCTTCCTGTTGACACTCTTGAAGTACTCATTGGACGCCAGGTTGATCAGCACACCGTCGTCTGCCACCAGCAGGCGGTTCAGTTCATTGGTAATCCGGTTGCCCCAGAAGGCGTACAGGTCCTTGCCGCGGCTGTTCTCAAAGCGGGTGCCCATTTCAAGGCGATAGGGCTGCATCAGGTCCAGCGGTTTAAGAATGCCATACAGACCGGAGAGCATGCGCAGGTGGGCCTGGGCAAAGTCGAAATCCTTCGGGCTGAAGCTTTCCGCACCCAGCCCCGTGTACACGTCACCCTTGAACGCCAGCACCGCCTGGCGGGCGTTGTCCGGAGTAAAGGGCGTGTGCCAGTCCCGGAACCGCCTGGCGTTCAGCTGGCCGAGCTTGTCGCTGATGTTCATCAGGTTGCTGACCTGATGCGGTTCCAGCTCCTTGAGCTGATCGATCAGTTCACAGGCGTCATCCAGGAAGTCCGGCCGGGTATAGTCGTTGGTCGCCAGCGGGCTCTCGTAATCGAGTGTTTTGGCTGGAGAAATCACCATTAACATGTCAGGAAATCCTCATTGCAGAAACGAAAGTAACTGGTCCCTCGTAAACGGCCAGTCCAGCTCCGCGCCGGTGTCGTTGCGGCGCAGCACCGGAATGCGGGTGCCATACTGCTCCACTAGCGTTTCGGACTGGGCTATATCGACCACGTCTACCGGTATCGGAGCCGGCATCGGTGTATTCACCAGCAAGGCTTCGGCCAGCTCACAGAGGTGGCATTGAGACGTTGTGTAAAACAGCAGTTCCATTACCGGGGTTGTGCGTCCAGTTGCTGGCCGTTAACGCCCTGGCTGTCCCCGCCCATGAGGTACAGATAAATCGGCATCAGGTCTTCCGGCGCCGGATTATGTTGCGGATTTTCCGCAGGGTAGGCGTGGGCTCTCATATTGGTACGGGTTGCGCCCGGGTTCAGACTGTTCACGCGAACATTATGACGCTCGTCATCCAGTTCGTCCGACAGGAGCTGGCTCAGGCCTTCCACTGCGAATTTGGACACGGCGTACGCGCCCCAATAGGCCTTCGCTTTGCGGCCCACGCCGGATGACGTGAAAATCACCGAGGCGTCCGGCGACTTGCGCAATAATGGAATCATGGCCCGGCTCAACAGAAAGGGCGCGGTGGCATTCACATGCATGACCTTGTTCCAGGTCTCCGGGTCATACAGCTCCACCGGGCTCCGATCACCCAGGATGGCGGCGTTATGGAGCAGACCATCGAGCTGGTTGAAGTTGTCTTCGAGGGTCATGGCCAACTCCTCGTAGTCCTTGACGGCGGCCCCCTCGAAATTCATCGGCACAATGGCGGGTTTGGGATAACCGGCGGCCTCGATTTCATCATAGACGGTTTCCAGCTTGCCCACGGTACGCCCCACCAGGATGACGGTGGCACCGTGGGCCGCATAGGCGAGAGCCGCTGCACGGCCAATGCCACTGCCGGCACCCGTTACCATGATGATGCGGTCTTTCAGCAGATCAGCGGGTGCTTGGTAATCTTGCATAACCTGTCTCCATGTCAGGCTGTTTCCGGTCTGCTTGACCGGATCCGGAATGAACTCAGGCTGTTATTGTAACAGGTTTGCCAGGTCGCTGACGGTGTCGACAACCAGGTCCGCTTGCCACAGATCAACGGTTTCAGGCGCCTCGATATAGCCGTAGCGAACGGCAATGGTGGTCATTCCGGCGTTACGGCCGGCTTCGATATCCCGTTCGTGGTCTCCAACATACACTGCCTGGGCGGGGGGCGCCCCGAGTTGCCGGCATGCCAGAATCAAGGCTTCCGGGTGGGGTTTGCGCTGGCTGACGTGGTCCGGGCAGACCAGCACCGAGCAACGTTGGTCAAGGCCGAGAGCTTCCACCAGGGGGGCGGCAAAACGTACCGGCTTGTTGGTGACGATTCCCCAGGGAATATGCCGTTGTTCCAGGGCCTGAAGCAGGGTGTCCATTCCTTCGAACAGCCGGGTTTCAACAGCGACCCCGGTCTCGTACAGGTCCAGGAAGGCGGTGTGCTTTTCCAGGTAGTCCGGATGATCCGGCTCCAGGCCAAACCCGACCCGGATCATGGCCCGGGCCCCGTTTGATACCGAGCGACGGATGTGTTCCGGGGGCAGGGGGGCAAGACCGTGATGTTGCCGTAACTGGTTGAGACAACGAATGAAGTCCGGGGCGGTATCAAGCAGCGTACCGTCGAGGTCAAAGAGAACGGCGGATGGATCAGGCGTCACGGGTATCCCTGGCGTGCATCAGGTAGTTGACATCGACATCGCGGCCAAGTTTGTAGGCCCGGGTCAGTGGATTGTAGGTCATGCCGGTCAGTTCCAGGATATCCAGTCCCGCGCGCCGCAAATGATCCGACATCTCCGAGGGGCGAATAAACTTCTTCCACTCATGGGTGCCTTTGGGCAGCAACTGCAGCAGGTATTCCGCACCCACGATGGCAAACAGGAACGATTTCGGGTTCCGGTTGATGGTCGAGACAAACAGGTGTCCGCCCGGTTTGAGCATCGCAGCACAGGCCTTGATTACCGATGCGGGATCGGGCACATGCTCCAGCATCTCCAGGCAGGTGACCGCATCGTAACGACCGGCATGTGCCGGGTCCCGGGACAGTTCTTCCACGGTAATCTGGCGGTAATCGACGTCAATGCCGCTTTCGAGGCCGTGTAACCGGGCGACGGACAGGGGGGCCTCACCCATATCGATGCCGGTGACATGGGCGCCGCGCTGAGCCATGCCTTCTGACAACAGGCCACCACCGCAGCCGACGTCGAGAATCTGCTTACCCGGCAGGGATACGCGCTCATCGATGTAGTTCAGCCGCAACGGGTTGATATCGTGCAAGGGTTTGAATTCGCTCGTCGGGTCCCACCAGCGGCTGGCGAGGGCCTCGAATTTGGCAATTTCATTACGGTCTACGTTCTGCTCTGTCATGGTTGGTTCTGCCTGGTGAATCGGTATTCGGTTAGTCCGCCGGCGTGCGGATGCGTTCAGCCCAGTCGTTAACCCGCAGCATCAGGTCAGCGACATCAATGCGGGTCAGCCTGCCATCCTGAAGCTGTGGGATGCCATTGATCCAGCTGTGGCTGACGGCCCGCCCATGGTTGCTGTAGACAAGATGGGACGATGGATCATAAACCGGCTGAAGGAACGGGTCGCTCAGATCGACGGCGATAATGTCCGCAAGTTTTCCAGGTACCAGTGAGCCCAGGTCGTGATCCCGGCCGAGGGCCCTGGCGCCATTCAGGGTCGCCATCTCCAGGGCCCGGTGGGCAGACAGCGCCGCAGCATCGCCGGCAACGGCTTTGGCGATCATGGCGGCGGTACGGAGTTCGCCAAACAGGTCCAGGTCGTTGTTGCTGGCGGCACCATCCGTGCCAATGGCCACGTTTATCCCGCGATCCAGCATGGCCTGGGCCGGGCAAAAGCCGCTGGCCAGCTTGAGGTTGGATTCGGGGCAGTGGATCACGTGAGCTCCGGATTCCGACAGCAGGGTCAGGTCGGATTCGTCGATCTGGGTCATGTGGACACACTGGGTGCTGGTTCCGAGCATGCCGAGGTTTCTGAGCCGTTCCGTGGGGCGCTGGCCTCGTTTTTCCAGCGCCTCCGTGATTTCAAACTCCGTTTCATGCAGGTGAATCTGGATCCGCGCTCCGGTCTTTTCAGACAGGGCCACCGCCTGGGCCAGCGGACCATCGGAGACGGTGTACGGCGCGTGGGGGCCGATGGCGGGCATAACATAGTCGTTGTCTTTCCATGCCTTGATGAAGGCCTCGCCCTTGTTCAGATACTCGTCGGGACCGGAACCCCAGGGGGTCGGAAAGTCCAGCAGAGGAAAACAGATCTGCGCCCGCATGCCGGCATCGTGGGCAACCTGAGCGGCAATGTCGGGGAAAAAGTACATGTCCGAAAAGGTGGTTGTGCCGGTTCGG
>CBIHLH010000157.1:0-8522 GCA_966210405.1 uncultured Marinobacter sp.
CAGGGGCAGGGCGTAAGGGGCCTTGCGGGAGAAGGCATCGCCGGCATCGAACCCGGCCATGACCTCCGATACCCGCCCGGCGTCGTTCACGGTCAGCGCAAAGATGGACACGCAATCCAGGGAGCGACAGGCCGGCACCACGCCACGGATGCTGAACAGGCCCTTGGTGGGTTTCAGGCCCACCAGGTTATTCAGCCCCGCCGGCACCCGACCGGAGCCGGCGGTATCGGTGCCCAGGGAAAAGGGCACCAGGCCCCGGGCGACAACAGAGGCTGAGCCGGAACTGGAGCCGCCGCTGACCACCTCCGGCTTGAAGCTGTTGGGCACCGCGCCATAAGGCGAGCGGGTGCCCACCAGGCCGGTGGCGAACTGGTCGAGGTTGGTCTTGCCAATCAACACCGCTCCAGCGGACTTCAGGCGGGCAATGGTGGCGGCGTCCTCACTCGGGCGGTAGGCAAACGCCGGGCACGCGGCGGTGGTCTGGAAACCGGTGGCATCAATGTTGTCCTTGGCCGCGAAGGGAATGCCATAGAGAGGCAGCGCGGCCATGTCGCCACCGGCGGCTGCCAGCGCCTGCTCCAGCTCCGCCAGGGCCCGGGCCAGCCCGTCGCCATCCAGCAGGGCAATCCAGGCGGGGTCTGCGGTATTCAGGCTGGTGAGCAGCTCACCGAGCAATCCCGCTGGCGTGGCGCCTTCTTTATAGGCGTTCTGCCAGTCCTTGATGGTCCATCCGAGAGTTGAAGGCATTGGTCGTCCTCATGTGCGTTATCAACTTGTATACATGTGGAATGGCAATGCCTGTGCCATTTGTGGAATTTTCTTGTTAGCTATTTAAAAACAGACACTTATAGATTTGCGGCCAGAGGCGCGGATCTCAGGCCCTGCCCAACCCCGGTGCGGGCGCACCAAAACTGACCCGGAAAACAGCGGCTTGAAAGGGTATTTGCGCTGGGCGGGGTGGCTCTGTAGCGCTTGTATACTAGTTAACTGGCTGTTTTGTCTGAATTTATGGTGAATGTGGAACAGCAGATGCAGAGGCTCTGGTGCGTTTCAAGACGAACTGCACGTTTCAACACATGACTCAAGGCAAGACCCAACTCAGGAAAAGGACGCACAACATGAGCTTCAAAAAACACGTGAAACTGGGCCTCTCTGCCCTCGCTCTGTCGATCTCTTTCAATTCCGTTGCCGCGGAAGACCCCATCAAGGTGGGCATCCTGCACTCGCTCTCCGGCACCATGGCGATCAGTGAATCCGTGCTGAAAGACACCATGCTGATGCTGATCGAACAGCAGAACGCCGAAGGCGGCATTCTGGGCCGCAAACTGGAACCGGTGGTGGTGGACCCGGCCTCTAACTGGCCGCTGTTCGCCGAGAAAGCCCGGGAGCTGCTGGCCCAGGAAAAAGTGGACGTGATCTTCGGCAACTGGACTTCCGTCTCCCGCAAATCGGTACTGCCGGTGGTGGAAGAGCTGAACGGCCTGCTGTTCTACCCGGTGCAGTACGAGGGTGAGGAATCTTCCGAGAACGTCTTCTACACCGGCGCCGCCCCCAACCAGCAGGCGATTCCGGCGGTGGACTACCTGATGAACAACATCGGCGTGGAGCGCTGGGTACTGGCGGGCACTGATTACGTCTACCCGCGCACCACCAACAAGATCCTCGAGACCTACCTCAAGGACAAGGGCGTGGCCGCCGAAGACATCATGATCAACTACACGCCGTTCGGGCACTCCAACTGGCAGTCCATCGTCTCCGACATCAAACAGTTCGGCAGCGCCGGCAAGAAGACCGCCGTGGTCTCCACCATCAACGGCGACGCCAACGTGCCCTTCTACCGGGAACTGGCCAACCAGGGCATCGAAGCCTCCGAAATCCCGGTGGTTGCCTTCTCCGTGGGTGAGCAGGAGCTCTCCGGCATCGATACCGCGCCGCTGGTGGGCCACCTGGCCGCCTGGAACTACTTCATGAGCGTGGAAAGCGAAGCCAACTACGACTTCATCGACGCCTGGATCGAGTACAAGGGTGATGACACCGTGGTTACCAACGACCCCATGGAAGCCCACTACATCGGCTTCAACATGTACGTGGAAGCGGTGAAGAAAGCCGGCACCACCGACGTGGACGCGGTGAAGGACGCCATCATCGGCGTGAGCGTGCCCAACCTCACCGGCGGCTACGCCACCATGATGCCCAACCACCACATCACCAAGCCGGTGCTGATTGGCGAGATCCAGGACAACGGCCAGTTCTCCGTGGTGTGGGAAACCCCGTCGACCGTGGCCGGCGATGCCTGGTCTGACTTCCTGCCGGGCTCCAAAGACCTGATCAGCGATTGGCGCAAGCCGCTGTTCTGCGGAAACTTCAACGTGGTTGCCGGCACCTGTGGCGGCACCGCGAAAGTGGCTTCCGAGTAACACCAGCCTGAACGAGGGGGCGGGGCTGGTTCCCGCCCCCTCGTGTACAAGCACTTCATTCACTTCAAGAACAGGACGCACCCATGGGCATCAGCCGATTGCTCAGCCAGCTTCTGCTTGTCTGTTGCCTGCTCTGGCCAGCCCTGGCTTCGGCCCAGGTGGCGGATTCCGAAGCACAGCAACTGCTCACCGCGCTGGCCGACGCCTCCTTCGCGGAAAAGCGACAGGTGGTTAACCGCATCGCCGACAGCGGCGACGAACGCGCCCGCTACTGGCTGGAATCCTTCGGCGCCAACAAGCTCGGGCGTATCGAAGCCAGCGGCCAGTTCGTTGTAATCCTCGAGAACCGTGGCCGGGACTGGACGGTGGAAAACGCCCTGACCCGGGAAAACCTGGGTGAAGTCTCCCGCCGGGACCTGGACACCATCCGGGTGAACAACGCCCTGCGCACCGAGCTGGAAAGTATTCTCTCGGTGATCGACCTGAAAAGCCCCGATGAAGACAACCGACTCACCGCCGCCCGCGCCCTCAAAGGCAGCGTGGACGACACCCTGGCCGAACGCCTGCCGGAACTGATTGAAGCCGAGCAGAGCGACGCGGTACAGGCCGATCTTATGGAAGCCCTGGCCATCTACCGGGTGGAAGAGCAGGGCGATGTGGCCGCCGTGGCCACCCTCTCCGGCAGCCTGAACAGCCAGACCCGGGCCGCGCTGCTGACTGCCACGCGCAGTGACAACCCGGAACTGGTCGCCGCCGCCGAAGCCGCCATGGAGCGCATCGACCAGAAGCTCAAACTCAACCGCGCCGCCGAGACCCTCTACTTCGGGCTGTCGCTCGGCTCGGTGCTGGTGCTGGCGGCCATTGGCCTGGCCATCACCTTCGGCGTGATGGGCGTGATCAACATGGCCCACGGCGAGCTGATCATGCTCGGCGCCTACACCACCTGGGGCATGCAGCAACTGCTGCCGGGCCAGCCGGGCCTGGCACTGATCCTGTCCATCCCCGCCGGATTCCTGGTGGCCGCACTGGCAGGCATCGCCATCGAACGCACCGTGATCCAGCACCTCAAGGGCCGCCCCCTGGAAACTCTGCTGGCCACCTTCGGCGTGAGCCTGATCCTGCAACAGCTGGTGCGCACCGTGATTTCACCCCTGAACCGCACCGTGATTACCCCGGACTGGATGAGCGGCTCGGTGATGATCAACGAGGCACTCTCATTAACGCTCAACCGCCTCTACGTCATCGGCTTCGCTCTGGTGGTGTTCGCCGGCCTCATGCTGATCATGCGCAGGACCCGCCTGGGCCTGGAAGTGCGCGCCGTCACCCAGAACCGCGCCATGGCCCGATCCATGGGCATCAGGGCCACCCGGGTGGATATCCTCACCTTCGGCCTGGGCTCCGGCGTGGCCGGGCTGGCCGGCGTTGCGCTCTCCCAGATCACCAACGTGGGCCCCAACCTGGGCCAGAACTACATCATCGATTCCTTCATGGTGGTGGTGTTCGGTGGCGTGGGTAACCTCTGGGGCACCCTGCTGGCGGGCCTCTCCCTGGGCACCATCAACCAGCTGCTGGAACCCTGGGCCGGCGCCGTGCTCGCGAAGATCATCGTGCTGGTATTCATTATCCTGTTCATTCAGAAACGGCCGAAGGGATTGTTCCCGCAAAAAGGCCGGGCAGCGGAGGGCTGAGTTATGTCGTCATCACAAGTCTGGCTGCTCCGGCCTTTCCAGGAGCGATCCACACAAATCTTCCTGGGCGTACTGTTCTCGGCGCTGGTGATCGTTACCGCCCTGCACCTGTTTGTTCCCCAGGGCAGTGCCCTGCACGTGAGTTCCTACACTGTGATCCTGCTGGGCAAATACCTGTGTTATGCCCTGCTGGCGGTGGCGGTGGACCTGGTGTGGGGTTACCTGGGCATCCTCAGCCTGGGCCACGGCGCCTTCTTTGCCCTGGGCGGCTACGCCATGGGCATGTACCTGATGCGCCAGATTGGCGACCGGGGCGTGTATGGCGACCCGACCCTGCCGGATTTCATGGTGTTCCTGAACTGGGACACGCTGCCCTGGTTCTGGCACGGCTTCGACATGGCCTGGTTTGCCTTCCTCATGGTGCTGCTGGCGCCGGGCCTGCTGGCGCTGGTGTTCGGCTTCCTGGCCTTCCGCTCGCGGGTGACCGGGGTGTACCTCTCCATCATCACCCAGGCGCTCACCTTCGCCCTGATGCTGGCCTTCTTCCGCAACGAGATGGGCTTTGGTGGTAACAACGGCCTCACCGACTTCAAGGACATTCTCGGCTTCAACCTGCGCACCGACGCCACCCGCCTCGGACTGTTCATTGCCACCGGCATCGCCCTGGCCATCGGCTACGTGATCTGCCGGGGCATTGTGACCAGCAAGCTGGGCCGGGTAAGCGTGGCCTGCCGGGATGCCGAGGCCCGCACCCGCTTCCTGGGTTACCGGGTGGAACGGGTGCAGCTGTTCGTGTTCGTGGTGTCCGCCATGCTGGCGGGTGTGGCCGGGGCGCTGTATGTGCCGCAAGTGGGCATCATCAACCCCAGCGAATTCTCGCCGCTGTTCTCCATCGAGATCGTGGTGTGGGTGGCCCTGGGTGGCCGGGCAACGCTCTACGGCGCGGTGATCGGCGCCATCCTGGTGAACTACGCCAAAACCGTGTTCACCGGCATCATGCCGGACGCCTGGCTGTTCGCCCTCGGCGGCCTGTTTGTGCTGGTGACCGTGTTCCTGCCCAAGGGCATTGCCGGTCTGCTGCAGAAACGCCGCAAAGCCAAACCCGATGACGACACACCCACCTCGCAGGAGGCCACCGCATGAGCCTTTTTCAGGAACTGGCCAACCGGGACCAGGTATTCGACTTTCTCGCGCCGGTGCAGTCCCCGGTGGACGTGCGCCACGGCCCCATCCTCTACCTGGAAGACGTGAACGTGAGCTTTGACGGCTTCAAGGCCATCAACAACCTCAACCTCACCATCGACGATGGCGAGCTGCGCTGCATCATCGGCCCCAACGGTGCGGGCAAAACCACCATGATGGACATCATCACCGGTAAAACCCGGCCAGACACCGGCTCGGTATGGTTCGGCAGCCGCCATAACCTGCTCACCATGAACGAGCCGGACATCGCCAGCCTGGGCATCGGCCGCAAGTTCCAGAAACCCACGGTGTTCGAAGCCCTCACCGTGTTCGAAAACCTGGAGCTGGCCATGGCCGCCGACAAGCGTATCTGGCCCACGCTGACCGCCATCATGAAAGCGGAATACCGCGACCGCATCGACGAAGTGCTGGAAATGATCGGCCTGAAGGATCTGCGCGACCGCCTCGCCGGCATTCTCTCCCACGGCCAGAAACAGTGGCTGGAAATCGGGATGCTGCTGATGCAGAAACCAAGGCTGCTGCTGGTGGACGAACCGGTAGCGGGCATGACCGAACAGGAAATGGAGCGCACCGCCGAACTGCTCACCAGCCTGGCCGGCAAACAATCCGTCGTGGTGGTGGAGCACGACATGGGCTTCGTGCGCTCCATCGCCCGCCAGGTGACCGTGCTGCACCAGGGCAGCGTGCTGGCCGAAGGCACCATGGACCAGGTCTCCAACGACCCGGAAGTGATCAAGGTTTACCTGGGGGAGGAGGCGTAATGCTCAAGATCCAGAAGCTCAACCAATACTACGGCGAAAGCCACACCCTCTGGGATCTGGACCTGGACGTACCCCAGGGCCAGTGCACCTGCGTAATGGGCCGCAACGGCGTGGGCAAAACCACCCTGATGAAATGCATCATGGGCGAGGAAACCACCAAGAGCGGCAGTATTGAATTCGCGGAGGATGTTGAACTGACCAGGAAGAAAATCGAAGACAGGTCACGCCTCGGAATCGGCTACGTGCCCCAGGGAAGGCAGATCTTCCCGTTGCTGACCGTGGAAGAAAACCTCCGCACCGGACTGGCTGTGCGCCAGGACGGCAGCAAGAAGATACCGGAGCGGGTGTATGAGTTGTTTCCGGTGTTGAAGGAAATGAAACATCGGAGAGGCGGCGATCTTTCTGGCGGACAGCAACAGCAGTTGGCGATTGGACGGGCGTTGGTGATTGAGCCCCGGCTACTGATTCTGGACGAGCCGGGGGAGGGCATTCAGCCGAATATTGTGGCGCAGATTGGGGAGGTTATTCGCCGCCTTATCGAAGAGGATGGGCTGACTGTGCTGCTGGTTGAGCAGAAGTTGCCGTTTGCGCGGAAGTATGCGGATCGATTTGCGATTTTGGATCGGGGGAGGAGGGTTGCTGAGGGGGGCATTTCAGAGTTGTCGGATGAGCTGATTCGGAGGCATTTGACGGTGTGAACGGCCTGAATGGCAGACGGTCCTTTGGTCGCAGGTAGTCTGAGCCTATGTCATGTATGCTTTTCCTTCCAATGATAAACAGATGCATTGTTTCCATTTGGCGTAAATTGGCCCTGGTCAAACTTTTCGGTAGAAACCGGTCGGTATGTTACGCTTACTAGACTTTTTTGCCGTACAACCATGCATAACGGGCGCCAGATGAGTCTTGCAACACAGAGTCAACACGATCACCTAGAGCTAACCAGAGAATGTCTGAAAGAAAATTTCCTCGCTGATTCCCGACCATGGATAATCGCTTATTCAGGCGGTAAAGACTCGACCTTAGTTCTACAGCTTGTGTATGAACTGCTTCAGTCACTTCCCGAGTCGCAACGTAAACCTGTTCATGTTTTATCCTCCGACACGAGAGTTGAAGCCCCCAACATTAAAGATTATGTGGAAGGTAGTCTAAGGAGCATAGGCGAACACGCAAGGTCCTCCGGGTTAGATCTTGTTACACACCTAATTCGTCCTGAGGCGGCAGAGGGCTTTTGGGTAAACCTTATTGGCAAGGGTTACCCTCCTCCCACAAGGTGGTTTAGGTGGTGTACGACACGGATGAAGATCCGTCCGGTGACCAAGGTTATAGAAGAGATCTGCGGCAAGTCCGGCAGTGCAATATTATTGCTTGGCACGAGGTATTCCGAGAGCGCTTCGCGCGGGCGAGCTATGGATGCGAGGAAAAGCAATGACAGAGGTTTAAACCCACATCACGAAATTCCGAACGCATTGGTTCTCAGTCCCATTTCACATTGGAATACCGATCAGGTGTGGGAGTATCTGTTCATGAATAACCCGCCACCGTGGGGAGGAAGTCATGATTTTATGCTTGACTTATACCGTCAAGCTAACGGTGGAGAGTGTCCGGTTGTTACTGACCTGAATACCCCGTCCTGCGGCGGTAGCAGATTCGGATGCTGGACATGTACAGTTGTCAAGGCTGACAAATCGATGCAAGGCTTTATCGAAACCGGGGATGAATGGATGCGCCCACTGAACGATTTTCGGAACTGGTTAAAAGAAATGCGTGAAGATGAGGGCAATCGCCAGCGATTTCGAAGAGATGGCCGGCCCGGGATCGGTCCATTTACCAGTGAGGCTCGAAAAAATATCTTAGATAAATTGTTGGAGCTTGAAAAGAGCGTTGGAATCCGGTTAATCGATGACGAGGAGCTACGTTGTATCCAATCTATATGGGATGACGAGTTCGACTTAATGAAATCGGCATTGAAACTTTCTGCAAAGAATGGTCGATTTCCTAATAAAATGGTTGGGGGGCATTATGCTTGAATCACGAAACGAGGGTGTACAAGTTTTGTTGAAAGAGCTCGCCATAAATAATGGAGTCCCCGAAAAAATATTGCCTGAACTATTCTCTTTGCTGGAGCAGTATCCTCGTTTAAATCATGGTGATATGCAAGAATTGCAGAGAGAGCTAAATAAACTAATATCGACTGCCGTTAAAGATCGCCAAGTAGAGTAACAAATGATTATAAAAAATCTGATTGTCAATAATTTGTTCTCCTATTATGGGGTGGTCGATTTCAACCTTGCACCAGTTGACGGTCGGCCGATAACGGTAATTCTAGGGAGGAATGGCTTTGGAAAGACTAGTTTCATCAATTCATTGAAATTGCTGTTTGTCGGCGTAAATAAAGAAATTCGTTCAGATGTTGAGAGGCATAGACTACCTTCATATCGACAATATATTGAAGG
>CBIHLH010000158.1:0-8191 GCA_966210405.1 uncultured Marinobacter sp.
GGCGGTGATGGGGGTGCCGGCGGTTCTGCTGGCCATCTTCATGATCCGGCAGGGCAGGCGGCTGGATGCTTTGGCGCCGCAGCACCAGCGCGAGCCAGAGCCACAGGAATCGTAATCCGACAAAAACCCGAGACGGCGATATGTCAGAAACCACTGCCCCAGAACCCACAAAAGATCAAAAAATCTGGCAAGTCGTCGCCGCTATTCCGCCTGGCTCCGTGGCCAGCTATGGCCAGGTTGCCAGTATGGCAGGCCTCGGCCGCCAGGCCCGGTATGTGGGCCGCGCGCTCGGCAAACTGCCGGCCGGCCATCGCATTCCGTGGTTCCGGGTCATCCGGAGTTCTGGCCAGGTTGCCTTTCCGGAAAGGTCTGATGCCTATGAAACCCAGGTTCAAACATTGCGAAGCGAGGGTGTGGTGGTGATCAACGGCCGGATATCCATGCGTCGCTTCCAGTGGCAGCCATGAGACCGTAGGTCGGATTAGGCCCAAAGGGCCGTAATCCGACAGAAAAGCTCCACACATACAAGGACGTATGATGAATTATCGCAGAAACCGCGTGCAAGGTGGCACCTATTTCTTTACCGCTGTTACCGCCAATCGCACGCCCATCTTCGATTCCCCGGCTGCCGTTGGCCGTTTGCGGGCGTCTTTCCGCTCCGTTATGACGCGTTATCCCTTTTCAATCGATGCCATGGTGGTGCTTCCAGATCATCTCCACACGATTTGGACGCTGCCCGAGGGCGACGATGACTTTTCCAGGCGCTGGCGATTGATAAAGACCGGATTCACCAAGCGGTGTAATGAGGTGGCCGGGTTGTCGATACGGATAAATAGCCGGGTTTGGCAGAAGCGGGTTTGGGAGCACACCATCCGGGATGAACAGGATTTTGAGCGGCATGTTGATTACATCCATTTCAATCCGGTTAAGCACGGGCACGTCTCGCGTGTGGTCGATTGGCCGTATTCCAGTTTTCACCGGTATGTTCGCGATGGGGTGTTGCCGGTGGATTGGGCGGTTAATGAGGAGACATTGGTGGGTGTGGGGCGGGAGTGAGTTGTCGGGCTCCGGTAATTGCAATCACGGAATCTTGAAGTTTCATGTTCTGCCCTAATTAAGCTCTAAAGTGCTTTACGTTTTCTTTGTGTCTGGGAGATGTTGTTGATGCGCAGAGTATATCGAAGAGTTTTGTGGTGAGGTCTGCCTGTGTCGGATTACGGCTTCGCCTAATCCGACCTACTGTAAACCCCCGGAGCATATCGTAGGTCGGGTTAGCGCAGCGTAACCCGACAGAACCTGACACAAAGGAGGCATTTTGTCCGTTTTCCTGTTCCTTTTCATTATCTTGCCGATCGCCGAGATGGCGGTGCTTATCAAGGTCGGTGGCATGATTGGCGTGCTCAATACGGTGGGGCTGGTCTTGCTGACGGCGGTGATTGGCGCCTGGCTCCTGCGCCAGCAGGGGTTGGCCACATTGTTGAGGGCCAACCAGCGGCTGAACAGTGGTGAACTGCCCGCCAAAGAGGTGGCGGAAGGACTGATTCTTGCCGTCGGTGGTGCCTTGTTGCTTACTCCGGGCTTTATTACCGATACGATCGGCTTCCTGTGCCTGATTCCCGGAACCCGTCACTGGCTTGCGGCCCAGGCCCTCAAGCGGATGGTGGTCTCGGGGCAGAGTCGCGGTTTCACGTTCCGTGCCGGCGGCGGGCAGAATCCCTTCGGGCACCAGCGGCCATTTGATCGCGACAGCAACGGCGACATCATAGAAGGTGAGTATCAGGATCAGACTGAGTCTGACCGGGATCGCATCGAAAAAAAGTGAAAAATTTTTCTCCCGGGGTGTTGAAAACCCCTACCCGCTACCCCACATAGAAACCACAAGTTCGCTGCGGGCTGATTACTCCTGAAAACAGGGGCTTATCAAGCCGGGCAATTTGTCGGATTACGCGTTGCGAATCCGACTTTTAACAGCAACTGTCATTGCCACATTAATCTGACTATTGGAGAAGCCGAGCAATGAAAATTCGTCCGCTACACGATCGTGTTGTCGTGCGCCGTAAGGAAGAAGAAGAGAAAACCGCAGGTGGCATTGTGCTGCCGGGCAATGCCAAAGAGAAGCCGTCTCAGGGCGAAGTGATTGCCGTGGGCAATGGCCGTATTCTCGACAATGGCGAAACCCGTGCGCTGGCGGTCAAGGTGGGTGACACCGTGGTCTTTGGTCAGTACGCCGGAAACACCGTGAAAGTTGACGGTGAAGAGCTGCTCATCATGAGCGAGAACGACATTTACGGCGTGCTCGAGTGATCGCTGAGGCGACTCGCACGAACTCTCATTAATCCGACGGTTTCAACCCATTCGGTTTAACGAACAGGAATAGACGACATGGCAGCAAAAGAAGTCAAATTCGGTGATAGCGCCCGCAAGCGCATGGTCGCAGGTGTCAACGTTCTCGCGGACGCTGTGAAGGTAACCCTGGGCCCGAAAGGTCGTAACGTGGTCCTGGAGAAATCCTTTGGCGCGCCCACCATCACGAAGGATGGTGTGTCCGTGGCCAAGGAAATCGAGCTGAAAGACAAGTTCGAGAACATGGGCGCCCAAATGGTGAAGGAAGTGGCCTCCCAGACCAACGATACCGCCGGTGATGGCACCACCACCGCTACGGTTCTGGCTCAGTCCATTGTAAACGAGGGCGTCAAGGCGGTAACCGCCGGCATGAACCCGATGGATCTGAAGCGTGGCATCGACAAAGCCACGGCAGAGGCTGTAAAGGCGATTCGCGAGATGGCCAAGCCGTGCGACGACAGCCGCAACATTGCTCAGGTCGGCACCATTTCCGCAAACGGTGATGAGACTATCGGCCAGATTATCGCTGACGCCATGCAGAAAGTTGGCAAGGAAGGCGTGATCACGGTTGAGGAAGGTCGTGGCCTGGAAGACGAGCTGGACGTGGTTGAAGGCATGCAGTTCGACCGTGGTTACCTGAGCCCGTACTTCATCAACAACCAGGACAACATGTCCGCCGAGTTGGATGACCCGTACATCCTGCTGGTCGACAAGAAGATTTCCAACATCCGGGAATTGCTGCCGGTGCTGGAATCCGTTGCCAAGGCGGGTAAGCCGCTGCAGATCATCGCCGAAGATATTGAAGGCGAGGCGCTGGCGACCCTGGTGGTCAACAACATGCGCGGCATTGTGAAAGTAGCGGCTGTGAAGGCGCCGGGCTTCGGTGACCGTCGTAAGGAAATGCTGCAGGATATCGCGATCCTGACCGGTGGTACGGTGATTTCCGAAGAGGTGGGTCTGAGCCTCGAGAACACCACACTGGACGATCTCGGCACTGCCCGCCGCGTCAACATGACCAAGGAAAACACCACTCTCATCGGTGGTGCGGGCGCCCAGGGCGACATCGAAGCCCGGGTTGAGCAGATCCGCAAGCAGATCGAAGACAGCACCTCCGATTACGACAAGGAGAAGCTGCAGGAACGCGTTGCCAAGCTGGCCGGCGGTGTCGCCGTGATCAAGGTTGGTGCCGGTTCTGAAGTGGAAATGAAAGAGAAGAAAGCCCGTGTTGAAGACGCTCTGCACTCCACCCGCGCAGCGGTTGAAGAGGGCATCGTACCGGGTGGCGGTGTTACCCTGATCCGCGCCATTGCGGCCCTGGACAAAGTGGATGCCATCAACGACGAGCAGAAAGCGGGTGTCAACATCCTGCGCCGTGCGATGGAAGCTCCGCTGCGCCAGATCGTTTACAACGCCGGTGGCGAATCCTCCGTGGTTGTGGCCAAGGTGCGTGAAGGCGAAGGCTCTTTCGGGTACAACGCTTCCACCGAAGCGTACGGCGACATGCTGGAGATGGGCATCCTGGATCCCGCCAAGGTGACCCGTTCCGCGCTGCAGGCTGCCGCTTCCGTTGCGTCTCTGATCATCACCACTGAGGCGATGATTGCTGACGAGCCGGAAGACGAGAAAGCCGGCGGCGGCATGCCGGACATGGGTGGCATGGGCGGTATGGGAGGCATGGGCGGCATGATGTAATGCCGGCCTGATCCCGATCACGTCTCAAATTTCGGGGCGTGGCCCGATCGACCCTGAAAAACCCCGCGCTGGTTCACACTGGCGCGGGGTTTTTCGTTTTTTTGTCATGAACTTGCCCGATGCCTTTGCTAGACTCGGCTACCGGTCAATTGTCTGTGTGTAACTGAATGCGTGACGCTGAACCCAAATCGTTTCTTCGCCCCGGCAAAGTACTTCTGCTGGTGCTGTTCGGCGTGTTGGTGTATCTCCCGGCGCTGGTGTTTCTGGTGCCGGCTGGCTGGGCCTGGCAGCAGGTGTCGGGGCAGGTTTCCCTGCCCGCGCAGGTGCGGGTCCAGCAGGTGGCGGGCCAGGTCTGGGATGGTTCCGCCGGCCTGGTGGTGGCCGGTTTCCCCCTGCGCCTGGACTGGCAGCTTGGCTGGCCGTCACTGACCGGGTTGGAATGGCCGGTAGAGCTCTCCGTGGCGTCGGCCCAGTCCTCCCTGGACGGCGAGGTGACGCTGGGCTGGCCCGGCAATGCCCGCCTGACCGCCAAGGGGCTGATCGCCGTGTCGGAATTTGGCGAGCTGATCCGCCGCAGTGGTGGTGCCATGATCGAGGGCAATGTCACCGTCGACCGGCTGCATCTGGCCTGGGCCGACAACCGTGTTACCCGGGCCGATGGCCTGGCCCGGTGGGCCGGCGGCAACGTCACCTGGCCCATGGGCAACCAGACTGGCCAGGCGCGTTTTCCGCCCATGCAGGCAAGTCTCGGTACCACCGACGGTGGCATTGAGCTGACTGTGTCGGAGCAGGGTGGGGCCGGCCCGGCGGCGGAAGCCAGTATCCTGTGGAACGGAATGATGGAGGTTCGTGTCTACAAGCGCATGGTGGATCTGGCCGGCCAGCCCTGGCCAGACTCCGCCAGCCCGGACGACGTGATTTTCCGGGTTCGGCAGCCGTTGCTTCCGGGAGGTCTCTGAATGGCCGCGTTGACGATCCAGGCACAAAGCCGGATTTCCAGGATACTGGCGAATCTGCTGTTGCTGGCGTTGGTGGCCTATCTGGGCGTGGTTCTGGCGAAGGTGACCTGGCTGATTGCCTGGGATGACAAACCGGTGCCGCTGGCGCCAGCCAACGTAACCGGCCACGCCCTGGCTTCCGGGGCGAATACCGGCTACCCCATGGCAAGTTACGACTTTTTCGGCCGCCCGCCCGCGCAGGCCGGTGTTGCCGACGTGGTGAAACGTTCGGCGCCGGAAACCGGTCTCCGGCTTCGGCTGGAAGGCGTGCTGGTCGGACAGCGCCCGGAAGACTCCGGTGCTATAGTTGCGGGAAGCAATGGTGAAACTGCCTATTATCGGGTGGGTGAGATGCTGCCCGGTAATGCCGAACTGGTTGAGGTGGAACCCAATCGCATACTGATTCGCCGGGGCGGCCGCTATGAGTCACTCACCTTCGAGGAGTCGGGTGCGTCGACGATGGTTGCCGAGGTGCCCGATGAGCCGGCAGAATCGTCCTCCCCGGACGCGTTTCTGGAGAACGCCCGGGCGCAGCTTGAAAGCCAGGGTGCTGCGGCACTGGCGCCCTATGGGTTGAGCCCGGTCGACGACTCGGGGCAGTCCGGGTATGTGTATGATGGCTCCAATGCCATGCTCAACGCCGTGAATCTGCAGCCCGGTGACGTGATTACTGCCATCAATGGCCAACGGCTGGGCAATATCGAACAAGACATGGTGCTGCTGGAAAACTGGCGCGGCCAGGCCCAGCTGGACATAGAAATTGAACGTGACGGCTCTATTCTCACGGTCAGCTACGCCATTCCCGAGCAGTGGCGCTGACCGGGTTCATCGATACAGGACGAAATCGCCAGATGTATAACCACAAGATCACCCTTCTGCGAGCCATGGCTCTGCTACTCCTGCTTCCGCTGATGTCCATGGCCCAGGCGCAGGAAGAACAGACCTGGCGACTGAACCTGAAAGATGCGGATATCCGGGCCTTCGTGACCCAGGTGGCCGACATCACCGGTTACAGTTTCGTGGTGGACCCCCGGGTCAAGGGCAAGGTGACGGTGCTGTCCAGCGCGGCCATGAACAAGAACGAGATTTACGATCTGTTTCTGGCGGTATTGAATGTGCACGGGTTTACCGCCATTCCCGGGGAAGAGGTGATCAAGGTGGTGCAGCAGGTGGACGCCAAACAGTCCGCGGAGAACCTGGCCCGCTTTGAGGAGATCCCCTCGGAGCAGCTGATCACCCGGGTTATCCAGATTGATAACGCCAACGCCCTGGAGTTGGTGCCGATCCTGCGACCGTTGGTGGCCAAATACGGCCATCTGGCCGGAGTCGCGGCCGCCAACGCCCTGATCATCAGTGATCATGCTTCCAATATTGAACGCATTGAACAGATCGTTCAGGAGCTGGACAGCCCCCCGGAATATGAAGTGGAGGTCATCCAATTAAAGGAGGCCTGGGTGGGTGACATGGTGACCATGCTGCAAGAGCTTGCGCCGGCTGAACTGGGCCAGGCCGGGGGGGACAACACAGCCCGGAAATACAGTGTGACCGCCGATGAACGTAGCAATCGTCTGATTCTCAGGGGGGATGAGGTTTTTCGGGATAAAATGCGGAGTTTGATCTTGCAACTGGATCAGCCCTCTGCGACAGGCGGCACCACCAAGGTCCTGCGACTGAAGCACGCGGATGCCAAGAGCCTGGCCGAGATACTCAAGGGCGTTATGGGGGAAGTGGCGAAGGAGAGTGCTGGCGGAGCGGGATCCGCCAGTGGCGGCGCAAATCCCAATAACAATTTTGCCGTCTTCGCCGACGAGGGCCTTAATGCTTTGGTTATCCGTGGCGAGCCCTCATTGCTGCAGGAAGCGGAACAGATTGTGGCGGCTCTCGATGTGCGCCGGGCTCAGGTGATGATTGAGGCGGCGATCGTTGAGATCAGCGATGAGGTGGGCCGTGACCTGGGCGTGCAACTGGCGGCCGGTGACGAATCCGGTGGGTCCACGCCGGTACTGGGCACCAACTTTGGCAATGTCGGGCGCAGCCTCGGGGACGTGCTCACGGCCATCCTGTCGGATACCCCGATTGCCCCCGCGGTCGGCGGCATTACCATCGGTGCCGGGGAGCGCAATGAAAACGGCGTGAGCTGGGGCGTGCTGTTGCAGGCCCTGTCCACCTCCACGGCGGCTAACCTGCTGTCCACGCCCAGCATCATTACTCTGGACAATCAGGAATCCGAAATCACCGTGGGCCAGAACGTGCCCTTCCGGACCGGACAATACACCTCGACCGGCAACAGCGCCACCAATCCATTTACCACGATCGAGCGCCGCGACGTAGGCCTGACCCTGAAGGTCACCCCGACCATCAGTGCCGATGGCCTGGTACGCCTGGTGGTGGAGCAGACCACGGAGAGTGTCGCGGACAGCATTGAGAACGCCTCTGACATCGTCACTAACAAGCGGGAGATCAAGACCACCGTGCTGGCCGATGACGGTGAGACCATTGTGCTTGGCGGACTGACCCGTGAGGACACCCAGGTAACCCGGAGCAAGGTGCCGCTGCTGGGGGATATTCCCTTTCTGGGGCGTTTGTTCTCCTCGGAAACCACCAGCCGCATCAAACGCAACCTGCTGGTGTTCCTGAGACCGACGATCATGCTGGACAAGGCCGACGCCATGGCCGCCACGGAGGTCAAATACCGGGACTTGTGGGAGGTTGACCTGGATGTCCGTGAAAAACTCGGCATGCCCCGGGAAGGCTCCCAGCCGCCCATCGATGAACTGTTTGATGCCGGCAGCAGCGAGCGGGCTCAGTAGGCCGCTCAGAGCACCAGTGGCGGCATGGGGCAGTCCATCTGGTCTGCCACCAGTCGCATCAGTTCGTATTCCCGGGTTTCCACCTTGCCGTCGCGGGTGATGCAGTGCCGGCAGGCATCGATGACCGCTGGCTTGAGCAGGGGCGACAGGCTGTTCAGTGCGGTCAGAGCTTCCCGCAGCTGACGCATGGTGACCTTCTCAAGCACAGGCTGTACGCCGCCCCGGGCATCGACAAACCCCGCCATGGCCTCCTGGTAACTCGTTTCCGCCTCCGTCTGCGATGCTGACCCGGCCCGGGCCAGCAGGCTCAGCAGGCGTTGCAGCGCGGGCAATACCGGTTTATAGCTT
>CBIHLH010000159.1:0-8128 GCA_966210405.1 uncultured Marinobacter sp.
GCGGCTTGGCCAAGGCGGCCAATGTAAATGTCGAGACGATCCGCTATTACCAGCGGCGAGGTCTGTTGTCGGAACCCAAACGACCTCTAGGTGGTATTCGACGCTACGGTTCCGCCGATATTGATCGGCTGACATTTGTTAAAACGGCGCAGCAGCTGGGTTTCAGTCTCGACGAGGTCGGCGACCTTTTAAGGTTGGAAGATGGCACTCACTGTCAGGAAGCCAGTGCGCTCGCCGAGCACAAGCTGAAGGATGTGCGTGAAAAGATCGAAAGGCTGGTCAAAATTGAGAAGGCTCTGAGCGACATGGTCAGTCAATGCCACGCACGGCCGGACAGCATCGCGTGCCCGCTCATTGCATCTCTACATGAGGGAGACATTGGAACAAAAAGCCAAAGGGATTAGCTTCTGAACCAATCGACCTCTTGAGGCTCTACCCCGTCACTGCGGACACTACGAAAAGATAGGCAGATTTATCGAACCGAGGTGCGCGAACGTTCGCTTTTGTTTAGCTGCTACGGTCGCAAAGCGAACATTCAGATTCGGGCGTAACGCCTGCGCTTTCTCAAAAGCGGACATTCTGGAGGACCTCATTTTACTCTGTGGAGCTCTAATGACCCATGCACCGATTTTAGGGGATGGTTATGGAATGACCGACCTCAGAGCCTTCGCCTGGTCAAGCCTGGCGAGAAAGGACGCGTTTTTGATTGGGAGTTTCTAAGGGTCTGGTCAACTGACGTCCGGATAGCTACGAACAGGGTCCCGTTTGTCGGAACGGCTGGAGCGGAAGCCCGAACGGATTGGCAACTGGCCCCTCAGCCGCTGCCGGTATTTAACCAGACACTGGGGGGGAATCGGAGCGCCAGTTGCAACAACTCGGCCTGGCCAACCAGGTTAAGGACATTGCCTATCCGGGCGACAAAACGCCTAAGTCAACTGATCAGTTGCAGTCTGGCAGTGATCGTATTCTCCTGATTAAGTTGGCTTTCGGCTGTTGAGCCCGGACAACCGTGGTTCATGCCTGTGTTGTCTTATCTTTACCTGGTTGAATAGCCAGCCCGATCAGAGTCGGCACGCAGAAACCGGCCCCGCCGTAAAAGGTCAGGGTTGGCCCACCGTATTGCCACAGCACGCCAGCCAGCACACTTGCAACCAGCAAGGCAATGCCCGATACCAGATTGAAAAAGCCGAACGCGGTTCCGCGTTGGCTTTTCGGCGCCGCGTTCGCAACCATGGTTGCGAACAACCCTTGGGTCATGCCCATGTGGAACCCCCACACCACCGATCCGACCAGTGTCCAAAGCCAATGCTCTCCCAGTGGAAGGATGATATCGGCAACAATCAGCAGACCCAGCCCGATCATTAACAGAGGTTGGTGGTTGACCCGGTTGGCCAGTTTCCCGCAAGGGTAAGCCGAAACAGAGTAGGCAACATTCATGGTGACTAATACGATGGGCATCCAGGCGACAGCAAGCCCGTTTTTCGGCGCGAAGCAGAAGAAACGCCTCGCTGAAACGCGCTAGGGTGAAAATAGCGCCAAGGATTACGACCCACCAGTAAACACGATCGAGCTGGCGTAACGCATCCCGGCTGATAGGATTCCGGCGCGCCTCGGTGACCGGTCGCTCGGGCTCGGAGACACCAAAAATCAGCAGACCGACCGCCAGTGCCGCGGGAATCGCCGCTACCCAGAATACCGCCTGGTAATCGTTGGCCCAGAGCAGCATCAACCCAATAGCGATTAACGGGCCTGCAAACGCACCACCGGTGTCGAGTGACTGCCGCAGGCCATAGCCTAATATCGTCAGTCCCTTGCGCCTGCCCAGATAGTCGCTTAGTGCGCCCAAAAAATTTTGGTGATCTGGGCCGTCGCCTCGGCCGCTCCCTCAATAAACCCAATGGTCACCGCACTGACGCCAAGGACGGACAGCAGGTAAACCGGCAACAAGCTGTGAATCATCTCGGACGAGGCATCCATCAGCAGGCTTACCAAGGCCAGTATCCAGATTCCGGTGGGCAATCGGTGCTGGTCGACTCGGCCCTGGGTCTTCACACCTCGGATGCTGCGGTAGGGATTTGCATAGGGGAAGTGTCCAGATTCATTCGGACAACGAACGCAATGAGAGGGAAAACAACCCTGAAAGCATGGCTCATTACCGGCCACAATCAAGCTGGCCTCGAATCAGGCCAGGGTTCCCATCCTCGCCTCCCCCGACTTTGACAATTCCTTGACCTTACCACCACCTCTCCCTGACAGGGCCACCGCTAACATGCCCCTATTGTCAAACCGTATGCGATGTTTAGTGCACCTTTTCAGGACTCCATTATTTGTGAGATCAAACGCTTTTAATTCGCCGTTAAATCAAACCGTCGGCAGACAGGTCACCGGTTTTCTGGCTGCAGGCGGGCTGGCAACGGGTATCCACTGGGCTTCAATGGCGCTTCTTGTTCTGGCTGGACTGCCTGCACTGGCCGCAACCGCTATAGGAAGCATTTGTGGCGCAGTAACCAACTATTTTTTCCAGCGGCGACTGGCCTTTCCCGGGGCCGGTTCTCACCAAAAGACCGTCTGGCGTTACGTATTGTCGTGCCTGCTCGCGTGGGTAACCAATTTTGTTGTTTTTTCTTTCCTCCAACAGGGGCTGTTGCTGTCGGTCACTGTTTCCCAGCTCGCCACAACGGCAGTGCTGGCTCTACTGAACTTTACCGTCTACCAGAGGTTGGTATTCCATGAAAAGACCTGATATTCAACCGGCCAACTTCGCCGGTAACCCGATTGTGTCCGTTGTAGTGCCCGTTTTTAACGAGCGCACGATGCTGCCCGTATTTCTGGATAGAGTGCTTCCCATACTCGACTCACTGACGGTAGATACCGAATTGGTGTTTGTTGACGACGGAAGCGAAGACGGAAGCGCTAACTATCTTGCCAGCACTCTGGCCCAGCACAGCCACATGCGGTTGGTAAAACTCAGCCGTAACTTTGGCAAAGAAGCCGCTGTTACTGCTGGCCTGGAACATGCCACAGGCGATGCCGTCGTGGTGATTGATGCCGACCTGCAGGACCCGCCAGAGCACATTCAGGCAATGGTCGAGGCGTGGCAGTCGGGCTCTGATGTGGTGCTTATGCAGCGCCGTTCCAGGCAGGGCGAGTCTGTGATGAAACGCCTGAGCGCTCACTTTTTCTATCGACTGCTGAATTGCACCAGCCGTACCAACATTCCCGTCGATACCGGCGATTTCCGCCTGATGAGCCGCCGGGCAGTCGACGCATTGATGTCTCTGGGCGAACGTAACCGCTACATGAAAGGGCTTTTTGCCTGGATCGGCATGCCCACAGTAGTGCTTCAGTACGATCGCGCACCCCGGGCAGCGGGCGTCACCAAGTGGGACTATCCGGGACTGGTCGGACTTGCTCTGGAAGGGCTTACCTCATTCTCAACATCGCCCTTACGCTGGGCCACCGGCGCGGGCTTGATCGCTGCGACTCTGGGCGCCCTCTTCGGCGCCTGGATTGTGCTCAAAGCGACCATGCTGGGCGATGCAACCAGTGGTTATCCCTCGCTGGTGGCTATTATCACCTTTCTTGGCGGCATTCAGTTGCTGAGCATTGGCATCGTTGGCGAGTACGTCGGCAAGACCTACGTCGAAACGAAGCAGCGGCCCATCTATCTGACAGAGGAGGTTATCGAAAGCCGGCAAGCAAACAGCAAATCAGGCAACATCAGCAAAGGGCACTACCGCCATGCGAAGACTTCTTAGCCCCTGGTTTCTTGTCCTGGCAGCCATTCTGGCAAGTCGCTTTATCGGCATGGCGCTCTTTCCGTTCGCCGACACAACGGAGCCACGGTACGCTGAGATTGCACGCCTGATGGCCGAAACCGGTGACTGGATAACTCCCTGGTTTGAACCTGGCGTTCCGTTCTGGGGTAAACCACCCTTATCTTTCTGGGCACAAGCCGCCTCAATCAAGCTATTCGGGGTTTCCGAATTTGCCATCCGGCTGCCAGCCTGGCTCGCCACCCTCGGCATTGTCTACCTGACCTGGCATTTTGCCTTGCTGCTCTGGGGGAAGGCAGCGGCTCGCTGGTCGGCGTTGGTGTTCTCGTCCATGGCCCTGACATACATCAGTGCCGGCGCGGTGATGACCGACGCCTTTCTGGTGCTCGGCACAACCTTGTCTTTAGTGAGTTTCGGTCTGGTTATGAATGGGCATGTCCGTTACTGGCGATCTCTGTTCTTCGTCGGTCTCGCCATTGGACTTTTAGCGAAAGGGCCACTAGCCCCGGTTCTGGTCGGCATCCCAATTGGCTTATGGTTTTTATTAATCCGCACATCACTGGCAAAGCTGAGACACTTCCCCTTGTTCTGGGGGAGCATCCTGACCGTCTGTGCCGTCCTGCCCTGGTACATTCTTGCCGAATGGAAAACCCCCGGCTTTCTCGACTACTTTATTATAGGCGAGCATTTCCGTCGTTTTGTTGATCCCGGTTGGGCGGGCGACCTTTATGGCTCGGCGCATGTTCAACCCAAAGGCATGATCTGGATTTTCTGGACCTGGGCCAGTTTTCCCTGGGGTATTATCGCCATCAGCGGTCTGGTTATTTCCTGGATCCGGCGGGGCACCGCCAGGGAATCAGTGCGTGCACTGCGCGACCCCGCACTGCTTTTCGTTTTACTGGCAACCATCAGTCCGCTGCTGTTCTTTTCCATGGCTGGCAATACACTCTGGACCTATGCACTCCCATCGTTACCGTTTTCCGCCATACTGATTGCCCGGTGGCTTATTAGTCTGGATCTAGCATGGTTTAAAAGGTTCAGGTGGCCGCTGGCAGGAACCGTGCCGGTGCTGTTGACGATTTTTGTTGTACTCGTAACCCAAGGTGTCGCGACGCCGAAAACCGAGAAACAAATGGTTCTCAAATACCAGGAACTGGCGCAGGTTCAAAGCAGCCCGCTCTTCTATTTGGGCGACTTGCCTTTCTCTGCGAGATACTATTCCAGGGGAACTGCTCAGGAGTTAGCACCTGAGGAACTGCCTGCGACGATAAGCAATTCAGAGTACGAAACCTACTTTATTGCCGTTCCGAAAAACTGGGAGCCAGTGTGGGCGGAACAATGGATCGAGGATGCCAGGACCGAAGCAATAAACCGGCGATATCGTCTGCTATCGTTCAGTGGGACTAATCATCGACAGGAACTGTCACAAAATGACCAGTAAATCTTCCAATGCGTTGATTCAGACGCGGCTGCGCGTCCTGATTGTCGAGGACCAGAATGACCTCGCCGAGAACCTGTTCGAATTTCTGGGTGATGAGCACTACAGCCTTGACTACGCCGCCGATGGGCTCACCGCTCTGCATTTACTGGCAACCCAGAACTACGACGTTATTGTTCTGGATTTAATGCTTCCCGGCGTCAATGGCTTCGAGATTTGTCGTCGTATCCGCCAGGACCTGCAATGCCAAAAACCGGTCATTCTGATGACCGCACTCAGCGCGATCAAAGATAAAGAAAAAGGCTTTGAAATGGGGGCTGACGATTACCTGGTTAAACCGTTTGAGCTCAGAGAACTCCAACTGAGGATTGACGCCCTTCATCGACGCTATAACCCGAGCCTGAAAGGGCTTCAGGCGGGCGAACTGCGATACGACCCCGGAACACTCAACGTTAACTATCGAGGCAAATCGGCCGAACTGTCGGGCACGCCCGCCAGGCTCTTTGAGCTGCTGATCCGCGCCTACCCAAGCTTGATCGGTCACGATGCCCTTTCAGAATCGATCTGGGGCGACGACATTGCGGACCACGCCGAAAATACTCTGCGCACCCACGTCTATGCACTGCGAAAAACTCTTGAGAAAGCATTCGGGGACGGCTTGATAAAAACCGTTCATGGTCGTGGCTATCGCCTGAACCTGCCAGGTGACGGCGAGGCGGAACGATGAAGCAGCACTCGCTCTCCCGGCGCCTGTCGACCACAATCTTTGGCGTTATTGCCGTCACGGTTGCGGTTTCTATGGTGGCCGTGGAAGTATTCGTCAACGATGTGGAGGACACCATTCGGGGCCTGGAGCTGAAACTTGATGCCGAGTATTTCACTCAGCAGATTTCAGAACCGACCTTCCAGACCTGGAAAACGGGTCGCCTTGACGTTTATTTCCTGCCGGAGGATTCGCCAGAGTCGATGCTGCCAAAGCATCTGCTGAATCGTCCAGTCGGCTATTCCAATGAAATCGAGTTTGATGGGGTAACCAAAATACTAAACGTCGAGACGGTCGCCCAACCACCAGGCCGTCTCTACGTGTCTGAAGACATTACGATTATGGAAAACCGGGAATCCCTGATTCAGATCGTACTTCTTTCCCTGGCTGCCGGGCTCATGCTTGTAGGCTTGTTCGTGTCGAAATTTGCGTCCGCTCATCTGTTAAAACCCTTGAAGACCCTGACCAATGATGTGCTGGCCACCGAGCCAGGCGCGTCCATGGAGCGACTGTCACGTAACTATCGGCATCAGGAGTTCAATCAGATTGCAGACGCGTTCAATCGGTTCCTTTCGGCCATGGAGGCGGTGCTTGAACGGGAAAAGTCGTTCGTTAAACTTGCCAGCCATGAACTCAGGACGCCTCTGGCCGTTATTCTGGGTGCACTGGATGTTCTGGAACAGCGCCAGACACTTTCGGAAGCGGACCAAAAAACGGTGAAACGAATCCGCAAGGCCACCCGCACAATGCGGGAAGACATAGAAATGCTATTGAGCATTGCCCGCGGACAACCGGAAATGGGCGACTCAGACAGAATTGATGTGGTATCGGCCATCGGCGAAATCATTTCCGACATTAAGGATCTGAACCCGGCTTTTTACGGCCGAACGGTATTTCATCATGACCGGGATCACGTCATCCTGAACTCTGAGCCCGCCCTCGTCAGAATGATTATTCGCAATCTGCTGCAGAACGCTCTGGGACACACCGAAGCCAACGTGCACATTGCTGTGGCTGACCAGACCCTGCGAATTCAGGACTTCGGCAAAGGTCTTAACAAGTCGGTCATTGAGAACATTTCAGCCGTCAGCAGACCCGGAACCAGAAAGCTTGATCAAAGCAGCTTCGGCCTGCTGATCGTGCAACTCGCTTGTGAGCGCCTTAACTGGAGGTTTCAGGTGGAAAAATCGGACGCCGAGGGCACGGTCTTTCTGGTTTTAATGAAAGACCTCGTCAGCTAACAGCCTGCTGGCCCGCCGGCGCTAATGCTCAATCCTTCTGGGGCAAGTCGTATTTTTGCTCCCGGTAGAGCCATAGCGGAAGCTGGGCAAATGCCAGAGCACGCTGGAACGACGCTCCCGGAGGCGGCGTATTCAGATAGTCAGTTTTGCCAGACACAGGGTCATAAAGGCCGTCCAGCGGCGCCCGGTCTGGCCTGAGAACCGTAACCCGATAATCGCTTTCCATCCACGCGTAGTAGTCATTGAACTGCATCATCGCGCGACCGGGCGCATCCGGATCCCTGGTGATGTCACGGCCAATCATCGGGTGATCCGTCTCAAGGCCCATCAGCGACAAGAGGGTGGGCGCCAGATCAATCTGACTGGCAATGGTGCTTACGCGCTTTGGCTCAATTTCACCGCCAAGGATCAAGCCCGGAATGTGGAAATTCTTGACCGGCACCAGCTCGTCGCCCCACACACGGGCATCATGGTCGGCGACGATCAGAAATACGGTATTCTTCCAGTAGTCCTGCTCGCGCGCAGTCTCTATAAACTCGCCCAACGCATGGTCGGCATATTTCACCGCGTTGTTAACGGTGTTTTTATCGCGGTCATACAGCGAGATCCTACCATCGGGAAATTCGAAGGGCGTGTGATTGGAAGAGGAAAATACCAGACGAAAAAATGGCTGGCCGGAGGCATGCAGCTTCTCTAATTCTTCGTTTGCCTTGTTGAACAGGTCCTCGTCACTGACGCCCCAACTGCCGGTAAAATTCGGGTTAGCATAATCGCCTTGGTCCGCAATATGCTGAAACCCGTTCCCAGAAAAGAAGCTACGCATATTGTCAAAATGCGCCTCGCCTCCGTAAATAAAACCGGTGTTGTAGCCGTTTCGCTCCAGAAGCCCCGCCAGGGTGAAGAAATGTGA
>CBIHLH010000160.1:0-7835 GCA_966210405.1 uncultured Marinobacter sp.
GGCCAACCCAGGGCGCATAGGCCTCACGCACCTGCAGGCGATAGCCGCTGGCGACGTGCTTCAGCTCGAACCCGCGGCCCTCGCACGCATTCTCCAGCATCACCAGCACGTGCTCCATAACCTGCCGGGCAGGACGCTCGTCCTCCGCGAACAGATCCCGGAGCTGATCCACCGACAAGGGCTTGCCCGCGGCCAGCAAGGCCGCCTCGACAATGGCCTGGAGTTTCAACAGATGCGATTCATTCATGGTGTGGTCCGTGTTCCTGTGCCTGGTGAATGGCCGTCACCTTAACGGGCTGCCCGCGCCCGGACATGAATGGGCCCAAGCACCTCGGCCTGGACAACTTCGATCAGCTGTTCCTTGACCAGCTCCAGGGTGGCCAGAAAGGTAACCACGACCCCAAGCTTGCCCTCCTGAAGGGTGAACAGGCTTTCAAAGGTCACGAAGCGGTCATCCCGCAGTGCCGACAAAATGGCGGACATCCGTTCGCGGGTGGACAGCTTCTCCCGTTCAACGTGGTGACTGGTGAACAGATCAGCCCGTTTGAGCACGCCCTGAAGGGCCAGCAGCATTTCCCGGAGATCGACATCCGGGTGCGGCTGACGGGACGGCAGCTCCGGCAGAGCGGCGGAGGCAACAACGTTGTCCCGTTCAAGCCGGGGCATCTGGTCAATATCCTCTGCGGCCTGCTTGAACCGCTCATACTGCTGAAGTCGACGAATCAGTTCGGCACGAGGATCCACCTCTTCTTCATCGTCGCTCTCCTGGCGAGGCAGGAGCATCCGCGATTTAATTTCCGCCAGGGTCGCGGCCATCACCAGGTATTCCGCCGCCAGCTCAAAACGCATGGCCTCCACCGCGCCGATATAGTCCATGTACTGGCGGGTGATTTCGCTGACGTCGATGTCCAGGATGTTCATATTCTGCCGCCGGATCAGATACAGCAGCAAATCCAGCGGTCCCTCAAAGGCTTCCAGGAAAACCGCCAGGGCATCCGGAGGAATGTAGAGATCTTTGGGAATATCCACCAGTGGCTTACCGGAAACCCGTGCCAGCGGCGATGCTTCCGCTTCGGACTCGGATGCGGGTAAAACCTCAGGGGTGGACTCTTCCGTCATGACCTTTTCCCTTTAACGGTAGCCCAGGCCCATGGCGGCCCGGACCTCTTCAAGCGTGTCCCTTGCCGCATCCCGGGCGTGCTCACGCCCTTCCTGCAGAATCGAATGCACCAGATCCGGGTTACCCTCATATTCCCGGGCCCGCTCATGCAGGGGGCGCTGCTCCTCAACAATGGCGTCGATCAGGGGTTTCTTGCAATCCAGACAACCGATACCCGCACTGCGACACCCGGTTTGCACCCACTCCCGGGTGTCCTCGTCTGAATAGACCTTGTGCATGCTCCAGACCGGGCACTTCTCGGGTTCGCCAGGGTCCGTGCGACGCACTCGCTGGGGGTCGGTCTGCATGGTGCGGATCTTCTGGGCGACACTGTCCGGGTCTTCCCGCAAACCGATGGTGTTGTGGTAGGACTTGGACATTTTCTGGCCATCCAGGCCCGGGAGCTTCGATTCCGGCGTCAGCAACGGCTGGGGTTCTGGCAGAATCACCTTGCCGCCGCCTTCGATATAGCCGTACAGTCGCTCGCGATCGCCCAGGGAAATATTCTGCTGCTCCTTCAAAAGGGCCCGCGCGGTTTCCAGGGCCTCCATGTCGCCCTCTTCTTGATAACGCTTCTTGAGGGTGCGATACAGCTTGGCGTTTTTCTTGCCCATCTTGACAATGGCGCCCTCGGCCTGCTCCTCAAAGCCAGGCTCGCGCCCGTAGATGTGGTTAAACCGGCGGGCAATCTCACGGGTGATTTCCACGTGGGACACCTGGTCCGCACCCACCGGCACCTTGCCGGCACGGTACATGAGGATGTCGGCGCTCTGCAGCAGCGGATACCCGAGGAAACCATAGGTCGCCAGGTCCTTCTCGCGCAGTTTTTCCTGCTGATCCTTGAAGGTGGGGATCCGTTCCAGCCAGCCCAGTGGCGTAATCATTGACAGCAGCAGGTGCAGCTCCGCGTGTTCCGGCACCTGGGACTGGATAAACAGGGTTGAGGAACCCGGATTGACGCCGGCGGCAAGCCAGTCAATCACCATGTCCCAGACACTCTGCTCAATCCCGGACGGGTCGTCGTACTGGGTCGTGAGGGCATGCCAGTCCGCAACGAAGAAAAAGCACTCGAATTCGTGCTGGAGTTTCACCCAGTTCTTCAGCACCCCATGGTAGTGACCAAGGTGCAGTTTTCCGGTCGGACGCATACCGGACAAAACCCTTTGCTGGGAATCGACAGAACTCAAAGCACGAACTCCTTATTTTGTATGGGAACCGCCATCATAGTGCAGGCGACCCGGCATTATAAATAAAAAACCCCCGCTCTGCAGGGCAGAAACGGGGGTTTTACTGAGAGAAGGCCGACTTACCAGCCAGTCACTTCCTTCAGGGCCTTGCCAATTTCGGCCAGGCTGCGCACGGTTTTCACACCGGCGTCGTTCAATGCCGCGAACTTCTCATCGGCTGTACCCTTGCCACCGGATATAATCGCACCAGCATGGCCCATGCGTTTTCCGGGAGGCGCGGTAACACCAGCGATGTAGGAAACCACCGGCTTGGTCACGTTGCTCTTGATGAACGCGGCCGCCTCTTCCTCTGCGGTACCGCCGATCTCACCGATCATGACGATCGCCTCGGTCTGCGGATCGTCCTGCAGCAGTTGCAGGATATCGATGAAGCTGGAACCCGGAATCGGGTCACCGCCGATGCCGACACAGGTGGACTGGCCGTAGCCGAAGTCGGTAGTCTGCTTGACCGCTTCGTACGTCAGGGTACCGGAGCGGGACACAATGCCCACCTTGCCTGGCTTGTGGATGTGGCCCGGCATGATACCGATCTTGCTCTCGCCCGGCGTGATCACACCCGGACAGTTCGGCCCGATCATCCGCGCACCCTTACGATCCACGTACTCTTTGGCGTAGAGCATGTCGATGGTCGGAATGCCTTCGGTGATGCACACGATCAACTGGATGCCAGCGTCCGCCGCCTCAATGATGGCGTCCTTACAGAACGGCGCCGGTACGTAGATAACCGTGGCTTCCGCGCCGGTCTTCTCAACGGCGTCGCGCACGGTGTTGAATACCGGCAGGCCCAGGT
The DNA here is from genome assembly GCA_966210405.1 of uncultured Marinobacter sp. Taxonomy (GTDB): domain Bacteria; phylum Pseudomonadota; class Gammaproteobacteria; order Pseudomonadales; family Oleiphilaceae; genus Marinobacter. The sequence goes on from CBIHLH010000160.1 coordinate 3,197, forward strand.
GCTCGGTGCCGCCCTTGCCGGGGCTTACGCCGCCGACCATCTTGGTGCCGTATTCAATGGCCTGTTCAGAGTGGAAGGTACCCTGTGCGCCGGTAAAACCCTGGCAGATAACCTTGGTGTCTTTGTTAATCAGGATGCTCATTATTTGCCCCCCGCGGCTTTAACGACTTGCTCTGCCGCATTCGACAGACTGGTGGCGGCGATGATGTTCAGGCCACTTTCCGCGAGTACTTTGGTACCCTTTTCCGCGTTGTTGCCTTCCAGGCGCACGACCACAGGCACCTTGACGCCCACTTCCTTGACGGCACCGATAATGCCCTCTGCAATCATGTCGCAGCGCACAATGCCACCGAAGATGTTGACCAGCACGGCCTTCACGTTATCGTCAGACAGGATGATCTTGAACGCCTCGGAAACGCGCTCCTTGGTCGCACCGCCGCCAACGTCCAGGAAGTTGGCAGGCTGGCCGCCAGACAGCTTGATGATGTCCATGGTACCCATGGCCAGACCAGCGCCATTGACCATGCAGCCGATGTTGCCTTCCAGTGCCACATAGTTGAGCTCCCACTTGGCCGCTTCCGCTTCCCGGGAGTCTTCCTGGGAGGGGTCGTGCATCTCGTGGATCTTCTTCTGGCGATACAGGGCATTGCCGTCAACACCGATCTTGGCGTCCAGGCAGTGCAGATCACCGGCCGGAGTAATCACCAGCGGGTTGATTTCAACGAGGGCCAGATCGCACTCTTCAAACAACTTGGCCAGACCCAGGAAGATCTTGGTGAACTGACCGATCTGCTTGCCTTCCAGACCCAGTTTGAACGCCAGCTCGCGACCCTGGAACGGCTGTGCGCCGACCAGCGGATCGATTTCGGCTTTCAGGATCTTCTCGGGGGTTTCTTCGGCAACCTTCTCGATCTCCACACCGCCTTCGGTAGAGGCCATGAAGACAATACGACGAGTACCACGATCAACAACCGCACCCAGGTACAGCTCCTGGTCGATGTCGGTAAGAGATTCAACCAGAATTTTGCTGACCGGCTGACCGTTCTCATCGGTCTGGTAGGTCACCAGGTTCTTGCCCAGCCACTTCTCAGCGAAATCACGGATCTCGTCTTTGCTCTTGACCAGTTTGACACCACCGGCCTTACCGCGGCCACCAGCGTGAACCTGAGCCTTCACCACCCAGGCGTCCCCGCCGATTTCACCGGCAGCGTCGACAGCTTCTTTCGGGGTATCGCAGGCAATGCCCTTGGATACCGGCAGGCCGTATTCAGCGAACAGCTGTTTGCCCTGATATTCGTGCAAATTCATAGTTAATGTCCCGAATTAAAAATTCCTGGTTGCGTTACTTCTTTTTGCGGCGGTTGGCGATATGAATCGCACCACCACCGACGGCCAGAGCTGCTTCATGCACGGACTCGGACAGAGTCGGGTGTGCAAAGCAGGTCAGGGCCAGATCTTCGGCGCTGGAACCGAATTCCATGGCGATAACGCCCTGGGCAACGATTTCAGAGGCCTGGGGACCAACGACATGGAACCCGACAATCCGGTCGGTTTTCGCATCCGCAATGATCTTGACCAGGCCAGATGCCGAGTTTGCCGCCATGGCGCGGCCATTGGCGGCAAACGGGAACGTACCCACATTGTACTCTTCACCCTCTGCCTTGAGCTGCTCCTCGCTCTTGCCAACCCAGGCCACTTCCGGCGAGGTGTAGATGACGTTCGGAATGCAGTCGTAGTTGACCTGCGGCTTATGCCCGGCAATACGCTCGGCAACCATGATGCCTTCTTCAGACGCCTTATGCGCCAGCATCGGGCCGCGGACCACGTCACCGATCGCCCACACACCCGGCGCTTCGGTTTTGCAGTTATCATCAACGAAGATGAAGCCGCGCTCGTCCATCTGGACGCCGGCGTCTTCGGACAGCAGGTTGTCGGTGTACGGCCGACGGCCAACGGCAACGATCAGCTTGTCGAACTTGGCTTCCTGCTTGCCCTTGGAATCCTCGTAGGACACGTTAACGAGCTTGCGCTTGACTTCCGCGCCGGTCATCCGGGCGCCCATCGTGATATTCAGTCCCTGCTTCTGGAACTGTTTCAGGGCGTCCTTGGCGACCTGCTGGTCTACCGCCGGCAGAAAAGTATCAACGGCTTCGATAACCGTTACTTCAGAACCCAGGCGGGCCCAGACACTGCCAAGCTCCAGCCCGATAACACCGGCCCCGATAACACCCAGCCGCTTGGGAACCTCGGTAAACTCCAGGGCGCCCTCGGAATCCACAATGTAGTCGCCATCAAACGGCGCAGGCGGGATCTGGATCGGCTTGGAACCGGTGGCCAGGATCACGTTTTCCGCCTCATAGGTCTTGGTCTTGCCGTCTTTACCGGTAACTTCCACTTTGCGGTTCGCCAGCAACTTGCCATGACCGTGGATAGACGTAACGCCATTGGACTTGAACAGGCCCGCGATACCGCCGGTCAGTTGCTTCACGATGCCGCTCTTACGCTCCATCATCTTGCCGATGTCCATTTTGACATCCTTGGCGATGATGCCCTGCATCTCGTAATCGTGGCTGGTTTCCTCGAACTTGTGAGAAATCTCCAGCAGCGCCTTGGACGGAATACAGCCAACGTTCAGGCAGGTGCCACCAAGCACCTGCGCTTTGCCGTCTTCAGCGGTCCAGGATTCGACACACGCGGTCTTGAGACCGAGTTGTGCTGCTTTGATGGCGGCCACGTAGCCCCCGGGGCCTGCACCAATGACGATGACGTCGTACTTATCAGACATAGTTAATCCCGTTTTCCGATTCGTTAAGGGTCGGTTCAGACGTCCAGCAGAATACGTGCCGGGTCTTCAAGCATTTCCTTGATCGCAACAAGGAATTGTACTGCTTCCTTGCCATCAATCATTCGGTGGTCGTAAGAAAGCGCCAGGTACATCATTGGCTGGATTTCCACCTTGCCGTTCACCGCCATCGGGCGCTCCTGGATCTTGTGCATGCCGAGGATTGCGGTCTGCGGAGGATTCAGGATCGGCGTGGAAATCAGGGAACCGAAGATACCGCCATTGGTGATGGTAAACGTACCACCGGTCATGTCTTCGATGCCCAGTTTGCCATCTTTGGCCTTGGTACCGTATTCGACGATTTTCTTTTCGATATCCGCCAGACCGAGGGCATCGACATCACGAACCACAGGAACCACCAGGCCGCGATCGGTGGAGACCGCAACCCCGATATCCTGGTAGCCGTGGTACACCATGTCGTTGCCATCGATGGAGGCGTTCACCGCGGGGAAGCGCTTCAGGGCCTCGGTCGCGGCCTTGGTAAAGAAGGACATGAAGCCCAGCTTGATACCGTGACGCTTGACGAAGCTGTCCTGATACTGCTTGCGCAGTTCCATGATCGGCGCCATGTTGACTTCGTTGAAGGTTGTCAGCATGGCCGCGCTCTGCTGCGCGTTCACCAGACGCTTGGCGATGCTGGCGCGCAGGCGGGTCATTGGAACACGCTTTTCCGGGCGTTCACCGGCGGACACATTCACTTCCGGCATATCGGCAGCCGGCTTGGCCGCAGGCGCCGCCGCACTGGATGACTTCGCGCTGTCCACGTGGTTCTGAACGTCTTCCTTGGTCACACGGCCATCTTTGCCGGTGCCCTTGATGGCGTTCGGGTCAACGTTATTTTCTTCGGCCAGCTTGCGCGCGGCGGGGCTCAGGATCGCATCGCCGGAAGCAGCGTCGCTCTTGGCCTCTTCCTTTGGAGCCTCTTCCTTCTTGCTCTCTGCGGGCTTGGACTCGCCCGCCGCGCCTTCCTTGAACCTGCCGACCACTTCGCCGCTTTCAACGGTATCGCCTTCGTTTTTGACGATTTCCTCGATAACACCATCGGCAGGTGCAACAACCTCAAGAACAACTTTGTCGGTTTCGATATCGACAATCAGCTCATCGCGTGAACAAGCTTCGCCCGGCTGCTTGTGCCAGGTCGCGACGGTACCCTCTGCGACCGACTCCGGGAAAACGGGGGCTTTAATCTCAGTTGACATTACAGATCCTTAGTTCGGTAGCTCGTCAAATTTCAAATGCGTCGTTAACCAGTTTCTTCTGCTCTTCGATGTGCACAGACATATGTCCACAGGCAGGAGCAGCCGAAGCGTCACGACCGGCATATTGAAGGTACAGCTTGGGATTCTTGCGATGCAGCGCATTTCGCATGTGATGCTGGCTGCAGTACCAGGCACCCTGGTTCATCGGCTCTTCCTGGCACCAGACAACATGCTTGAGCTTGCTGTAGTGGCTCAGCAGTTCGTCCAGATCATCGCCCGGGAACGGATAGAGCTGCTCGATGCGAACGATGGCGACATCGTCACGCTCATCAGCCTTCTTTCTCTCCAGAAGATCGAAATACACCTTGCCGCTACACATGATCAGGCGCGTCACTTTCTTCGGATCGGACGGCTCCTTCTCCGGCAGTACCGTCTTGAAGGTACCGCTGGTCAGATCATCCAGATCGGACGTCGCTTCCTTGTGGCGCAGGAGGCTCTTGGGCGTAATGGCCACCAGAGGCTTGCGCAGTGGCCGCTTGACCTGCCGACGAAGCATGTGGAAAACCTGAGACGGTGTTGTCGGCACGCAGACCTGGAT
>CBIHLH010000161.1:0-7687 GCA_966210405.1 uncultured Marinobacter sp.
GCCGTAAATGACCCTCAATTCCTGACTGATATCACCAGAGGCTTCCGGTGCACAGCGGGCCACGAACTGACGAATGTCCTGATGGACCAGGGATACCTGTTCCGGCGTTGCGGTTTTACCCGTACCAATGGCCCACACCGGCTCATAGGCCACCACGCCACGGGCCAGTGACGCCAGCCCCACCTCATCGATAACCGCCTGGATCTGCTGCTCGATCACGGTTCGGGTCTGGTTGTTCTCCCGCTCTTCCAGGGTTTCGCCCACACACAACACCGGTATCAGCCCGAGACCGAGCACCGACCGGAACTTGGCCGCTACGTCCTGACTGGTTTCACCGTACAGGGCACGGCGCTCGGAGTGGCCCACCAGCACGTAGCGGCAGCCCATTTCCTGCAGCATGGTGGCGCTGACTTCACCGGTATAGGCACCGGAAACGTAGCTGGAGACGTTCTGGGCGCCCAGCATGATGCCCGTGTAACCGAGCAGGTCCCGTACCTGGAACAGGTAGGGAAATGGCGGGCACACCGCCAGGTCCATGGTCTTCCGGAACAGTCGGAGCCGTGGCAGCAGCCGAACCATCAGGGCCTGGTTGGACTGCAGGCTGCCGTTCATTTTCCAGTTTGCGATCAGAATTGGCTTTCTCATGGTGATCTGTCTCCTGGGCCGTTGATCATGTATCCAGTGCGCAGCGAATGGCGCCAACACCGGGATAGAAGGCATGGGCACCGAGGTCCTGTTCGATGCGCAGCAGGCGGTTGTACTTGGCCACCCGGTCAGAGCGGCACAGGGACCCGGTTTTGATCTGCCCGGCCCGGGTGGCCACGGCCAGGTCCGAGATGAAGGTGTCCTCGGTTTCACCGCTGCGGTGGGAGATAACCGCGGTGTACCCCGCATCCTGTGCCACGCCGATGGCGTCCAGGGTTTCCGTGAGGGTGCCAATCTGGTTGAACTTGATCAGTGCCGAATTGGCAATGCCTTTCCTGATCCCTTCGGCGATCAGTGCGGTGTTGGTAACGAACAGATCGTCACCGACCAGCTGGATGCGTTCGCCGAGCTTGTCCGTCAGCACTTTCCAGCCCTCCCAGTCACTTTCGTCCATGCCATCCTCAATGGAGGCGATGGGGTACTGCATGGCCAGCGACAGCAGGTAATCGGCAAACTGGCCGGAATCGAAGCGCTTGCCCGCTCCCTCAAGGTGATACACACCGTTGGCATGGAATTCCGAAGCCGCACAATCGAGGGCCAGGACAATGTCCGAGCCGGGCCGGTAACCGGCCTTCTCGATCGCCATCATGATCAGGTCAAGGGCTTCTTCACTGGAGCGCAGGTTCGGCGCAAAGCCACCTTCATCGCCCACCGACGTGGACAATCCCTTCTTGCGCAACAACGATTTCAGGGCGTGAAAGGTTTCCACCCCCATGCGCAGGGCTTCACCGTAGCTGGGGGCGCCCACCGGCTGAATCATGAACTCCTGAATATCCACGTTGTTGTCTGCGTGGGCCCCGCCGTTGATGATATTCATCATCGGCACCGGCAGGACCGTCGGCCCCGAACAGCCATAAAGTTCCGCCAGGTAGCGGTACAGTGGCTGCTGGCGATACCGGGCCGCGGCCTGGGCCACCGCCAGCGAGACCGCCAGGATGGCATTGGCGCCCAGCTCACCCTTGTTCGGGGTGCCGTCGAGGTCGCACATCAGCCGGTCGATAACCAGCTGATCGAACACCACACGGTCTTTCAACTCCGGCGCAATACGGTCACGAACGGCGGCAACCGCCTGCAGCACGCCCTTGCCATTGAAACGGCCCGCGTCGCCATCACGCTTTTCCAGCGCTTCCCGGGAGCCGGTTGAGGCGCCGGACGGCACGCGCCCACAGCCAGTAACGCCGTTACGAAGTTCTACCTCCACCTCCACTGTGGGAACACCCCGGGAGTCCAGAATTTCCCGGGCGATGACGGATTTTATTCGTTCCATAGCGTCTTTCCTGTTACGTATTTGTTGTTTTCGAAATATACTTTGTCTTAACGAACATATTTACCTATATTAATATTCGTAAACGAACATTAACAAGCGAAAATAAACCGGGAATCAGACGACTTTGTTATATCAAACAAACGTTTTCCGATTCCCGGTTCGGTTAATGTATCCGGAACCGCCCCATCAGCGCTTCAATATTGCTTACGGAGTCTTCCAGACGGTCGCAGGTGGTGACCAGCCCGTCTATCTCTTCCAGACTGTCCACCGCTGATCCGCTGATGTCATTGACCTGCCGGGATACGTTGCGGCTGACACTTTCCTGCTCATCCATGCCATAGCGAATCTGCTCGGCGCCCTGGTGAATCCGGGTCATCACACCCCGGATGTTCTCTGCCCCTTCCGATACCCGGGCCATCAGGGTCTTGACCGACTCCAGTTGGGAGAAGCTGGCATCCATGGATCCCACCGAATCCGCCGCCTCCCTCTGTAGCCCTTCCACCAGTCCCCGGATGGTATCGGTACTCTCCGTGGTTTTCCGGGCCAGGCCACGAACCTCATCTGCAACCACCGCAAATCCGCGCCCGGCCTCACCTGCACGCGCCGACTCAATGGCCGCGTTCAGGGCCAGCAGATTGGTCTGATTGGCAATCTCGTCAATGGCCTCAGTAATCCGGCCAATATCCAGCGAGGCTTTTTCCAGTTGCTTCAGCTTGCCGGCGGTCATCTGCGCCCCGGCCTCGAGGTCAGCCACACATCGGCGTCCGCGATCAGCGGCCGTCAGGTTGTCGGCAATTTCGGTATTGACCTCGCCAACCAATTTGTGGGTCTCCCGCACCGATCCGGCAACCTCCCGGGCCGATGCTTCCATTTCCGTCATGGCCGTGGCAATGGCCCCCAGTTCATCGGATTGTTGACGAATCCGCCCGTTGAAGTCCCGGGCAAAACGGGAGTTGCCGGAGGCAATCACGGCAATATCGGCGCCCGCCGCCTGCAGGCTGTCCAGCACGGTGGCCATGGCATCCGCCAACTGGTTCACCGACGCCTTCAAATCAATAAACTCGCCTTTGGCATCAAAACTCAAACGACGGGAGTAATCCCCGCTGGCCATAGCCGACAGGTGCTTCAGGGTCGCTTGCAGGGGTTGGCTGATCATACGGCCCAACCAGGCAGACGTGGCTATGGCGATCAGGATAACCAGCGGAACCAGCCAGTACACCAACTGCTCTGACTGTCTCGCCTGTTGGTCCAGCGACGTCACCACGCCCGTGGCCCGGTCCGACACCGCCAGCGCCATCGCGTCCAGCCGGGAAGCGAGCACCGCAAGCGCGCTGTCCACCGACGCCACGGCATCCTGAAGGCTCTGCCGGGTCTGCCGGAAACCGGCGTACTGGCTGATGATGCCGTCTTCCTGATTGACCGCTGCCATGAACGTGGCCACCAGGGGCGGCAAGCTATCCAGCCTGGGGACCTCCGCCACCAGGGCGTTGATGTCCTGTTCCAGATTCAGAGTGTTAAATCTAAGATTTTCAACGATCTTACCCAGCTTTCGAGTATCTTCCGTACCGACCATTTGCATGATCAGCAGTTCAATATAGGCCAGATTGTCCATCACCGTGGTGAGCAGATCTCGAATGTAGATATCGTCGCCTGCGGCCTCTGTCCCTTCCCGCACCAGGATCCGTTTGATTTCGGCGTTGTTGGCAATGAAGGCCGACAAGCCACTGTCCACCGCTTCCGACACTGCCAGCAATTGTGATTTATGGTCAGCGACGGAATCGGCGGCACCCATGAGATCCCTGACCTGTTCCTGTATTCCGGCAATACGCGACTGCACGTCAGGGAACGCGTTGAGACCCTCGACGGATTCCAGGGTCGCCACACGGCTTTCAATCGCATTGATGGTTTGACGGAAGGCGCCAAGGCGCTGCTCAAGTGTGTCCTGGTCGCCGGCTGAAGCCACAGCCAACGCCTGCTTGCCGGCTTCTGAACGATGCGCATCCAACGCCTGGATAAGCGCGCTCAGGGGAAAAACATCCGATGTCAGCTCCTGGGTGGTACCGGAGAAGGAGGACATGATGGAGAGATTAAACACACCCCAACAGGCGATGATGACGCAAAGCAGTCCAAATCCGGCGTATAAACGGTGTATTACGGAGACTTTTTTCATTGTTATACTCCACAGGCGTCATGGCTCTGGCGAGCTCTGACATACGGAGGAAAAAGGGCCGGCAGGGCCTGCTCCGGGGGGGAGCGTTACCTGTAATGCTTGAAAGGGGGGAAACTGTAAGCAACCGGCCAAACCCACCGTGACAACGGTGCAGTGCCTGCCGCAATCAAAGGGTCCGAGCGCGGCAGGCAATGCTCTTTCAGGAATCAGCTGGCTTTAGCGAGCCTCTTCCCAGGTCTTCAGCAGTTCATCGTAGGCAACGGTCTTGCCTTGTGGTTTCTCGTTAGCCAGCTTGGGCTTCGGCGCACCTGGCTGATCAAGCCAGTACTGCGGATCGCGCGGCTCGTTCAGCTTCGGGCCGCAGACGGGTTGTACATTGGCGCGCTCAAGACGCTCCATAACCCGGTCCTGCGCTTCCGCCAGGCCATCCAGAGCCTCTTGAGCGGTTGCTTCGCCACTGGCAGCTCGGGCAATGTACTGCCACCACAACTGAGCAAGCTTGGGATAGTCAGGGACGTTGGTGCCCGTCGGCGACCACTGGACGCGGGCCGGACTGCGGTAGAATTCCACCAGACCACCGAGCTTCGGCGCCAGTTCGGTCATCACGTCAGACTCGATATCGGACTCGCGAATCGGAGTCAGGCCAGCGATGGTCTTTTCCAGGGACACAGTCTTGGCCACAGTGAACTGGGCGTACAGCCACGCTGCCAGACGACGCTTCTGCGGAGTGGACTTCATGAAGGTCCAGGAACCGACGTCCTGATAGCCCAGCTTCATGCCCTCTTCCCAGTAGGGTCCACGGGGGGAGGGTGCCATGCGCCATTTCGGTGTTCCGTCTTCGTTAACCACCGGCAAGCCGTCTTTGATCATGCTCGCAGTGAACGCGGTATACCAGAAAATCTGCTGGGCGATGTTACCCTGGGCCGGAACCGGGCCCGCTTCAGAGAAGGTCATGCCCTGAGCTTGAGGCGGTGCATACTTTTCCAGCCACTCTACGTACTTACGAGTGGCATACACAGCAGCGGGGCCGTTGGTGGCGCCGCCACGGCTGACGCTTGATCCCACCGGGTGACATTCCTCAACCCGGATACCCCACTCGTCCACTGGCAGGCCATTGGGTAATCCCTTGTCACCCGCGCCAGCCATGGAGAACCAGGCATCCGTGAAACGCCAGCCCAGTGACGGATCTTTCTTGCCGTAATCCATGTGGCCATAGACTCGCTCACCGTCGATCTCCTTCACGTGGACCGAGAAGAACTCAGCGATGTCTTCGTAAGCGGACCAGTTGACCGGTACACCCAGCTCGTAGCCATACAGTTCCTTGAACTGCTTTTTCAGATCTTCACGCTCGAACCAGTCAGCACGGAACCAGTAGAGGTTGGCGAACTGTTGGGTAGGCAGTTGGTACAGCTTGCCATCAGGACCGGTGGTGAAGTCCAGTCCGATGAAATCATCGAGATCCAGCGTAGGCAGCGTAAAGTCCTTGCCATCGCCGTTCATGATGTCCTCAACCGCAACCACTTTGCCGTAGCGGAAGTGTGTACCGATCAGGTCGGAGTCATTGACGTAGGCATCGTAGATGTTTCGGCCAGACTGCATCTGGGTCTGCAGTTTCTCGATAACATCGCCTTCCTGGATCAGCGTGTGAGTCACATTGATACCGGTGATATCAGAGAACGCTTTGGCCAGCACGTTGGATGCATACTCATGAGTGGCAATCGTTTCAGAAACAACGTTGATATCCATGCCACGAAATTCTTTCGCAGCCTCGATAAACCACTTCATCTCTTCCATTTGCTGTTCTTTGGTCAGGGTTGACCGCTTGAACTCTTGATTGACCCACTGCTCAGCCGCGTCGGTGTACTGGTCAGCACTGACCTGCAGGCTCAAACCCAGTCCCACGGCGCCGATGGCGGCACTTAGAAGCAGGTTTCCAGGATAGTTATTGTTCTTGAACATATCCAACCTCGTTCATCTTGTTTTGAATGGAACGAATCACCGGGTGTTCCGTTCCGGTTGCATAGCGCTTTCGGATCGCTATCCGTTGATGCCGGAATCAATGAATGATCGATTCCGATCATGTCTAAGAAAATAGTTCGTTTTCGAAATCTTTACAACCTTTTTGAGCAAGATTTTCTGCCCGGATGTTCGATTTAACACAACACCCAGGCAAGGCCCACCGTCAACCCCAGCGCAACAGCACCAAGAGCCAGATCACGGAGACCGCCAGCGCCACCCAGAGCGTGATATCGCTGACTGCGATAAACGTCAGGTGAATATACGCCGCGGAAAGCAAGCCAATGAACAGCCGATCTCCGCGGGTGGTGGAGATGGGCAGAAAGCCTTTGCGCTCCACACAGGGTGACACAACTTCATAAACGGTCATGATCGCCAGAATCATGGCTATCACAGCGAAAAAAATCGCTACGGGCAGTGTCCAGTTCATCCACGCAAGCATGTCTGTTCTCCTTTATACGCGTCCGAGGGCGAAACCGGTGGCCACGTGGTTGCGAACGAACCAGATAACCAGGATGCCGGGAATAATGGTGAGCACGCCGGCGGCTGCCAGCAGACCCCAGTCGATACCGCTTGCGCCGATGGTCCGGGTCATGACCGCACCAATGGGTATGGCATCCACGGCCGTCAGGGTGCTTGCCAAAAGCAGCTCAACCCAGGAAAACATAAACGCAAAAAATGCCGTCACACCGATGCCAGAGCGAATCATCGGGAGAAAAATTTTCACGAAAAATTTCGGAAAGCTGTAGCCATCAATGTAGGCCATCTCATCGTATTCGCGAGGTACCCCGGACATAAATCCCTCCAGTATCCACACCGCCAGCGGTACATTGAAAAGACAGTGCGCCAGGGCCACCGCAATGTGGGTATCGAACAGGCCAATGGACGAATACAGCTGGAAGAATGGCAGCAGAAACACCGCCGGCGGTGCCATGCGATTGCTCAGCAGCCAGAAGAACAGGTGTTTGTCCCCCACAAATTTGTACCGGCTGAAGGCGTAGGCCGCCGGTAACGCGACCAGAAGGGTAATCACCACGTTCATGGACACGTAAATCATCGAATTGATGTAGCCGCTGTACCAGCTGGGGTCCGTGAAAATCACGGCATAGTTGGCAAACGTGAACTTCTCTGGCCATAGCGTCAGGCCACTGAGAATTTCCTGGTTGGTCTTGAACGACATATTCAGCAACCAGTAGATGGGCATCAAAAGGAGCACAATGTAGAACGTGATCCCGAGGTTCTTGGAGCGTGTCTGTTTCATCGCATTCTCCTTATTTTTCTTTATCGGCAGCGGTGATGGCGGTAAAAAACAGCCACGAAATCAGCAGCACGATCAGGAAATAGATCAGTGAGAAAGCCGCAGCCCGGCCAAGGTCGAACTGACCGATCGCCATGGTGGCTAACGTCTGGCTTAAAAAGGTGGTTGAGCTTCCCGGGCCGCCACCGGTCAGGACGAACGGCTCGGTATAGATCATGAAACTGTCCATGAATCGCAACAGAACCGCGATGATCAAAACATTCTTCAGGCG
>CBIHLH010000162.1:0-7637 GCA_966210405.1 uncultured Marinobacter sp.
GAACATGCTGGGCCAGCCCCTGGGGGTTGGCCAGGGCAACAACCCGACGTGCCAATCGGCCCGGGCTCTGTCCATGTGGGCCTACAACGACCCGGACTATCTGTTGCAGATGGTGGCCTGGGCGGCCCGGGATAACGAGATCATCATGCACTTTGAGGGGCAGCCGGTGTCTTCCGCCCGCAGTGCGGGTGGGGTTGCATCGGAGGTTGCCCTGGATCTGGACCCGGTGTCGCTGGTGGTGGTTCCCCATCTGGACCGTATCTACGCAGAGATGGGGCGGCTGTGTGTTGTGCGCGAGGGCGACCCTCATAAGTGGGTGAACCCCGAGTTTCACGGCTGGTCCGCTGGCCGGGGCTTCGCCATCAATGTGGATGTGGCGACCGGGCAGTTGGACGATCTGGACGGTTTTATCCGGCACTTCTACGCCAGTTACCACCCTTACTACAACGGCAATCAGCCGCTGATCCATCCCCAGCCGGCCGGCATCGCCGTCACCGACAGTGCGGCGCGGTTCATTGGCTGGCATGCCATTACCATCCTCCGGGCAGCGCTGGATCCGGACGGTGAGATGCGGGTGTACTTTTTCAACCCAAATAACGACAGCGGCCAGAACTGGGGCGACGACGTGAAGGTGAGTACCTCCGGACACGGTGAACGCTTTGGCGAGTCGTCGCTGCCGTTCGAGCAGTTCACTTCGCGGCTCTACATCTTCCATTTCGATCCGCTGGAACGCGGTGAGCCTGCAGAAGTGAGCGATGAGGAGTTGCAGCGCGTAGTACAGGGTGTACTCCGGAGCTGGGGCAAGGACCGCGTACCGGCTGATGCACTGCAGGCGGAGCCTCCCAGAACCGATTGAATGCGGAATCCACCGACTCAAAAGGATAGCCATGGACAACGATCAACCTCAGGCCCGCAACGGGGCCGAATTGTTTATCCGGGCGCTGGAAAATGAAGGCGTAAAAACCATTTTCGCGGTGCCTGGCGAGGAAAACCTGGCGTTCCTCGAAGCTCTGCGAACCTCAAGTATCCAGTTGGTTCTTAACCGCCACGAACAGGCAGCCGGCTTTATGGCCGCCACGTACGGGCGCCTGACTGGCCAGGTGGGCGTTTGCCTCTCTACCCTGGGGCCCGGCGCCACCAACCTGGTGACGGCGGCGGCCTACGCGCAACTCGGTGCCATGCCCATGATGATGATCTCGGGCCAGAAGCCGATCAAATCCTCGAAGCAGGGCTTGTTCCAGATTCTGGACGTGGTGGACCTGATGCGCCCTCTCACCAAGTACACCCGCCAGATCAGTAACGCCAACACCATTCCCGCCAAGGTTCGCGAAGCCTTCCGGCTGGCGTCGGAGGAGCGGCCGGGTGCGGTGCACCTGGAACTGCCGGAAGACATTGCCGATGAGGTGCCCGAGCCGGGCACGCATATCTTCACGCCCAGCGACGCCCGGCGGCCTTCCGCCAGCCAGAAGAGCCTGGATGTGGCGTGTGACATGCTGCGCGACGCCCGGCACCCGCTGATCATGATCGGTGCCGGCGCCAACCGCAAACGGGTGTCGCAGGCACTGATTCATCTGGTCAACGTGACCGGCATTCCGTTCTTTACTACCCAGATGGGCAAGGGCGTGGTGGATGAACGACATCCCCGTTATCTGGGCAATGCCGCACTCTCCGCCGGAGATTTTGTTCATTGCGCCATCGACCGTGCCGACCTGGTGATCAATGTTGGCCATGATGTCGTTGAAAAACCGCCGTTTTTCATGACTCCGGGTGGCAAGAAAGTCATTCACGTGAACTTCAGTGCGGCCGATGTCGACCCGGTCTACTTCCCGCAACACGAGGTAGTGGGGGACATCGCCAACAGTGTGGACTACATAGCTGAGAACTGCGGCCAGTGTGCCAACCACGACTTCAGCCAGCTTATGGAGGTGAAGGAGGCCGTGGACGCGCACCTGCAGGAGCGGGCGGAAGACGACCGGTTCCCGGTCATTCCCCAGCGCATTGTTCATGATGTCCGGCAGGTGATGCCCGACAACGGCATCATCGCGCTGGACAATGGCATGTACAAACTCTGGTTTGCCCGCAATTACCGGGCTTACGATAACAATACCGTACTGCTGGATAACGCATTGGCCTCCATGGGGGCCGGCCTGCCCAGCGGCATGATGGCGTCCATGCTGTACCCGGACCTGAAGGTGATGGCGATCTGCGGCGACGGCGGCTTCATGATGAACAGTCAGGAGATGGAAACGGCCATTCGCCTGAACCTCAACCTGGTGGTGCTGATTATCAACGACAGTGCCTATGGCATGATCAAGTGGAAGCAGGCCCAGGAAGGGTACGAGGGCTTCGGACTGGACTATCGCAACCCGGATTTTGTGAAGTACGCCGAATCCTACGGCGCCACCGGTCACCGCGTTACCCGAACTGAGGATCTGCGCCCGACCCTGGAACGTGCGCTGGCTGATGGGGGTGTCCACCTGGTGGACGTGCCCGTGGACTACAGCGAGAACCGGAGGGTTTTTGACGAGGAACTGGCGGAACTGACCTGCAACCTGTAAGCGGTGTATCATGCGTTCCGGATTTCGAGCCGGAGGTAGCACGGTAATGATTCGTCCCTGTTTTAAAGGCTTGGTTTCAAACGCGACTGGACAGACGTTGTGCCATCGTTTGGCCGGGTTGTCATCGAGGACCGTGAAGCCACCATCGTAACCCGGTTGCCCGCCGAGGCCGGCTCCGGAGATGACCGCGCGGAACTGATCACCTATCTGGTGCGCACCCAGGACCAGTGGCTGGTGGATTATGATCGCACCGCTGAGGCGATCCTGAACCCATCGCCGTTCAGCAGCATCATGGGTGAGCTGAGCCGCAAGGCTGAGAGCGCCGTGGACGAATTCGGTGAGAGGCTGCAAGAGGCCATGAAGGAACTTGAGCAGTCTGCGGAAGACGCTCTGAAAGATGACGCGTCGACGCGGAAGCCTTCATCCGGGGGCTGAGGCCTTAACCGTCTTGCTCCGCGCCCCTCAGCATAGCCTGCAACAACTCCTGCGCATCAAACTTGGTCAGCGCCTCGTTGGCGCCGACCTGGTTGGCATAGCTCAGGCTCATCTCACTGTTCAGTGAAGTGTGCAGGATAATATACGGCTGTTTCAGCGCCGGGTTGTCCCGGATATTGAACGCCAGCTCGTAGCCGTCCAGGCCCGGCATCTCAATATCGCTGACCAGGATTTCGGTGGGCCGGCCCAGTTCGTTGTCACGCAGCAGAATCTGCAGGGCCTCATCGCCGTTGCTGGTCACCTGGTAACGGATGTCCTTGCTGTCCAGCACGTCTGACAACTGCTTGCGCGCCACCTGGGAGTCGTCCACCAAAAGGATGTTGAGGGATTTGAGGGTTTCGCTCTGGACATCCGTCAGTGTTACGTCCTGCGCATTCAGGGACTCCGGATACACCTTGGCCAGCAGTAATTCCACATCGAGCAACTGGATGATGTCGCCATCAAGATCCAGCAACCCGGTGATGAACGCCCTGGTGCCCAATGCCTTGGGCGGGGGCATTACCTCTTTCCAGTCGGTTTCGACAATCTGCTGGACACTGCGCACCAGAAAACCGATCTCCTGGCGTTGGATGTCGGTGACAATAATCGAGGCCTTGGTCTGTTCTTCACGGGTGAGTGGCGTGTAACCCACGGCTGCCGCCATATCGATCACGGGAACAGCCGAACCCCGAAAGGTTGCCGTGCCGATCACCGCGTGATGACTGTGCGGCAGTTTGGTCAGACGCATGAAAGGCAGGATTTCCCGGATCTTCAGGGTGCCAATCCCGAACAGACGCTCACCGGAGAGCCGGAACAGCAGAAGTTTTTGGGACTGCTTCGCTTTGCTGGACATAAAGCCGGATCCTTTCACATGCAAAAGCTCCCGACGGCAGGAGCTTGGTCGCAGGGTTGGTTCAGTGTGGTGTGCCAGAGGCTGCACAGCCAGAGAAAGTATGTAGCAATAGTAGCAGCTTTGGGATAACCCGGGATTCAGAAGCTTTGTTTCAAATGGTGACAGAATTCGTCCGGGCCGGTTACCACGGCAGGTTGCTCAACACGAACCAGGTGGTGCCTGCGGTCATCAGGATGGCGAACAGGGCGAGCAGCCCGTCCCTTGCCACAATGGCCAGCCCGAAGGCCGTCAATGCCAGCCCACCGCCATTGGCGCTGAAGGGGACTACTTCCATAATGGGCATGGCGGCCGCCACCAGCATACAGATAATGGCCATAACGTATTGCCCCGGTCCCCGGACGATCCAGATCAGCCGCTGCTTCGCGCCGCGATCCAGGAACCGTGCCGGCTTATCCATCCAGTCCAGCCCCCTGAGCAGTTTACCCCGCGCAACCTTTCTCCTCGCCAGCTTCGCCGGAATCCAGATGGCGCGCCGGTGGAAGATCAACTGGCCCAATGTGAGCAACACCAACAGCCCCAGCAGTGTAGGCACCCCCGGAATGTCGCCAATAAGCGGTGCCAGCGCGATCACCCCGGCAATCAGAACCAGCGGCCCGAACGAGCGCTCACCAACGGCAGACAGAATGTCGTCTACGGAGACCTGGTCCATACCTTCTGTTTCTGTCCGAAGGCGATGCAGAAGCTCGGTGAGACTGGATGGGTCGTCTGGCTGATTCATGAATGCGTGGCTATGGGGCTCGGTAAACGTAGAAGTGAACAGTACCGTGGATGGGCTGTGAATTCATGAAAGGGGAATGAAAAAGAGGTTAGTTGGTGAAGATTTAACGAAAAAGCCCCTGAAATCAGGGGCTTTTTTGCGGTTGGTTGGTGGAGACGGCGGGAATTGAACCCGCGTCCGCCAGTACTCAGCCTTGAGGTCTACATGCTTAGCGTCTCTCTATTGATTTAAGTTCAAGCGACCCGAGAGCCAGGGTGCAAGAACCGAGTTCTTTAGATCTTAGCCGTTAGCCAGTGAACTCTGGAAAACGGAGCATCCCGTAAGCGATGACGTCCTGAGATGTTGCTTCCGGGCTACGGGCGACCCGGTCAGGACGACTAGCAGCTTACGCTGCTAGTGCGTAGTTTTCGTCGTTTGCGACTATTGCGTTGCAGCTTTGGATTAACGAGATTCGCTGCCATCTCGACATGCACCCAAGGGTTCGCCACCGGCGTCGAAGCCATGTCGTCCCCTTAGGTGCAGTATATGTGTCCGGCTTGCCGGACTTCAAGGCTTCATTTTGTTGCTGGCCAGCCAGCGGCCGTTATTTGTACCTACGGTCAGCCTGCCTGACGGGCCAGTTGGGGCTGGTTGGCCGCTTGTGCTGCCTGATTGAGCGTCTCAAAGCTTTCCCGGAAGTACGACATGATTTCGTTCGGGTTTACCCGGATGGCGGTATCGACGCTGATGCCGAATTGTACGGTATCGGCGTAACTGAAGATGCTCATGCCGATGCCGATGTTGCCGGTCTGGGGTACCCAGAACATGGGTTGGACCAGTTTGCTGCCGGCCAGGTAGACAGGTTGGCGGGGGCCGGGCACGTTGGTAAGCACCGCCGAGGCCTTGTGGCTGAGCAAGTCCAGGGCCCGCCTTTCGAGGGCATCTGGCCCCCGGCCAAACAGATCCAGCAGGCTGTAGGTGACCTGGGCCTGCCAGGAGCGCTTGAGGCGATTCATGTTTTCCTGGACCTGATGGAAACACATGACCGGCTCCGGCACGTCCACGGGCAGGCATACCAGAACCAGTCCAAACTGGTTGCCCAGTTCACGGACGGGCTGGCTCCGGGGGCGCAGGTTGAACGGCACAGCCACGCGGATGCCGCAAGGAGGGATGGTTTCCCCGTGGGCCAGGAAGTACCGTTGGAGGGCGCCGGTGGCGGCACAGAGCAAGACGTCGTTTATGCTACCGCCCAGCGACTTCGCGCAGGCTTTCACGTCGGCCAGTGCCAGTGGTTTGGCCCAGGCTACCTGTTTGCGCCCGGATAGCGGTGTTTTAAGGCCGGTATCGGGCTCGAAAGGCGCGAGGCCGAGTTTGAGCAGGTCCATGGTGATACCGCCCGCGGCGGTTGCCAGCTGGATTGGGTAGCCGGGATTCCGGCGCAGGGCCCGCAGGAAGTGCCGGGCCTGGGTGGCCGCGGTTTTCGCGTTGTCGGCCAGTCGTCCGGACAACCGGCGAGCGGCCGAGCGGGGTGATCGTCTGCTATCCGGTCTCGGTGCTATCCGGTCCAGCCTCGGCTCGGGCGTTCTGTCGGTAAGTGACAAGAGCACCCGAACCAGGGAAATGCCGTCGGCAATGCAATGGTGAATTCGTACAAGCAGTGCGCCGCCGTTGCCGTTGAGGTTATCAATGCAGTGGATCTGCCAGAGTGGCCGCCGGGAATCCAGTGTCGTGCTGTTGAGGTCACTGGCCAGCGCCTGGAGTTCGGCCATGCCGGCGTTACCGGGCAGGCCGATGCGATGCAGGTGGTTGTCAATGTCGAACAGGGGGTCGTCCTGCCAGTACACCCGGCCTCTCTGGCTGACCACGCGCTGGTGGAATCGGTCATAACAGAGAAGGCGCTCCCGGAGCGTTCGCTTGAGCCGGGGAATCGAAAGTGGGTGGTCGAAAATCAGCACGCTGCTGATCATCATCGGATTGGTTGGCGTGTCCATTCTCAGCCAGGCGCGGTCAATGGCTGACATGGGGGTCAGTTCGGGTGACATAAGCGCTCCCTTTGCCATGCACCGTGATTGTCGAACTACCTCGACGGACCGGGACAGCTCAGCCGCCGGAGCCAGACAGTATAGGGCTGAATACGGAACGGGCAAAGAGTGTCAGAATGCGACACAAATCGGTGCGGCAGTGCCTGGGGTCAGGTGTTCGCTTCGCGCAGAATACGCTGCTTCTGGCGGTTCCAGTCGCGCTCTTTCTCGGTGGCACGCTTGTCGAACTGCTTTTTGCCCTTCACCAGGGCGATTTCGCACTTTACCTTGTTCTGTTTCCAGTACAGTGCCAGGGGGATGCAGGTATAGCCTGCCTGGTTAACACTGCCGATGATCTTGGCGATCTCCTTGGCGTGCAGCAGAAGTTTTCGGGTGCGCGTCGGGTCCGCAATGACGTGGGTGGACGCGGTGGTCAGCGGTGTGATGTGCGAGCCGAGCAGCCAGGCTTCGCCGTTTTTCAGCAGCACATAGGCGTCTACCAGCTGGGCCTTGCCGGCGCGCAGGGATTTCACTTCCCAGCCCAGCAGCGCCAGACCGGCTTCGAAACGTTGCTCGATGTGGTATTCGTGTTTCGCCTTTTTGTTCAGGGCGATGGTGCTGCTTGGCGTTCCGGGTTTCTTCTTGCTCATGAATCCATTATCCGGGTTCGGACGAGTGAACGAGTGGGCCAGGCTCAGGCCCGGCAAAGCGCGCATTGTAGCCCAGGAGTGCCAGACCGGTCACGAATTCGCCGGGATGGTTTGCGTTCGGTCGTGCGGATCGGTGGGCATCGGCTACAATAACGGGCCAGATATCATCAGGGACGCGAATGCCTACGCCGTATCAGACTTCTATCGGGTCCTTTTCCCGAAAATCAACGTTTTTCTGGGCCTCGGTCGGTGCGACGGTGGGCCTCGCCAATCTGTGGCAGTTTCCCTACCTGGCCAGTCAGCACGGCGGCGGGTTGTTTATTC
>CBIHLH010000163.1:0-7536 GCA_966210405.1 uncultured Marinobacter sp.
TTGCACGGCCGGGGCGGGAGGGGGCCCCGGGGCCTCAGATGGCCCCGGAAATGTTCACCACTTTCTGCTGGATCAGAGTCGGGGCCGGTTTGCGGATCTGGCGTTGCATGGCGTCCGCCAGTTCCAGTTGCCGGCGCAGATCGCTAAGGGTGTTTTGCAGACGCTCCCGTTCGGACCGGCTGTCTCGGTCGCTGCGCACCATGTCCCGCAACCGGCGGATCTGATGCTCCAGTAGCTGCTTCTGCTCCAGCGAGTACTGCATGATCGGCAACAGGGCCTCGGACGGCCAGCGCTCGACATCTTTGCGAACCCGGTCGTGCAGCGTGCGGGCTTCGCTGACCATGACGTTGAAGAATCGCTGTACCAGCAGTGACTGTTCGGTCAACAGGTTTTTGGGGCTGATCCGGAACCGGCGGGCTTTCTTGCGCAGTTCGCGAATCGCAATCACATGCCGGCCGGCGCGCAGGGGAATCGGCTCCAGGTGGCGTGCCCGGGTGTCCTCGTTGTAGCGGCGGTAGATAGCGCCCACCATTTTTTCGGCAAGGTTACCCTCGCTCATCAGGTTGCTGAGGTCGCTTTCCAGCAACTCGAAAAACTGGTCCATGGCCCGGTTCATCCCCGCAGTGGTCCAGCTTTTCGACATGTGCTGGCGAATACGGTCGGCGTGGGCCTCAAAACGATCTTCACTGATCAGGTGTTTCAGCATGTCGCCCTGGGAGCCCATCAGGCGGCGGCTCGAACGCAGGGTGATCAGCTTTTTGTAGTAGAAGTCGTAGTCTTTCTGAGCCCGTTCGGCCAGTCGCCCCAGCGCTGCCTTGTCCATGGTGGCCCCGGAGCAGGCCTCGAGTTCCTCCTCCAGTGCAGACAACCGGTGTTGCATCGCGGCCTGGCTGTTTTGCAGCATGCCCAGGAGATCATTGATCAGGCTCTGGGTGATCAGTTGTTCCTTGTGCATCAGGATGCGCTGGATGATCAATTGCTCGAGTTGCCCGAGATTGGAGCGCTGGAACAACTCCTCGTTCCGGCGAACCCGGCTCACCAGGCCCTGCTTGGCCGAAAGTGGAATGACGTCGTGCTGACGGATACCCAAATGATCCGCGGTGTAGCTGCGCACCCGCTCGATGGCGTCCTGGGTGTGCTTTTCGCCCTGGAGATCGTCCCACAGCACATCAATCTTGTTCAGGACTGCGAACCGGCCGGCCCGGTGGTCGGCGTGCTCGGTATCGATATGCTCCTTCCAGATGGTCATGTCGCTGGCGGTCACGCCGGTGTCTGCGCTCAGCACGAAGATCACCGCGTGGGCGCGGGGCAGCATGCTGATGGTCAGTTCCGGCTCGGAGCCGAGGGCGTTCAGGCCCGGTGTGTCGAGGATGCGAAGACCACGTTCAAACAGCGGATGCCGGATGCTGATCTGGGCGTTGCGCCAGGCGGGCACCAGAACATGGCCGGGGTTGTTGCGGTCGTGCTCGAGCATGTCTTCATCGAAGCCCAGAGCCCGGGCTTCCTCCGGTGGCACGCTCTTGACCCTGGCCACCTCCGCCAGCACCTCCCGCATGATTTCCGGGTCGCGCTCATCCAGTTCGTGTTTGACCCACCGCTCGGGCTGCTTGCGCAACTGCTGCAGAGACAGGTCTCCGGTGCGGGTCTCAATGGGCAGCAACAGCAGGTAATTCTGATTGGCGCTGCGATCGAAGAACAGTTCAGTCGGGCACATGGTGGTGCGACCGGCCTGGGAGGGCAGCATGCGCTGGCCGTA
This sequence comes from uncultured Marinobacter sp., assembly GCA_966210405.1. GTDB lineage: Bacteria > Pseudomonadota > Gammaproteobacteria > Pseudomonadales > Oleiphilaceae > Marinobacter. The sequence continues at coordinate 1,757 of CBIHLH010000163.1, forward strand.
TTCGGAGAAGAACAGGGCGTTGATCAGTTCGGTTTTGCCACGGGAGTATTCACCCACAAAGGCAATAGTGAGCTCATCCTCAATCAGCAGCTCCAGGCCATTGCGGATGCGGGTGCTGACATCGTCGGAAAACAGGTGATTATCCTGCAGCCACAAGCGGTAACGGCCAATCTGACGAATCAGCTCTTTTTTCCAGCTGTGGTACGCCTCTACCTGCTGCGACAGAGTTCCCTGTGGGGTCATCGGATGTTCCTTCTGCGCGACTTCCGGGTAGCCCGGGCGCGTGGATGAGGCCTGGCGCGGGCAACGGATTACTTTTGGGTAATACTATACTGTTCTTTGAAGGTTTGCGGCGGGCGTTCACAAGGTGTGTGTGCCACGTGGTCGCTGACCCAAAAAAAGAGCCGAAAAATCAATCAGATGATTCGTCGGCTCGGAGTGAGTGAGTTTCGTCGAAAACTGTTACAAAGTGTATTATTGAGACACAGTTTACAGTCCGAGGCCGATGGCACCCAGGCCCGCGGCCATTTTCATGTGCTCGATCATCACCGAGATCACGTTCAGGATCAGGAACACGACAATCGGTGACAGGTCCAGGCCGCCCATGGAGGGCATCAGGTTGCGGACGGGGCGCATCACCGGTTCGGTGATCTGCGCGATGAGCTGGATCGCAGGGTGGCCACTGTTTGGTGCAATCCAGCTTACCACCACAATGGCGATGACCGACCAGAAATAGATCTTCACGATCAGGTCCAGGACGTTGAGGACCGACCAGACCACCAGTGTGATCGGGTTGATGGCAGGAAGACCCCCATTCAGGGCGATCAGGATCAGCACAAAGGTAACCGCCTGAATAATAATGGCCAGAACCAGCGACGCGCCATCAATACCACCCCATCCGGGAATCAGCTTGCGAAGCGGGCGCAGGAGCGGGTTGGTGGCCTTCACCACAAACTGGGAAATCGGGTTGTAGAAATCCGCCCGGGCCAGTTGCAACAGGAATCGTAACAGTACGATGGTGAGGTAAAAGGTGGACGCGATCAGCAGGATCGTAATCAGGATGTCTGCCAGCATGAAGCCGTTTCTCCGTTGTCAGTTACTGTTTGCCCGCCAGTTCTCTGGCCATCTCTTCGGAGCGCTGGTAGGCAGCGCTGTACGCCTTCTTGACCAGGTCGCGCATGCCGCCGTCTTCAAACGTGTTGATGGCCTGCTCGGTGGTGCCACCGGGCGACATCACGTTCCGTTTCAACTGGGCTGGGTCGTGCTCGCTCCGGGCGGCCATTTCCGCGGCACCGGCCATGGTCTGGATGGCCAGTTCCCGGGCTGTGGGTGCGGCAATTCCCGCTTCGGTCGCGGCTGCTTCGAGCGACTCCAGCATCAGAAAAAAATAGGCCGGGCCGCTGCCGGACAGCGCAGTCACCCCATGCAGTTGGGCTTCGTCGTCTACCCAGAGGGCGGAGCCAATGCTCTCGAACACCGACTGCACCATGGATTTCTGATCGTCCTTGACCTGGGCATTGGCAAACAGGCCTGCCGCGCCTTTGCCAACCAGAGACGGGGTGTTGGGCATGACCCGGACCAGGGGCAACCCGCCACCCAACCACTCATCGAGCGTATCGGCACCCAGGCCGGCGGCGATGGACACCATCAGGGGCCGGGTGTTCTGGACCACCGGTGCGATATCGCGGCAGACATCGGCCATCACCTGGGGCTTGACCGCCAGCACCACCATGTCGGCCTGTTGGGCGCAGTAGCGGTTGTCGGTGGTCACGCTGACACCGAAGCGTTTGCGGATGGCCTGCAGGTGGCCATCGTCCGGGGCGCTGACCCAGATGTTGCCAGCTTTGTAGCCGTTGTCCAGCATACCGCCAATAATGGCGGTGGCCATGTTGCCGGCGCCAATAAATGAAATGGTTGGTGATGTGCTCAAGGTTCACTCCAACGGTTGATCGGTTTAACGTCCGGCCCTGATGATAGCAGGAACCAGCCGGTTCAGCTCTTCGGCGGCCGTGCTCCGAACAGGTCCGTGCCCACACGTACCCAGGTGGCCCCCTCGGCGATCGCCAGCTCCAGATCTCCCGACATGCCCATGGACAGTGTGTCCAGTGGCCCGGCGGTCGGGTAATCCGCCTTCAGTTGCTGCAGCCGGTTAGCCAGCGCCCGGAAGCTTGCCCGAAGCCCGGCTTCGGGCTGCTCGGGGTCCGGGATGGCCATCAGCCCCCGGAGGGAGAGCTGCGGCAAAGCGCCGATGCTTTCAACCAGGGCGGGCAGCTCATCGGGATGACAGCCCGACTTGCTCTGTTCGTTATTTATGTTGACCTGAAGGCAGATATTCAATGGCGACAGGCCTGGAGGTCGCTGCTCGCTGAGCCGGCGGGCGATTTTCAGCCGGTCAACGCTGTGGACCCAGGCAAAGGCGGATGCGATCTGACGGGTCTTATTGGACTGGATGGGCCCGATGAAATGCCAGTCGATGTCTGGCTGGTCAGCCAGAGCGTCGATCTTGTCCAGCGCCTCCTGCAGGTAGTTTTCCCCGAACGCCAGTTGCCCGGCGGCAACGGCGGCCCGGATAGCGTCGACCGACCGGGTTTTGCTGACCGCCAGCAGGGCCACAGACCCGGGCTCCCGGCCCGCCTGCAATGTTGCTTTTTGTATGCGTCGGGTTACGCTCCCGATGTTGTCTGCTATGCTGCTCATAGTGTGAAATCGCCACGCCCGTTCTGTCATTTGTACGGTGACACGTTACTCGCAGGTCACTGAAATGCCAAGTGATCCCCGTCGGGCGGAAGCAACCGGGACAAAAGAAAAAGCCTTCCGAGGATTCCTATGGATATTACTGAACTGCTTGCCTTCTCGGCCAAACAGGGTGCGTCTGACTTGCACCTGTCTTCCGGGCTGCCCCCGATGATTCGTGTTGACGGTGATGTCCGTCGTATCAACCTGCCGCCCATGGAACACAAAGAGGTTCACGGGCTGATCTACGACATCATGAACGACAAGCAGCGCAAGGACTACGAGGAATTCCTGGAAACCGACTTTTCCTTCGAGGTTCCGGGTGTCGCCCGTTTCCGGGTGAATGCCTTCAACCAGAACCGTGGCTCGGGCGCCGTGTTCCGGACCATCCCGTCCAAGGTGCTGACCATGGAAGACCTGGGTATGGGGCAGGTGTTCAAGGATGTTTCCTCCGTGCCCCGGGGCCTGGTACTGGTCACCGGCCCCACCGGTTCCGGTAAGTCCACCACGCTGGCGGCGATGATCGATTACATCAACGATACCCGTTACGAGCATATTCTCACCATCGAAGACCCGATCGAATTCGTGCACGATTCCAAAAAGTGTCTGGTCAACCAGCGGGAAGTGCACCGGGATACCCTGGGGTTTAACGAAGCCTTGCGCTCAGCCCTGCGGGAAGACCCCGACATCATTCTGGTGGGTGAGTTGCGGGATCTGGAAACCATTCGCCTGGCCCTGACAGCGGCGGAAACCGGCCACCTGGTATTTGGCACCCTGCACACCACCTCAGCGGCGAAAACCATTGACCGGGTCGTGGACGTGTTCCCGGCGGAGGAAAAATCCATGGTGCGCTCGATGCTGTCTGAGTCGCTGCAGGCGGTTATCTCCCAGACCCTGATGAAAAAAATGGGTGGTGGCCGGATCGCCGCCCACGAAATCATGATTGGCACCTCCGCCATCCGGAACCTGATTCGCGAAGACAAGATTGCGCAGATGTACTCATCGATCCAGACCGGCGCGTCCCTGGGCATGCAGACCCTGGATCAGTGTCTTGAGAAGCTGTTGCAGAAAGGGCTGATTTCCCGTGAGGCAGCGCGGGCCAAGGCGAAGATGCCGGATAACTTCTAATTAGTGTTCGCTCTCTGGTCCAGGCACCAAACAATGAAGATTGGGTGAAAACATGGAATTCGAAAAACTGTTACGGCTGATGGTAGAAAAGGGCGGTTCCGACCTGTTTATTACCGCGGGTGTGCCGCCAAGCATGAAGGTGAACGGTAAAGTCCTGCCGGTCACCAAGAACGCGCTGACGCCGGAGCAGACCAGGGAGTTCGTTTACGGCTCCATGAACGACAAGCAGCGCGCCGAATTTGAGGAAACCCACGAGTGTAACTTCGCGATCAGTGCCCGTGGCATTGGCCGTTTCCGGGTCAGCGCGTTTTTCCAGCGTAATCTTTGCGGCATGGTGTTGCGCCGGATCGAGGTAAAGATCCCGCAGATTGACGACCTCGCCCTGCCTGGAGTGGTCAAGGATCTCGCTATGACCAAGCGGGGTCTGATCATGTTTGTGGGCGCCACCGGTACCGGTAAGTCCACCTCGCTGGCGGCCATGCTGGGGCACCGTAACCGTAACAGCCGTGGCCACATCATTTCGATTGAGGACCCGATTGAATTCGTGCACCAGCACCAGGGCTGTATCGTGACCCAGCGGGAAGTGGGGATTGATACCGAGAGTTTCGAGGTGGCCCTGAAGAACACTCTGCGCCAGGCGCCGGATGTTATTCTGATCGGTGAGGTGCGGACCCGCCAGACCATGGAATACTCGGTGCAGTTTGCTGAAACCGGTCACCTGTGCCTGGCCACCCTGCACGCCAACAACGCCAACCAGGCCCTGGACCGGATTATCCAGTTCTTCCCGCCGGAACAGCACAACCAGATCTGGATGGACCTGTCCCTGAACCTGCGGGCCATTGTCGCCCAGCAACTGGTGCCGACGCCGGATGGCAAGGGCCGCAAGGCGGTGATTGAGGTGCTGATCAATACCCCGCTGGTGGCCGACCTGATTCGTAAAGGCGAAGTGCACCGGCTCAAGGAGCTGATGGCCAAGTCCAACGAATCCGGCATGCAGACCTTTGACCAGGCGCTCTACCAGCTCTACTCCGAGGGCTCGATCACCTATGAGGATGCGCTGGCTCACGCGGATTCCGCCAACGACCTGCGCCTGATGATCAAGCTCGGAACGGATGCGCAGGGCGCCGATCAGTTATCGTCTTCGGTGGATAAACTGTCCATCCAAAACGATTGAGCAACGGCACCTTACAGTTAGACTTTGGTCGTATATTGGTAGGTTTCCGAACCATTAGTGATGGCATTTGAGGCCATTGGCCTGGGCTGCGTATACTCCGTACGAATCAACAAGGAGATAATATGCACACCAGATCCTCACTGCTTGCACGTGCCGTTCGTCTTGCCTCGCTTGCCGCGTTCGCCCTCCCTGCCAGCGTATCGGCCGGCGGTTTTTCCCTGAATGAACAGAGCGCCAGCGCCATGGGCGTAGCCAACGCCGGTTCGGCTGCCAACCCGGAAAACGCCTCCACGGTCCTGTTCAACCCCGCCGGCATGAGCCAGTTGTCCGGTACCAATATTTCTTTTGGTGCGGCGGTGCTTGATATTGATGCGGAGGCCAAGCCGGAGTCGATTTCCGTGACCCGCCAGAATCCGGCAGTTCCCGTGCAGCCGGCTACCGCTGGCGGTGATATCGCCGATCCGGCGGTTCTGCCCAATTTTTACCTGACCCATGAGGTCAGTGATTCGGTGGATGTTGGCTTCGGTATCCATGCGCCTTATGGCCTGGCGGCCGATTACGAGGAGGGGTTTGCCGGTCGCTTCTTTGCCGACAAAACCGAACTGACGGCCATCGCTTTTACCCCGTCGATCTCCGTCAACAACGGTAACGGCCTGTCCATGGGCGCAGGCATTAACCTGATTTATGCGGAAGGCCGTCTGAGCCGATACCAGGACCTGAGCGCAGTGGCCGGCCCGGCTGCCCT
>CBIHLH010000164.1:0-7533 GCA_966210405.1 uncultured Marinobacter sp.
GGCAGGTACACCTTGATGGGTGAACCGGTGGGCTAGGAGTGCACCCCCATCAGTTGGGCCACCATTTCAAAGTGGCTGTTCTGGACGTGCATGAAGGTTTCGGAGCCGCTGATGTCGCTGAGCTCGACTTCCATGGACATCTCCAGATCATCGTCATTGGCGGGCACCAGGCCGATATGACTGGGGCGGATCCCGAACCAGTAGTCTCCCGGGGACAGTTTCGACAACTCACGGGTCAGGCCATGGTGGGAGTATTCGTCAAAGGTGACCTCGGTATCGGTCACCCGGCCCCGGATCATGTTCATCGGTGGTTCACTGAACAGTTCTGCCGCCAGGGTGTTGGTGGGCGCACGGTAGACGTCCATCACCGGGCCGTTCTGTACCACCCTGCCCTCATGCAACAGCGTGGTGGTGCCACCCAGGGCGAGCGCCTCGTTGGCTTCCGTGGTGGCATAGACGGCAATGCACTGGCGCTCCCGGAACAGCTGCCGGAGCTCGGCCCGCAACTCCTCCCGAAGTTTGTAATCGAGGTTCACCAGCGGCTCATCAAACAGCACCAGAGTGGCGTCCTTGACCAGCGCCCGTGCCATGGCGCAGCGTTGCTGCTGGCCACCGGACAGTTCCAGCGGCAACCGTTTCAGGAGCGGCTCGATACGCAACATGGCGGCCGTTTCCCGAACCCGCCGGTCGATTTCACTGTCCTGCATTCTGGCCAGGCGCAGCGGCGACGCGATGTTCTCGTACACCGTCAGGTTGGGATAGTTGATGAACTGCTGATAGATCATCGAGATGTTCCGCTGCTGTACCGCCTGCCCGGTAACGTCCTCGCCGTTATACAGAATCCGGCCTTCGGTGGGCTTGTCCAGCCCGGCCATCAGCCGCATCAGCGAGGTTTTACCGGCCAGCGTACGCCCCAGCAGAACATTGAAGGAACCAGCCTCGAAAGTAAGGTTGGCATCCCGGATAAAGTCGACACCGTCGACCTCACGGGAGATGTTCTCCAGTGTTAAGGACATAGGCTTTCCTTGTTGTTCTTGTGGAAACGGCATCCGGAGCCGTCAGAGTGTCTCCGGACATTCGATTTCGAATAGGTAAAGGCAAAGGCTATACCAATTTTTACATTCACCTAGGCATTAATACGTATGCCTTTGTTTTGCATGAATTTTCCATCACGTCTTGAATTCCTATCCGAAAACAAAAATGTTCGTTTAACAATACTTTGTTCAATTTGAACATTGACGCACAACATTTTTGACCACATTATTGAACACTCCGTGGTTCATGAGTGAGCCCCGCTCCCGACATTTTCCGGACCCACAGCGGGCAAACGAAAGCACAGGCGCACGAAGATGGGACTAAACGAATACTCGGACTATCGCAGCGACATCGCCGATTCCTGGAACCGGTGCATCGCCTGGGGACTGGACCATGAGCATCAGCCCGCACCGCCATCGCCCGGAGCCCGGGAGCTTGAAGGCAATGACCAGGCGCACGCCGAGTTGCTGTCCTGCGCCGAAGCGGAGGTGGTGCCCTACTACCGGAACATTCTCTCCAGTAGCCGCTGCCTGATCCTGTTAGCCGACCGGCAAGGCACTGTGCTCCGCAACTGGGGCGACCGGCGCACCACCGAAGAGCGGCTGCAGCCCTGGTTTCAGCCCGGCGCCAACTGGCAGGAACAGCATTGCGGCACCAACGCCATCGGAACCGCCATTGCCACCGGCGCTCCGGTCCAGATTCAGCGAAACGAACATTTCCTGAAACAAAACCGGAGCATCATTGGCTCCGCCGCCCCGATTTTCAACGCCCGCAAAGAAATCGCCGGTGTGCTCAGCGTCTTCAGCGATGCCTACCTGCCCCAGGCCCACACCCTGGGCATGGTTCGCCTGCTGTCCCAATCGGTGGAAAACCGTCTGATGACGAGGGAGTTCGAGCACGATTACTTTCAGATCACGCTCAGCAACACAAAAGACAACTTCGACAGCCCGTGGTCCGGCATCCTTATCTGCGACGACAGTGGCGGGATTGTCGCCAGCAACCAGCGGGCGGACCAGATGCTGGGGCGCGATGTGACGGGCGCCAGGCTGGAAGATCTGTTCACCAGCCGAAGAAACCACATTCTCGGCCAGCCCGAGCGCGAACCCATGCAGTTGACCACCCACAACAAGGTCCGCCTGAGCGGCCGGTTAAAGCGGCCGGCCCGCAAAGAGCCGCCCGCACCATCGGCCAAAGCCGAGACAACCGGGGTTCGGGCCCGGTCGACACGGATACCCCTTGATCACATCGAGCATGGCGACCTGACGGTTCGGCGCGGTGCCGACCAGGCGTTGAAAGTGCTGCAGCGGGGAGTGCCCGTGCTGATTACCGGGGAGACCGGGGTTGGCAAGGAAGTGTTGGTCAAGGCCCTGCACGACGCCAGCCACCGCCGCACACAGGCCCTGGTTGCGGTGAACTGTGCCGCCATCCCCCCGGAACTGGTGGAATCCGAGTTGTTCGGATATGAAGCTGGCGCCTTCACCGGTGCCCGTGCCCAGGGTTCCCTGGGTCTGATTCGCAAGGCACACCAGGGCATCCTGTTCCTGGACGAAATCGGGGAAATGCCGCTGTCGGCCCAGTCCCGATTACTGCGCGTGCTGCAGGAGCGGGAAGTGACGCCAGTGGGGTCGACGGAGCGCATTCCCGTTGACCTGTTGCTGGTAACCGCCACCAACCGCCCGTTGTCGGGCCGGGTCGAGTCGGGGGCCTTCCGGGCAGACCTGTACTACCGGATCAATGGCCTGCGTATTGAACTGCCCGCGCTACGGGACCGGGCAGACCGGCGAGAGCTGATCCAGCGCCTGTACCAGACCCATCGAGATCAGGGCCAGAGTGCCCAGCTGTCACCCCGGGTAATGGCGGCGCTGGAATCCCACCCCTGGCCGGGAAACCTGCGCCAGTTAGACAACGTGATCCGGGTGGCCGTGGCTATCGCCGATGGCGAGGACGTGCAACTCTGGCACCTGCCGGATGACTTCCTGTCCGGGTTTGAGGCATTGCCATTGGGGCAAAGTCCGGCGCAGACGACTGGTGGTCGTCCGGAAATCGTCTCGGACATCTCCGGCGAGGCCGACCCGCTGGGTCAGACGCTCCGGGTATACCAGCAGTGCCTGGGAAATGTTTCCCGGGCGGCCAAGGAACTGTCGATCAGCCGGAACACCCTGTACAAACGCCTCCGGGAACTGGGTGTTCGCTGACACCCAGTCGGCCCGAGCGTCGCTGCTACAACTTGCCCACCGCCAGGATCCAGCCCTCATAAAGGCTGTCGCGTTCGGCTTTGGTCATCACCGGCTCGAAACTGCGATCACAGCGCCACAGGTTCGCCAGCTCTTCAAGGGACTGGTAAACCCCGGCTTTCAGACCGGCAAGGTAGGCCACGCCCAAGGCTGTGGTCTCAACCACCGATGGCCGGTCAACCCTGGCGCCGAGAATGTCCGCCAGGAACTGCAGTACCCAGTTGTTGGCAACCATGCCGCCGTCCACCCGCAGGGTCACCGGCCGCGTGCCGTCCTTTTCCATGGCCTTCTGCAAATCCTTGGTCTGGTAGCAGACCGACTGCAAACCCGCAGTCACAATCTCCCGGATGCCGGTATCCCGGGTCAAACCGAAAATGGCACCACGGGCATTGGGGTCCCAGTGGGGGGCCCCAAGGCCGGTAAACGCCGGCACCAGATAGACGCCATGGTCGACCGGCGTCCCCTCTGCCAGTGGTTCGGTTTCACAGGCGTCGCGAATCAGCCGCAATCCGTCCCGTAACCACTGGATAGTGGCACCGGCCACGAAGATACTGCCCTCCAGGGCGTAGGTCGGCGTGCCATTGAGGCGATAGGCCACCGTGGTCAGCAGCCGGTGTTCCGATTGCAGGGCTTTCTCTCCGGTATTGAGCATCAGGAAGCAGCCGGTACCGTAGGTGCTCTTCGCCATGCCGGATTGGAAACAGGTCTGCCCGAACAGGGCCGCCTGCTGGTCACCGGCCACACCCAGTACCGATACGCCATTCAGTGCGCCACCGTCGGTAATGCGCCCGAAATCATCGGCGGAATCCATCACTTCCGGCAACAGAGATTCCGGAATACCGAACAGTTCCAGCAGTTCCGGGTCCCACTGCTGGCTGTGAATATTGAACAGCAGTGTACGACTGGCGTTGGTGGCGTCGGTGCGGTGTTCCCGCCCTCCGGTCAGCCGCCACAGCAGAAAACTGTCAACGGTACCAAACGCCAGTTCGCCCCGCTCCGCCCGCTCACGTACGCCGGCCACGTTCTCCAGAATCCAGCGGATCTTGGTGGCCGAGAAATAGGGATCCACCAGTAAGCCGGTCTTGCCGGTTACCCAGTCCTCCAGCCCCTCGCTTTTCAGGGATTCACAGTACGAGGCGGTTCTGCGGTCCTGCCAGACAATGGCGTTGTAAACGGGCTCGCCGGTTTCCCGGTCCCAGATCACGGTGGTTTCCCGCTGGTTGGTAATGCCCACGGCCAGTAACTCGTCGGCAGCGCCGAACGCCTCGGCCATCACGGCCGCGCAGGTGCTCTGTACCGTCCGCCAGATGGCTTCCGGGTCATGCTCCACCCAGCCGCTGGCCGGGAACTGTTGTGGAAATTCCTGCTGGCGGGTGGCGTGAATATTACCCCGCAGGTCGAAAAGAATAGCGCGGGAACTGGTGGTTCCCTGATCGATCGAAAGTATGTATTGGCTCATAGTGCTCCGTCTTTGGTTCTTATTTTTTCGTATTTTTACTTTTTTGAACATAAATGCCAAGCAGTTTTCCCCTCGGCAACGGGTGCCAAAAAGACAACCCATTAAAAAAGCTGCATAAACCATCGAAAAGCACTAGACTCTGGACATGTTTTCAGGCGCACATTACTGAACCGTGCGAACTTCAGCGGAGGGTTTTCGAATGGCACAGCGTCGCCGACAGGATTTGATCATGGAACTTATCCAGCAAAACGGATTCGTGACCACCGAGCAACTGGTCGATCAGTTCAAGGTGACCCCCCAGACCATTCGCCGTGACCTCAATGAACTGGCACACCAGAAAAAGCTGCGTCGGCACCACGGCGGTGCGGGTATCGATTCCAGCACCGTCAACACCGCCTACCAGGCCCGTAAGATCATGGACCTGGAGGCCAAGGAGCGCATCGCGGAAGCCCTGGTCGAGATGATTCCGGACAACTCATCGATGTTCATCAACATCGGCACCACCACCGAAACCATTGCCAAGGCCCTCCTGGAAAAGAACAACCTGCAAATCGTGACCAACAACCTTCACGTAGCCTCCATACTTTCCGCCAAGGAAGACTTTCACGTCATTATCGCCGGGGGTGAAGTCCGTAACCGCGATGGCGGTATCGTCGGCGAGGCCACCCGGGATTTCATCAACCAGTTCAAGATGGACTTCGGGATCATCGGCATCAGCGGCATCCACAATGACGGCTCGCTGCTGGACTTCGACTACCGGGAAGTGCGTGTGGCCCAGGCCATTATCGCCAATTCCAATCAGGTACTGCTGGCCGCCGACCACTCCAAGTTCGGGCGTAACGCCATGGTCCGGCTCGGCAGCATTACCCAGGCCGACCATGTCTTCACCGATGAAACCCCGCCAATCGAGGTTCGCCAGCTCCTGGGTGAGCATAACGTCGAACTTCACGTCGTCTGATTCTTTTTTCTCCACCCCTTTCCAACATCTGTTGCGCCCATTCTTTTTCGTTTTTTTTCTAATTTTTCCTTTACGAATATCCTGAGCTTTCGCATAATAATGTTATATCGCTGGAAAGCGTCTTTTCCATTGGCGTCAGGAGATGACCAACAATGACTGTGGAGCACGAACAATTTGACGTCGTTGTCGTTGGCGGAGGAGTCAACGGTACCGGCATCGCTATGGACGCTGCAGGCCGAGGGCTTAAAGTCCTGCTCTGCGAAATGAACGACCTGGCGTCGGCCACTTCATCGAACAGCAGCAAGCTGATCCATGGTGGCCTGCGCTACCTGGAACACTACGAATTCCGGCTGGTGAAAGAAGCCCTCGCCGAGCGCGAATCGTTGCTGCGCAACTCGCCACACATTATGTGGCCCATGCGTTTCCGGTTACCGCACCGTCCTCACCTGCGGCCAGCCTGGATGATACGCACCGGCCTGTTTCTCTACGATCACCTGGCCAAGCGGGAGATCCTGCCCGGTTCCAAATCGATTCGCTTTGGCAACGATGATCCGCTGAAGCCTGACATCACCAAGGGTTTCGAATACTCCGATGGCTGGGTGGATGACGCCCGGCTGGTGGTGCTCACCGCCAGAAAGGCCCAGCAGTTTGGCGCCAGTATCATGACCCGCACCAAGTGCGTGAAAGCCGAGCGCGGCAAGAGCAACTGGACCGTTACGCTTCGCGATATGACCAACGACGCTGAGAAAACCGTCTCGGCCCGGATGATCGTGAACGCGTCCGGCCCCTGGGTCAGCAAGCTTTTTGGCGAAACACTGTCTATGCCGGCGCCGAAGATGATCCGTATGGTCAAGGGCAGCCACATCGTGGTCCCGCGCCTGAACAAGGAAGAAGAAGCCTATATTCTGCAAAACGAAGATGAGCGGATCGTTTTCGTCATTCCCTATGAAGACAACTTCTCACTGATCGGCACCACCGATGTCGATTATGAAGGTGATCCCAAGAAAGCGAAGATTTCGCCGGAAGAGACTGACTACTTGCTGGGCGTCGTTAACAGTCACTTCAAGCGGCAACTCGCGCCGGAGGATGTCGTCTGGTCCTATTCGGGCGTGCGACCACTGATGGATGACGAAGGGTCGGATGCCCAGAAAGCATCACGGGACTATTCGTTTGAAGTCAGTTACGAGAAGGGCAAGGCGCCCCTGATTTCGGTATTCGGTGGCAAGATCACGACCTACCGAAAGCTGGCGGAGGCGGCCACCAACAAGTTGTGCCAGTTCTTCCCGGAGGCTGGGGGGCGCTGGACCAAGACGGCTGTTCTGCCAGGGGGCGATTTTGACAGCCAGGACAACCTGGCGAAGCGGTTGGGCGAGGACTTCCCGTGGTTGCCGGAGGCTCTCATCAGTCGCTATGTCCGGACCTACGGCACTACTTCCTACGATATTCTCGAGGGCTGTTCGTCCGTTGCCGATCTTGGTATCCACTTTACCGGGACGCTTTATGAGAAGGAGGTGGCGCACTTGATGAAGACCGAGTGGGCCATGACGTCCGAGGACATTCTCTGGCGCCGGACCAAGCAGGGCTTGTACGCCAACGATCGGATGATTGAGGCGTTGGACCGTTATCTGATGGATAAGGTGTCGCCCCGTATTCAGAAAACCGCTCTCCACCACAGCGCCTGACGCTCTCTCAGGCATCTTTGCTCCGACTGGATGATCTTCGGCCGGAGCTTTTTTGTGCCCTCTGGTTTCTATGACGGTGCAAGCGCTGGGCGGGGCGCTTGTCTGGCGGTCAAACCCAGGGTAAAAAGACCAGGAAACACCGCGCCCCCCGCCCAAGGGGCGCAC
>CBIHLH010000165.1:0-7463 GCA_966210405.1 uncultured Marinobacter sp.
TCTACGTTCACGCCCAGAAGGACCTGGACCTGCTCACTGAACACAACCGCACCGAGGTGATTAGAAACGACAGTCACCGAACGGTGGAGAACCATGCTTTCAGCCACACCAAAGGCGACAGCCACCACACGGTGGGGGGTGAGCACCGTGAGTCTATCGGCGGCGATTACAGCCTCACCGTCAATGGCAGTCATCACAGCAAGCAGGGCAAGGGCCAGCTCATTGAAGCCGGCCGTGAAATCCACCACAAGGCCGGGATGAAGATCGTCATCGAGGCCGGTGCGGAGGTCACCCTCAAAGCTGGGGGGAGCTTTGTGAAAGTGGATCCGAGTGGTGTGACGGTTTCCGGGCCTTCGGTACGGGTGAATTCTGGGGGTGGGCCGGGGAGTGGTGCAGGCGTAATGGTACAAGGTCCCGCTTTGCCTGCCGGCCTGGATGGTGTCACCGGACGGCATGCGCCTGTTGAGCTCGCGGAATCCGATACTCGGCTTGTAGCCGGACCCGCTCCGAGTTCGGTGCAGGCATTGCGGGCAGGGGCCAGGAAGAATGCTGCCCTGATCAAACAGTGCGGGCGCAAGGCCGATGGCACTTGTGCGCTTGCCTCCTGTTCCTGCGAGAGGGCGGGGGAGGTAGCGACAGCATGATCCCACTGGATGCGGACACTCTGTCGCAGGCCTGCCTTCTACTGGACGGCGCGGTTTTTGACGCGCCCCGGTTCGTCTACCAGAACGATGATCAACCGGAAATCGAGTATCTGTTTCTTGGTACCGCCCATCAGGCGGCGATGGAAGCCAGTCCATGCCTGGTCAGGCCTTCTGATACCGCCCGGCTGTGGCAATTACAGCCGGAGTGGCAGGATAAAGCTGTGGTTCTTGTTTCGGAGCACAGCCTTCCGGTTATCGCAGAGCACTTACGCAGCCTTCTGAGCGTGCGGTTGCCGGATGGCGGCTATGCCTATCTGCGTTATTACTCACCAAAGCAGCTTCGGCGGCTGATGTGTGCGTTCAATGACAGGGAACGTCATTATTTCAGCGGGCCAATTAGAGAGTGGCTGACGTTTCAGCCCGACGAAGGATATTGGGCCCGCTTCCCTGTGGAAGCATCGCAATCCACCAGGACGGCCTCTGATGAAGGCTGGTTTACGCTCACTGAACAACATGTGAAAGCGCTATCAGACGACGCAAGGAGTGAGTTCGTAGAGAAACTCGGTCGTTTTCTCTCGATCAGTGATCGTTCACAGCTGAATCACTTGATTGAGGAGGCAAACCGACTGGGTTTCAGAACCGAGAAGGACGTGAGCCGGTACGCGGAGTTGGCGATGGTTTACGGAGACCGGATAGCCCGCCCGGAAAGTCAGGCGATTCTGTCGAACCCGGGGCTTCGGACCGAGTCCCGTCTGAATGCATTGGATAAACATTTGGCATACGGAGTTGCCCGATGAGTTCTGAATACACTGTTCGTTCCGGAGATACCTTAAGCGCAATCGCACAGCGTCATCACACCACCCTGACCCGTCTGATGCGGTTGAATCCGGGCATCGAAAATCCTGATCGTATTTCCCCCGGGCAGTTGCTCAAGCTACCGGCGGCCAATGACGGAGGGTTTTCCAATTCCGAAGTAGGAACAGTGGCCCAGGAGCCATCCTGTTCCGAAGAAATCGTGGAGGTTGTTCACGTTACCGGGACTGATGAACTGGTTCTTCTGACCGCGGAGGAGCTCACTGAATGGCTAGAAGAAGAGGAATTCGTTTGTGCTCCCATCAACGAATTTTACGGAGGGCTGGACGGGCTTGATGATGGTAAGTCAGATTCCGAAATCAGCGCCACGGACGGTGAAGGCCAATTGCTTTCAGAAGTCCAGAAGGCGAAAGAGAAACTCGTGAACGAGCTGGAAGCCCGTTCGGTGTTGACCAACGACATGCAAACCATCCCGCCGATCACGGAAATAAAACGGCTGGCGGGCAACAAACATGTCACCTTTGTGCGCTCTGACAAGGTCGCGAATCACCTCCGCCGCTATTCCGTTGCTTCTCGGGATCGCAGTAGGAGCCAGGGCTGGCTGACAAACAAAGGCGTCGACCCGGTAAAACTTCGGGATGCCATCCGAAGCGAACTCAACGTCAAGTTCAATGCAACGCTATGGGAGCCGGACAAAAATGGCGCGCTTATGACCACGTTGAACAAGTTTTACGATGAGGCATCCTGGTCAATCTGGGGCGACGCCGAAGCCCGACGGGAAGCGGTTGACGAAACCGGATTCGACGCCTCTGCTGAAGCCCAGTTCATGCGATTTGCCGCTGGCGCGACCGCCTCCGGTGAATTTGATCCCCGCAAGGGAAACGTGCATTTCCAGGCAAAACTGGAAGGACAGTATGCGCTGGCGCAGGGGAAGGTGGGTATTGAGCAGGCGTTTCCGGTGAACAATCGGTCCGAAATCCGCATTCCCTATCGGATTGGAGGCTGGGACGGGGAGCGCAAAATTGCGTCACTCGGCCATTTTCAGGCTGCGATCAATGCCTCGCTTACCGGGTTCGCTGGTGCTTCGGCGCTTGTGGCTGCAAACGTTCACGTCTCTACCAATGATGGTCTTCCCTCACTGAAAGGGATTGCGGCGAGGCAGAATGGGCAGAAAGCGGGTATGGAGGCAGGGGTATTCGCGGGCATTCGCGGCGGCTGTGAGCTGGCCGGTGAGCTTCGTTGGAAGGACGTACTGACTGAGAGGCGGCAGTGGGACAGGCTGTGTCGAATTGGGAAGAAAGTCGAGGCTTCTCTAGGTATAGGTGCTGAAGCCGAGCTTAAGCTGCTATTCAGCCCCGAGACCGGCAAATTTTATGTCAATGCCCATGCTGGGCTCGTCTTGGGAGTAGGCCCCTCCGGTAGTTTACTTCTAGAGGTTGAAACTCAAAAGGTAATGCGAATGCTCCACTTTGTTTATGATGCACTCATGAATGTGGACTTTCGATATTTAGAGTTATTTGACCAGAGTACAATGGCGTTTGAGTGGTATCAGCGTATTAGCTTGTTTGCGCTTGGAAAGGGGCTCTCAGCAGTTGAAGTAGCGGAAGAGTTTGCGAATTCCATGGCAACAGAAATCGTTAGATATGTTGAGTCTTTTTTTGTAAATCGATCTCGTGAAGGGCAAAGTGAGGAACTAGCCCGCCATGTGATCGAGGATTTGGCGTCGGAAGAAGACTCTCTACTTAGGCATTCGCCGCCTGAGGTGAAAGGGGTAGTGCTGGACAACATTCTTTACGACTGGTGGGTGACCCCAGATTTGTGGGGCGACGATGACGTCAAAATCGAAGCGGTGCAGCAGATACTGGAAACCTTCCAAGGGTGGCGTGATTTTGAAGAAACCGTCATGCGAATGAATGTTGAAGGTATCGCTCAACGAGCTGAGTTCGATGGGAATCTTAAGCGTTTATTTGATTTCATCGGCAAAAACAGAACGGATCAACGTCTATTCATGCTTGGTCTAAAAGACCAGAGAGCAGTCGCTGGAAGGCCTGTGAAAATGGACCCTTTTGGCGTTTGCCGTATGTGTAACATTGGCTGAGGAAAAATCACTCATGGTCTCCATGGACCGATTACCGATCAGCGTATTGATGATGATTTCAATTTTTGTAGCTGCTTGTAAAGGATTTCCGGAGGGGTTAGATGAAGCGGTTTCAAAAGTTGAAAAACAAGCGATAAAAAGCCTGGTCTTTGTAAAGGGTGGGACGTTTGAGCTCGGAGATATAGGACGCCCGAATGGGTCCCCTTACGTAGTCTTAACGAATCACGCCCGCCCCACAGTTAAAGTAAAAATTGATAGCTATTCCATATCTAAGTACGAGACCACGTGGGGAGAGATGAATGTCTATTACAATGCAGTGGGGCGCTTATCACTTTATGAAAACTCCTCTTACGATAAGAAGTTCGTTGTTGCACCCAGTGATGATCCGTTGTCTCCATATTTTTACCGTAAACCTGCCAGGGTGCCGAATTACGCTGAGGCAGAAGGCTACTGCGCTTGGTTAGCCGATCAGACTGGTCTACCTTTCGCCCTGCCAACGGAGGCTCAGTGGGAGTACGCAGCGCGTAGCCGCGGAAAGAATATCCCCTATGCTACCAACACGGGCGAAAAAGATCCCGATACCTACCTGCAAAGACCCAGAGAGTACATTGATCCCAGCATACCTCCATCTGGAAACATGCTCAGCCACGATTTCAGTGTCATGGAGCGTCGTTCCGTAGGATCATATCCTCCAAATCCCATTGGAATTTATGACATGACAGGTAATGTGGCTGAATGGACCCAGGATTGGTTCAAACCGGACTATTACAGCGATGCTCAATTCGAAAACCCACAAGGCCCTGAGCAACCTACAGACCCCGAAAAACCTGAGAAGACCATTCGAGATTGGGCTGGAATGGGAGGAAGTTTTGGCGGAGGAGACACCGTCTTTTCAAGAAGTGGCGGCCTCGTTAGCTCCGGCAGTGTGGGCTTCCGCTGCGTCGTCAATCACCCGGAGCCGATCAATTAACGGATGGAACGAGTGCAACAATGATATGTTTACCAGGTAGCCTGGCTGAACAGAATGATTATGGAGGCAACAGTTCCGGGAGTATCGACCCGAGTCTCTGTACGTGAACGGAGCGTAACCCCAACCGGATGCAACGCGTCACCGGGCGGGGTGGACTGGTGTTTTGGCACCGACACGGAATTCCGCATGGACGACCAGTCTCAGCAGCACGAACCAGCGGGCGATGGCCGTCGCCCGCTGGTATCGCCGGATCTCACCACGCCCATCTATGGCCTGTTCGTCCTTGGCATTCTGTACACCCTGTACGTTGCCCACCAGATAGTTCTGCCGATTATTCTGGCAATACTGACCAGCCTCCTGCTGTCACCGCTGGTGAAAAAGCTCTATCTAAACTGGCGTATCCCGCGGGTGGTGAGTTCTCTGGTGCTTGCAGGTATCGTCGGAATTACCTGGGCGGTTGCCGCACCGGCGGTGAAGTGGGCCGAAAAGGCGCCGCACGGCATCTCCCGGGTGCTGGTGGGCGAGAGCGCCATCAAGCGCCAGATCGACGCGATAAGTAATCAGTTGTTTGTGAAAGGTGGTGAATTCAAGTTAGGTGATGTCGGCGCGGCTGATGGTTCTCCTTATGTGACCTTGACGGATTTCGCTCAACCAGCAGTCGATGTACGGATCGATAGCTTTTCCATTTCCCGATATGAAACCACATGGAGAGAAATGGCGGATTACTACGAAGCGACGGGGCGCCTGTCTTTATATGAAGAGTCGCCCTTCAAAAAGCGTTATGTGATCACGCCCACTGATGACCCCCTCTCACCCTATTTCCATAAAAAGCCAGCGCGAGTGCCTAATTACAGAGAGGCTGAGGGTTTCTGTGCGTGGTTGGCAGATCAAACCGGCCTGCCGTTTGCGCTGCCCACAGAGGCTCAGTGGGAGTTCGCTGCCCGGAGTCGAGGGAAAAATATCCCCTACGCGACGAACACCGGTGAGCAGGACAATGACACCTATTTACAGCGTCCCAGGGAGCACATTGACCCTGGCATCCCGCCATCCGGAAATATGTTGAGTCATTCCTCGGCCGTTCTCGAGCGTCGTCCGGTCGGAACCTATCCCCCGAACCCGCTCGGCTTGCATGATATGACCGGCAATGTGGCGGAGTGGACTCAGGATTGGTTTCAGGAGGACTATTATGCCCACGCTCCTCGTAATAATCCCCGAGGGCCCTCAAAGCCGGTAAATCCTGAAAAGCCGGAGAAAACTGTCAGGGACTGGGCTGGGAGGGGAGACGGTTTCGGTGGTGGTGGAACTGTATTCGCAAGAGCGCCTGTGCAAATCGAGTCGGGTGGTATTGGCTTCCGCTGCGTCGTTAATCACCCTGAGCCGATCAATTAAAAGTATAGGTCAATTGGTTGATGGTCGTGTCAATGCTGTTAGCCGCATGTGGAGATCTTTCGGGTGGCAGTGTTCGCAATCAGCGGCCCCGGACGACTACAGGGTGACGGTGCGCTCTCCGCTGATCAGTCGTTTCAAACTGGGCCACCACCCCGAAGGCACAGCAGGGGGCAAGGAACCGGATCTGAGGCTGGGGATTCAGGAATTGGAATACACCCACAGCACGATGCAGACATCCGTCGGACAAGTTGATGAATATTATATGACTCGAAACACACCCTTGAAAAAGGTGACAACCTGGGTGCCCGTACCAGAAGACCACGCCGTGCATTTTCTGATAGAACGGAACCTGGCCGGTAGCGAAACCCATGGGTTTCTCCATAGTGAAAGGCGAACCATCAGCCTGAGGGTGGTCTTGCAGGCACGTATCGAGAGCGAAATAGGGGAATTTAGGGTCCCTATGCCGGTACTTGATGATTACGAGGCGTTTGATACCAGTCGCCACAGTGCGCTGCCGGACAAACAGCCCCAGGCTTTGAACCCGTTTGATAATGAGCCAGTGCCCTACTGGACAGTGAAAGAGGTTGCCGTGTGAGCGAGAGTGGCCAGACAAACAGTCGAGGGGAAACCGGTTTCCGGGCGGATCAGATTCCGGCATTGCCGGAGTCTCCAAAGAAGCGCGAACGACTTGGCGAGGACCTTCAGCCTGTTGGTGACTACGCCGATATCGAGCCCTATTACCGGGTGTGTGAGGATGTGAGCGCCGTTCAGCATCAGGACCAGGATAATCCGGACGGCTTCACATCGGGGGAGTGGTGGTGGGATCACCGGCAGATTCGCTTCCTCAGCGGTAAAGCGTTTATTGGTCTTTCTGCTCTGCTGCTATTCATTCCCTACGTATGGGGCACTGTGTTAGTGGGTGGAGGGGGAATTCTGGCGTTGTCTTGGGCAGATATGGTGGAATTACCCAAACTTTTTAAATTTATCTGGATTCTTTTTGCTGGTTTTGCGTGGATAGCGGTTTCCTTCTATATCCTCATAAAAACCATGTCATGGGTCATGGGTGGTTTCGCCCTGCTATTGAGACCATTCGACAAGCTGCTGGGCAAACTCCTGGACCGTGGTCTGGAGTCGGGAGAAAGCGCCTTCAACCGAGAAGCGGGGGAGGTGAGCTTCCCACTGCCGGGAGGAAGGAGGCTGACGGCTCCATTTGTGGAGTTCGATGCCTACGTGGAGCGGGTCATCCAGCATGGCGGTATTTTCTACCGTCTGATCTTTGTTCACCGCTACACCGCCAAGCAGTTCATCCAGACTTCCATGGGCCGTATTGAGCCCACGAAGGAAGAGGTTATGGCTTTGTGGGACATGCTCCAGCGGTATATGGACGTGTCCCAGCCGTTGCCGGATATGCCAAGGCTGGAGCCCTTCCGCCATCTGGACCCGGTAACGGCGGAACATGACCAGAAAACCGGCCGCAACCCACGGTTCTGGCGTGACCTGGACCTGGACGCCTGGAAACAGGGGGAAGGTGCTGAATGGCTGAAGCGTC
>CBIHLH010000166.1:0-7380 GCA_966210405.1 uncultured Marinobacter sp.
CACCTGGGCATTGCGCTTGTCCGCATCCTCCTGCCATTGCCGGCAGAAGGCATCAACCGGTGCCGTGTTTTCAGCCTTGAAGCTGCCCGATACCGCGATCACAAGGGCATCGAGCTGATCCAACAACACCCGGGAGGAACGACCACCGGAGGCACTCCAGCCGCGCCACTCCTGCAGGCTGTCCAGCCAGTCCAGCAATGTGCTGCTGAACGCCTTGTCGCCCTCCAGATTCAGGCGCCAGGCAAGGTAGAAGCGCAACCGGGCAATGCGGCCGGCCAGTTCCGGGTGCAGGCCACTGGTTTTCAGGAAAACGTCCATAATCCGGTCGGCGATGTAGGCCGCATTGATTTGCCGCGCGGACCAGTCCAGGTGGACGGAGCGAATGACGTGGGTAACCCGCTCCTGACGTTGCTCTGCCCAGCACGAGAGCAGCAGCGGCCGCCAGTCACTGATCTGCTCCGGAGCCAACTTTCCGGCGGGGTATGGCAGGTCGGGTACCCGGATACCCGAGAGAACACTGGCAACTTTCTCGGCAATCGCTTTACGGGGCGGTTGTTCGCGCGACTTCTGCCTGTGTTGTGACATCCGTTCCCCGTGCTCAAGAAGCGTTGAAAAGGCCTACCAAATAACGCAGTATAACCATCTCGCCGGGGTTTACCGCAACCGCACACCGGCGTTATTCGCGCAAATTCGCAGGGCCGCCGTTAGCCGTTAGCACGCCTTCGGTACTGCAACGATCAGAATCGGGGAAACAGAACAACATGTCGGGCACCAAACTAGAGAATCTGAATGTGGCGAGCCAGGAAACACTGATCACTCCTGAAGCGCTCAAACAGGAGATGCCGCTCTCCGACAAAGCGGCTGAAACCGTTGAAAAGGGTCGCCAGGCCATTTATGACATCATGGACGGCAAGGATCACCGGCTTTTCCTGGTCGTCGGCCCCTGCTCTATCCACGACGTGGAAGCCGCCCGGGACTATGCTGCCCGCCTGAAAAAGCTGGCGGACGAGGTCAGCGACACCCTGCTGATCGTCATGCGCGTCTATTTTGAAAAGCCCCGTACCACGGTCGGCTGGAAAGGCCTGATCAATGACCCGCACCTGAACGACACCTTCGATATTGAACAGGGTCTGCACATTGGCCGCCGACTCCTGCTCGACATCAACGAACTTGGCCTGCCGGCCGCCACTGAAGCACTGGATCCGATTTCTCCCCAGTACCTTCAGGACACTATTGCCTGGTCGGCCATCGGTGCCCGCACCACGGAATCACAGACGCACCGGGAAATGAGCAGCGGCCTGTCGATGGCGATCGGCTTCAAGAACGGAACCGATGGCAGTCTCGATGTGGCCGTTAACGCCATGAAGTCCGTCTCCCACCCCCACAGCTTTCTGGGTATTGACCAGCAGGGCCAGGTGGCGATCATCCGCACCAAGGGCAACAACTATGGCCACGTGGTCCTGCGTGGCGGCGGCGGTAAACCGAACTACGACTCGGTCAGCGTTGCCCTGTGCGACCAGGCGCTGGAAAAAACCAGCCTCCGGAAGTCGGTTATGGTCGATTGCAGTCACGCCAATTCCAGCAAAGACCCGGCCATCCAGCCGCTGGTCATGCAGGATGTCACCCACCAGATTCTGGAGGGAAACACCTCCATCCAGAGCCTGATGATCGAAAGCAATATTAACTGGGGTAATCAGTCGATTCCCGAGAATCTTGCGGATCTTAAATATGGGGTGTCGGTGACCGACGCCTGTATCGACTGGCCAACCACGGAGAAGGCCATCCGCGATATGCGCGACAAACTCAGGGATGTGCTGCCCAAACGCAAGACAGGCCAGGCCTGAAGGCAGCCCCGGGCGCTGTGACGGATTGCCCACCGGTCAGGCCGGCAATCCGCCCACCCAGTCCAGCCGCTCCCTCAGTGCCACCACATGGCCGATGATGACCAGGGTGGGCGGCTGAACGTCTTCGTTATGCACTCGTTCCACAATGGTGGCCAGGCTACCGGTGACCACCTTCTGCTCCGGCGTGGTACCTTTGGACACCAGCGCCACGGGCATATCCCTTGGCATCCCGTGGGCAACCAGCTGTTCACAGATGACAGGCAGCCCCACCAGCCCCATATAGAACACCAGAGTCTGATTATTCTGGACAAAGTCACGCCAGGGTAGATCGCAGGTATCATTCTTGAGATGCCCGGTCACAAACCGGACAGACTGGGCATGGTCCCGATGGGTCAGGGGGATACCAGCGTAGGCGGCACAACCGGAGGCGGCGGTGATGCCTGGCACCACCTGAAAACGAACGCCTGCCTCGGCCAGGGTTTCGATCTCTTCACCGCCCCGGCCAAAGATGAACGGGTCACCGCCCTTCAGCCGCACAACCTTGTGGCCACTCCGCGCCAGATCCACCAGCCTCTGGTTAATCTGATCCTGTGGCAGGGTATGGTTGGCCCTTTGCTTGCCTACATGGATCCGCTGAGCGGATTCAGGAATCAACGCCAGGATCTCCGGTGACACCAACCGGTCATAAAGCACCACCTCGGCGGAGGTGATCAGGCGCCAGGCTTTCAGCGTCAACAACTCCGGATCGCCAGGGCCGGCGCCCACCAGCGCGACCTCCCCAGCGGAACTGTTCGGATTGGCCGTAATCGGATTGACCCTGTACCGAACCGGTGCAGGGCGTGCACCAACGCCCCTTCCTGGTGCATGTTCCGGGACGTGCCCTGGCTGATCACTCATTGGATTCGTTCAATGCCTCCCATATAGGGTTTGAGAACCTCCGGAACCACGATACTGCCGTCAGCTTGCTGATAGTTCTCCATAACGGCAATCAGCGCGCGCCCAACGGCCAGGCCGGAACCGTTCAGTGTATGCACGGGTTCAGGCTTTCCGGTCTCCGGGTTACGCCATCTTGCATGCATGCGCCGTGCCTGAAAATCACGGGTGTTGGAACAGGAGGAAATTTCACGGTATTTGCCCTGCCCCGGCAACCACACCTCGAGATCGTAGGTTCGCGCTGCAGAGAAGCCCATGTCCCCGCCACAGAGCGCGACAACCCGGTACGGAAGCTCGAGCAGTTGAAGCACTTTTTCCGCATGCCCGGTCAGCGACTCCAGCGCGGCTTCGGAATCGTCAGGGCGCACTACCTGCACCAGTTCTACCTTGTCAAACTGGTGCTGGCGAATCATGCCTCGCGTATCACGGCCATAGGAACCGGCCTCGCTGCGAAAACAGGGCGTGTGACAGACCATTCGCAGCGGCAACTCTCCGGCATCCAGAATGCTGTCGGCAACCAGGTTGGTAGCGGGCACCTCGGCGGTGGGGATCAGGTAAAGTGGATTTTCCCCCTCCATTTTGAACAGGTCTTCCTCGAACTTCGGTAGCTGGCCGGTGCCGTAGAGTGTGTCGGCGTTCACCAGATACGGCACATACGTTTCCACATAGCCATGCTCCCGGGTATGGAGGTCGAGCATGAACTGGGTCAGGGCCCGATGCAGGCGCGCGACCGGCCCCCGCATGACCGCAAACCGGGAATGCGCCAGACGGCTCGCCGTTTCGAAATCCAGCCCCCTGAGTGCTTCCCCCAGGGCAACGTGATCCCGGGGCTCAAAATCAAAGTCCCTGGGTGTCCCCCACGTGCGAAGCTCTACGTTGTCATCCTCGCTTCCGCCTTCGGGTACCCCCTCATCCGGCAGGTTGGGAAGTCCCGCGAGAAAACCATTCAGTTCCTCCTGCAGGCTCCGGAGCTCTTCTTCCGCTTCAGACCGTTGTGCCTTCAGGCTCTCGACCTCATCCAGCAGGGGCTGGATATCTTCACCAGCCGCCTTGGCTTTGCCAATGGACCTGGAGCGCCGGTTTTGCTCACTCTGCAGCGTTTCCGTTCGCACCTGAGTGGCACGACGGCGCTCCTCGAGCGTTTCAAAGGTGGCGGTATCAAACGCGAAATTCTTGATAGCCAGCCGACGGGCGATCTCTTCAGTCTGGGTGCGGACACGTTTGGGATCGAGCATGATTATCCTGAATCTTCCGGTTAGCGGTATGAATTGAGTGACTGGCCATTATACCCGCACGAACCGCTCTGGCCAGTGCAGTAACGGGTTCAGGAATAGCGCTTGCGGGAACTGCCGGCGTTGAGGACATCCAGGCGCTGGCGCTTTTCCGCGAGCTTGATTTCGAGCCCCCGGTCAACGGGCTGGTAATAGCGGCGGCTATGGATCGCCTCCGGGAGGTAGGCTTCGCCGGCCGCGAAGGCATCGGGTTCATCATGGGCATACCGGTAGGACTCGCCATGACCAAGGCTTTTCATCAGTTTGGTAGGGGCATTGCGGAGATGGACCGGCACCTCATGATCCGGGTCCTGCCGGATGTCGGCCATACACTGGTTGAACGCCTGATAGACGGCATTGCTCTTGGGCGCCAGCGCCAGGTAAGTCACCGCCTGGGCCAGCGCCAGCTCACCTTCGGGGGAGCCCAGACGCTCCTGGGCATCCCACGCATCAAGGCTCAACTGAAGGGCCCGGGGATCGGCATTGCCGATATCCTCACTGGCGATGCGGGCGAGGCGGCGGGCGACATATAAGGGATCGCAGCCGCCATCCAGCATCCGGCACAGCCAGTACAGGGCGCCATCCGGGTCCGACCCCCTGACCGATTTGTGCAGGGCGGAAATCTGGTCGTAGAACACATCGCCGCCCTTATCGAACCGGCGCAGGCTGGTTTGCATCACCTGTTCAAGCTGTTCGGGCGAAACCCGGTCGTTACCGTCGGCATCCGGTTCCGCCAGATCGGCTGCCACTTCCAGAATGTTCAGTGCCCTCCGGGCATCGCCACCGGAGGCCGCCGCCATGACCGCCAACACATCGTCGGCCACAGCCAGGCGGCCAGCGAAGCCCTCCTCCGAGGTCAGCGCCCGGTTCAGCAGTGTGAGGACATCCTCGTCCTCCAGATTTTTCAGCACGTACACCCGGGTGCGGGACAATAGCGCGCTGTTGAGTTCGAAGGACGGATTTTCCGTGGTGGCGCCGACAAAGATAAACGTGCCATCTTCAATGTGCGGCAGAAAGGCATCCTGCTGGCTTTTATTAAAGCGATGGACCTCATCCACAAACAGCAGCGTATCGCGCCCACGGGACTGCTTACGATCCCGGGCACGCTCGACAACCGCGCGGATATCCTTGACGCCACTGAGCACCGCCGAGACTGTCTCAAAACTGAGGTCGCTGACATTGGCCAGCAGGCGGGCAAACGTTGTCTTGCCAACCCCGGGCGGGCCCCAGAGAATCATCGAGTGCAGCTGGCCCTGCTCCACGGCCCGGCGAAGCGGTTTACCCGGGCCCACCAGATGAGCCTGCCCAACGTACTCGTCAAGGGATTCCGGGCGCATCCGGGCCGCCAGCGGCCGAAAACCCGTTGGTTCCCCGAACAGGCTGTCCTGCATCAGGCTCCGTCCCGGATAATGTCCACACCCTTGGGGTAGTCCAGCGTAAACGCTTCCGTTTTCACCGGCTGGTTCAGCCGGATATTGTCGAAGCTCAATACGCTCAGCTGCGAGAGTGAATCCTGCATCCGCATTTCCTGCAACTCACCCTTATAGAAGGTCAGGCGCAGTGAAGTGAACAGCGAATCCGGGCTTTTCGGTTCGAGGGTGAATTCCCGGGTATACTCACCCACCTTGCGCCCGGAAACCCTGTAGGTCTCCGCCAGGTTGCCAACCTCACCACTGAGCAACAGCGCCGGCGTTGTCTGCACCCGATCATCCAGATTGTGGATGGTCACCTGCTCCAGGTCCGGATCGTACACTTCCACCGTCTCGCCATTACTGACAATGAACTGAGGCAGCGGGGCCCGGGTTTCCCAGTAGAACAGCCCCGGGCGCTTGGCCTTCAGGGATCCACGGGTCTCACGAACTTCATTGCCATTACCACTGACGACGATCTGGATAAAATCAGCCTGGTAGGATTCGTAACTCTTGAGCATGGTCGCCAGTTCACCGGCTGCCTCCGTGGACCCGGCGCCGGTGTCCTGAGCCACGGCCGCGACACTGAAC
Organism: uncultured Marinobacter sp.; assembly: GCA_966210405.1. Lineage (GTDB taxonomy): Bacteria > Pseudomonadota > Gammaproteobacteria > Pseudomonadales > Oleiphilaceae > Marinobacter. The sequence continues at coordinate 6,049 of CBIHLH010000166.1, forward strand.
AGCCAGGCCATGACAAAGGTTAGTGGGTAACGCAGGGAAATGGATTGCATGAAACAGGACTCCTAGTCGCGTGGTGGTGGTGGCGCCAGCACTTCCCGGGCGCCATTATGGCCCGCGGCACTGACAACGCCCGATGCTTCCATGGCATCAACCAGGTTCGCAGCCCGGTTGTACCCGATCTTGAATTTGCGCTGAACGGAGGAAATGGACACCCGTCGTCCTTCGGTGACAAAGGCAACGGCTTCGTCAAAGAGCGCGTCGCTCTCGCTGTCACCGCCATCGGCCAGTGTCGGCACACCCGGCAAGCTCTCACCCTCGGCGCCATTGAGTACATCATCCACGTAAACCGGTTCGCCCCGAGCCTTCCAGGCGCTGACAACCCGATGCACCTCGTCGTCGTCCACAAAGGCACCGTGAACGCGGACCGGCAGGCCCGATCCCGGTGGCAGGTAGAGCATGTCGCCATGACCCAGCAGCTGTTCGGCGCCGCCCTGGTCCAGGACCGTTCTGGAATCGATCTTGGACGACACCTGGAACGACATCCGGGTCGGAATATTGGCTTTGATCAGGCCGGTGATCACGTCCACGGACGGCCGCTGGGTTGCCAGGATAAGGTGAATACCCGCTGCCCGCGCCTTCTGGGCGATACGGGCAATGAGCTCCTCCACCTTTTTGCCGACGATCATCATCATGTCGGCGAATTCGTCGATCACCACGACAATGAACGGCAGCGTTTCCAGCTCTGGCCGCTCCTGTTCATCGTTGGCCAGGTATTCATCCGGCTTCCACAGTGGGTCGAGGATGGGATCGCCGGCCGCCCTGGCGTCTTTGATCTTGCGGTTATACCCGGCCAGGTTCCGGACCCCAAGGCTGGCCATCAGGCGATAGCGCCGCTCCATCTCGGCGACACACCAGCGAAGCGCGTTGGCTGCCTCCTTCATGTCGGTAACCACCGGCGCCAGCAGATGGGGAATGCCGTCATAGATGCTCAACTCCAGCATCTTGGGGTCCACCATGATAAACCGGACGTCCTCGGGCCCAGCCTTCAGCAGCATGCTCAACAGCATGGCATTAACCCCCACCGACTTGCCGGAGCCGGTGGTACCGGCCACCAGCAGGTGAGGCATCTTGGAGAGGTTGGCCACCATGGGGTTGCCACCGATGTCATTGCCCAATGCCAGGGTCAGCGGTGAGCTGGACTCCTCGAACACCCGGGCACCCAGCACCTCGCTGAGACGAACGATTTCCCGTTCTTCGTTGGGGATTTCAATGCCCACCACAGACTTACCGGGAATCACTTCCACCACGCGCACGCTGAGCACAGCCAGGGAG
>CBIHLH010000167.1:0-7329 GCA_966210405.1 uncultured Marinobacter sp.
AACGGCGCCCTTGCCGGGCGACGTCGAGAACCCAAACAAACAAAATGAAACGGGGAGCATTCTTTTATGAAAACCCAACTCGTCATGGCGGCAGCGTTCGCTTCTACCCTGGTTGTGGCCAATCCGGTTGCCGCCCAGGATCGTGAAGGCTGGCCGGACAACTTTACCGTAGGTACGGCAAGCCAGGGCGGCACCTACTTCGCCTATGGTTCTGGCTGGGCCAATTTCGTAGCAGACGAACTGGGCATATCCGGCGGCGCCGAAATTACCGGTGGCCCGGTTCAGAACATGGCCCTGGTGCACACTGGTGAACTGATTTTTGGTCTCACCACCATGGGCCCGGCCAGAGAGTCGCTGGAAGGCAACAGTCCGTTGGCACCCGGCCTTCAGATGGATAATGTCTGCGCCATATTCCCTATGTATGAGACGCCGTTCTCCATCACAACGCTGACGGATTCAGGCATTACCTCAATTGATGAAATTCCGGATGGTGCCAGCATTGGTTTTGGTCCGGCGGGCTCTACTTCAGACACCTACTTCCCGCGCATGATGGAAACACTCGGTGTTAAGTTCGAACGCCACAACGGAAGCTGGACTGATCTTGGCACACAGTTGCAGGATGGTCTGATTGATGTCATTGCCTTTGCCGCTGGTATTCCAATTCCCGCTGTTAGTCAGTTGGAAGTTCAGACAGACGTCAACATCATTGGTATGACTGACGAGCAGATCAAGACGATAACAGAATCGTTCCCGGTATCGGAGTTTGTTATTCCAGCAAGCACTTACCAGTCACTGGAAGAGCCTTCCAATGTGGTTTCCATGTGGAACTTCGCTATCGCTAACTGTGAAGCACCGGACAGCCTGGTTTATGAGGCGGTCAAGCTGACCATGGAGAATAATGATCGCATGGTATCCATTCACAAGGCGGCTGAAACAACCATTCCGGAAAACTACACGTTTAACAAGGTGCTGCCGTGGCATCCCGGTGCTGCTCGTTGGTTCAACGAGAATGGCTTCGAAATCCCTGAGAACCAGATCCATCCATAAACGTGCTGACTCAGGGGGCTTTCCAGCCCCCTGAGTCGGGTAACATTCCCCGGCCTCTTTGTTTGCAGGTTCGAACATGTCTGATCAATCACCAAGCACGTCGTCTCCCGAGGTTCTCCAGGATGACGATCATATACTGGCGCATAATGTTGATGAAGAACCGGTTGAGGCGAATCGTCGGCTGTTTAGTGGCGGGCTTCTGAAGCTGGTTACTGTCCTGACCATTGCCTATTCATCATTTCATCTGTTCACGCTGAACGTTGCACCTATTGAAAGTTGGTCGTACCGGATTATTCACGTGGCCGGTGCGTTGTTTCTCGGTTTTATGTTGTATGCCGGTGCCCGGTTTGTGCAGGCCGAAGACGATGACTCCCGGCACCGCTGGACCACCTGGCTTGCCAGCCTGGCGTTATTGCCGGCACTGTATTCGCTTTATCAGGCGGCTACCTTTCACTATCTTCTTCAGGAAGGTGCCCGCAGAATTGACGTGGCGCTTGAGACGTGGCATTTCGGTTGGCCCCTGATAGCGGCAACTGCTGTCGGTATTGTTGCGAGCTGGTTTCACCAGCGAGAACGCTCCCGGTTCAGTTTGCCGGATCTGGTGCTGATGGTCTGCTCTGTATCTGTTGCCACTTATCTGGTCATTGTTTTTGACACCAGCATCCGCATGTCTACGGGCACTCCTTTTGCACCGGTGGGCATATCGTTTGCCGCCGTGGCGGGTAGCGCACTGATTCTGGAATTGACCCGCCGTGTTGCGGGGATGGCTCTGGTGGTGATTGCCCTGATTTTTCTGGCCTATGTGTTTGCCGGGCCCTATTTGCCGGGCTTTCTCGGGTATCCGGGGATGTCAGTCAAACGCTTTTTCAGTCAGGTGTATACTGGCGCCGGGATACTTGGCCCCACAACGGCGGTGTCGTCTACCTATATTATTCTCTTTATCATCTTTGCAGCCTTTCTGCAGGCCTCCAAAGTTGGTGATTATTTCGTCAATTTTGCCTTTGCGGCCGCTGGTCGTTCCCGGGGTGGCCCGGCCAAGGTGGCAATCTTCGCTTCCGGCCTTATGGGCATGATCAATGGCACCAGTGCCGGTAACGTGGTTTCCACCGGTTCACTGACCATCCCGCTAATGAAGAAAGTGGGTTACTCCAAGAAATCGGCAGGAGCCGTGGAGGCAGCAGCGTCTACCGGTGGGCAGATCATGCCGCCGATCATGGGCGCCGGCGCGTTCATTATGGCGGAGATTACCGGTATTCCTTATACCGAAATTGCCATTGCGGCCGTTATTCCCGCGATTCTGTATTTTGCGTCAGTCTACTTTATGGTGGACTTCGAGGCCGCGAAACTGGGCATGCGCGGTATGCGTGAGGACGAACTGCCGAAGCTTCGCAAGCTGATCAAGCAGGTTTATCTGTTTATTCCCATCATCATCCTGATCTACGCCCTGTTCCAGGGGTATTCGGTGATTCGTGCCGGTACGCTGGCTACGGTATCCGCTGCGGTAGTGAGCTGGTTAACACCCAACAAGATGGGGATACGCGCCATTTTGCGGGCGCTGGATATTGCTTCCGTAATGGCAATTCAGATTATCGTCGTTTGTGCGGCAGCGGGTATCATCGTGGGTGTGATTTCACTCACCGGTGTTGGTGCCCGGTTCTCGGTGTTGTTGCTGGATGTCGCCGAGGCCAGCCATTTGCTGGCGCTGATTTTCGCCATGTTCATTTCCATCCTGCTGGGCATGGGAATGCCCACCACGGCGGCCTATGCCGTGGCCGCATCGGTGGTGGCGCCGGGCCTGGTGCAACTGGGGATTGAGCCGCTCACGGCGCACTTCTTCGTGTTCTACTTCGCGGTGGTATCGGCCATTACGCCGCCGGTTGCCCTGGCATCCTATGCGGCGGCGGGTATTTCCGGAGCCAATGCCATGGAAACCTCGGTGGCGTCGTTCCGGATCGGCATTGCGGCGTTCATCGTGCCGTTCATGTTCTTCTACAACAGCGCGCTGTTGATGGAAGGGGACTGGTTCACCATCGCCCGTGCCCTGGTGACGGCCACCTTCGGGGTGTACCTGCTGTCTGGTGGTGTGCTGGGCTGGTTTGGCCAGATCAGAGCCCCCTGGCCGGTGCGCATCATGCTGATTGTCTCGGCACTGCTGATGATCGAAGGCGGCCTGTGGACGGATGTGGCCGGTGTCGCCCTGGCGGTGATCTCGTTCCTGGTCCAGCGCCAGCGCAGGCTGCGCCTGGCACCTGCGGTGGCCTGATCCCGTGAAGGGCAGGGCAATGGTGCCATTGCACGGTTGTCCTGCCCGGTTCCGGACGCTACGCTAGCGGTTTTTTCAGGAACCGGGTTTATGTCCTACCGGATTGGCGCGTTTCTTATTTTCGGCCTTACCCTCCTGGTGTCCTGGACGCTGGGAGGTTGGGCCGGTTATCGGCAGGTGGAACAGGAAAGTCTGGAGGAGTCCTTCCGTTACCGCCAACTGGTTGCCAATGAGCTGAATCGTTATCTGCCTATCCCCGAACTGATGGCCGAGCACCCGTTGCTGGAAGCGGCCCTGAGTTCTCCTGATGACACCGGCATTATCCTGCAGGCGAATGAGGAAATGCAGCGGATGGCGACCATTGTTGGCAGCTCCGATGTGTATCTGCTGGATACCACCGGGCTGACCATCGCGGCCAGTAACTACCTTCAGGCCGACAGTTTTGTGGGCCAGAGTTACCATTTCCGGCCCTATTTCAGTGATGCCATGGAAACCGGCGATTCGGCTATCTACTTTGCGCTGGGTTCCATGTCGGGCGTTCGTGGCCTGTACTTTTCCCATCCCGTGCGTAACGACCGTGGTGCCATACTGGGTGTGATTGCAGTGAAGGTCCTGGTACATGAACTGGAATCCCAATGGCACCGGCCTGCATCACTGCAGGAGGCAGAAATGGTGGTGCTGGATCAGGCCGGTATCAGTTTTCTGGCCAGCAAGCCGAGTTGGTTGTACCGGGATTTTAATGGCCCGGAAGCCGAAGGGCCCGGTGAGGCTTCCCGCCGAAGGTACCCTGACCGCGCGTTGCGTCCTATTGATTTTGAAGTGCTGGAAAAGCCCTTCGGATTGTCTGCGCAGTCTGGCAAGATCCGGGTTTTGGAAGACGGCAGTTCCCGGGAATACCTGAGTATCAGAACCCCTCTGCCGAGGCTTGACTGGGCTTTGCAGGTTATGGTGAGTACCCGGCCTGTGCTCTGGACCCGGCTTGGATTTGTCACTGGTGGAGTGGTTATTTTCTTTGGTGGTCTGCTTACCTGGCTATATCTGCGCGAGCGCTATCGCCGTGAAGCGGAACTGGCGCTTCGTGGCGAGCAGTTGGAACGCAGAGTTGCCGAGCGGACAGTAGATCTCGAGCGTTCGAATCGGCAACTGCTGGCAGAAGTCCACGAACGCGAGCGCACCCAGAACGAGTTGCGCGAGACCCAGCAGGAGCTGATCCAGGCTGCCAAGCTGGCGGTGCTGGGGCAAATGTCGGCTGGCCTGAACCACGAAATGAACCAGCCGCTGACCGCGATCCAGACTTACGCCCGCAACAGCCGGCGCTTTCTCGAGAAGGGCGCGGGTGAGATGGTGGACGCCAACCTTCGCGAGATCGTCAGCCTGTGTGACAAGATGGCGGAGCTTACCCGGCAGTTCAAAGTGTTTGCCCGCAAATCGGAGGGGCCGCCTGCCATTGTTGATTTCCGGCTGGCCGTGGATGCGGCTCTCAAGATCATCACCGCGCAGCAGAACAGTTCGAGTATCCGGATTCACTGGCGCCGTCCGCCGGCGCCAGTCCAGTGCCACGGCGATCTGATCCGGATCGAGCAGGTGATGGTGAACCTGCTGGCCAACGCCGTCCAGGCGGTGGAAGGGCTGGAGACGCCGGAAATCACCATTGATATCACCGACGGTGATCAGAACTGGTGCTGCACCGTGCGTGATAACGGCTCCGGCCTGCCGGGTAATACCGAGCAGGTGTTCGAGCCGTTTTTTACCACGAAATCCGTCAAGCAGGGGCTGGGCCTGGGCCTGTCGATTTCACGGCAGATTGTGGACGCGCTCGGAGGCCGGCTGACCGGCCATAACCGGACGGACGGTCCGGGGGCGGAGTTTGTATTAACCCTGAAAAAGCGGGAGACAAGGGAATGACAGAACCTTCGGTAATTTTTGTGGATGATGACCCGCACATTCGCCAGGCCATCGCCCAGACCCTGACCCTGGAAGACCTGCCAATCCGATGTTTCGCCGATGCCCAGAGCGGGCTTGAGAGCATTTCCCCGGACTATAACGGCGTTGTGTTGTGCGACTACAACATGCCGGAAATGGATGGGCTGGACATGCTGGAGGCCATCCGGGCCGTGGACGATGCCATCCCGGTGATTATTCTCACCGGCCAGGGCGATATCAGTACTGCGGTTACTGCCATGCAGCAGGGGGCCTATGATTTTATCGAGAAACCGTTTGATCACGATGAGCTGATTGAGCTGCTGCGTCACGCCCTGGAAAAACGTCAGCTCGCCCTTGAAAACCGCCGCCTGAAGGCGCAATTGAAACACCTGGCCCGGCCGGGGCCGCGTATTCTTGGTGATTCGCCATCCATGCAGAAAGTGATGGCGACCATCGACCCCATTCTGGATATTTCCGCCAATATTCTGCTCCATGGCGAGACCGGCTCGGGCAAGGATGCACTGGCCCGTTACATCCATGAAAACAGTCCCCGAGGTGCCCATAACTTTGTTGCCATCAACTGTGGCGCAGTGCCGGAAAACCTGATCGAGAGCGAGCTTTTCGGCCATGAGGCCGGTGCCTTTACCGGGGCCGATAAACGCCGTATCGGTAAAATCGAGCACGCCCACAGGGGGACTCTGTTCCTGGATGAGGTGGAAAGCATGCCGCTGTCATTGCAGGTGAAACTGCTGCGGGTGCTGGAAGAGCAGCGAGTGGAGCGCCTTGGCAGTAACCAGGTGCAGGAAGTGGATGTCCGGATCATCGCCGCCACCAAGTCAGACCTGAAAAAACTCAGTGACGAGGGTGAGTTCCGCTCAGACCTTTATTACCGGTTGAACGTGGTGAAAGTGGATATCCCGGCCCTGCGGGAACGCAAGGACGACATCCCGATGCTGTTTCACCACTTCGTACTGATTGCCGCCGCCCGTTACGACCGGGAAAGTATCCCTCTGGGGGCCGGCCAGGCCGCCCGCCTGATGCAACACACCTGGCCGGGCAATGTCCGTGAATTGCGAAACCTCGCTGAGCGCTACGTGCTGCTGGGGCCGGCAGCCCTGGAAGAGAATGAGCCAGCCGGCCCCGACAACGTTGCCGGCCGGCAGACCCTGACCGAAATGATGGACGGCTTCGAACGCTCCACCATCATCAGTGCCCTGAATGCCTGCCACGGCAGTATCAAGGACACCATGGTGCAACTGGGCATTGCCCGGAAAACCCTGTACGACAAGATGAAGAAGCACGGGCTGGACAAGGCCCAGTTCAAGGATTGAGGGGGCGTTTTCAAGGCGGGGTCAGCGTGAAAAAGGGGTCAGAATGATCGTTCTGACCCCGGGCTCATTGCGCAGGCTCAGAGATTGGCTTCGGCAAACTCCGCCAGCACCGAGCGCGGAACCCCCTGCAGATGAATGTGGCCACCGTGCCGGAAGCCCTTGAAGCGCTCGGTCATGTAGGTCAGGCCGGAACTCAGGGCGCTGAGGTAGGGCGTATCGATCTGCGCCAGGTTGCCCAGGCAGATCACCTTGGAGCCGTTGCCGGCCCGGGTAATGATGGTCTTGATCTGGTGCGGGGTCAGGTTCTGGGACTCGTCGATGATAATCAGGCTGTGCTGGAAGCTGCGGCCACGGATGTAGTTCATGGACTTGAAGTGCAGGGGCACCTTGCTGAGGATGTAATCCACGCTGGCGGTCATGTTCTCGTCGTCCTCGTGCAGCGCTTCCAGGTTGTCGACGATGGCGCCCAGCCAGGGCTCCATTTTCTCCGCTTCGGTGCCGGGCAGGAAGCCGATATCCTCATCCAGACCCTGGGTGGAACGGGTGGCAATGATGCGCTTGTACAGCTTGCTGGCGACGGTCATCTCGATGCAGGCGGCCAGGGCCAGGATGGTTTTACCGGAACCGGCGGAGCCGGTCAGGTTGACCAGGTGGGTGTCCGGATCGAGCAGCAGATTCAGCGCCAGGGCCTGGTATATATCTCGGGGGACCAGCCCCCAGACCTCTTCATTCATCAGATCGTTCTGGTGCAGGTCCTGGATCACC
>CBIHLH010000168.1:0-7156 GCA_966210405.1 uncultured Marinobacter sp.
GCCGACACTCCATCTGGCACCCTTATCCATAGAAAAATTCTTCGAAATCAGAGAGAAAATAGTTGATTTCACTAAATTATGAGGTCTCTTCAGAGTACATTCAGTGCCAAAGTTCGAAAACCAGGAAAATTGACAATTGTCAAAAATTTGCAACATTTACCGATTTGATTTAATTAACTTTTTTGTCAATACGAAAAAACCGTACTCCCCAATCACCCCCGAAGCACCCAGATTAATCCATGCTATATTTTTTTACGTGCCTGAGCGGCGTGGCATCGCCGCTCAGGCACTACATCATCTCAAGTTCAATTCAATTGGAGCACCACAATATGAAAAACTCTGTATCAAAAACGCAAGATCATCGCGGCAACATGCGCGAACTGACCGTCGAAGAGTGCAAAGAAGTGTCTGGCGGGGTCATATGGTTCGCCCTCATCACGGCAGCGAGTTCAATCGTTGGCCTGGTCAAACACTTCAGGGACAGAAACAAAGGGTAGTGATAGCGCTTATCCTTAAACACTAACTAGTGTGGGAGGATTCCCGCGCCAACGGGAATCCTCTTTTAATATCTGCCGATTGCATAACGGTCGACTGCCGATTCAACATCGGTTCTTTGTTTCGTCCTCGCGATCACAACCCTCAACACACGACTGTCTCCTGACGAAAGTAGTATTTTTTTTTCGTCATTACAAGTAGCTGTAGGATTAACGGAAAGTGCCCCATGCGCGATGAGCTGTTCCGTCGGCAATCACAAGAGTCTTTTGTAGACACGGGATTTGGCGAAACGATCAACCTGACGACACCCGGTATGCTGCTGACGTCCGCTGTCCTGCTATTTATAGCAACCATTATTGGATTATATCTTTACTTTGGGGAGTACACCCGTACGGAGGTTGTTGCCGGTGTTCTGGTCCCAAAGTCGGGGCAGTCAGTCATACGGGCGTCCGCTGGCGGAGTGGTGCAGGAGATTAACGTTAAGTTAGGCCAAAAAATCCCCGCTGGCGCGACCATAGCGAGAATCGAGCGTCCTCGGTATTCCAGTGAACTGGGCACCAACAGCCAACTAGAAACTGAAAACATTTCCCAGCGGTTAGAAGCCTTGGCCCAAAAGGCCAAGCTCATACAAGCCAAGCAATCGCTTCAGAAATTACGCATCAAAAACAGAATTAACCGACTGGAGATTCGCGAAACACAAATTGCGGCCCGTCTTGATTTGAATGCCCGCGAACGCTCGCTGACTGGCGAGAGGCTGGAGCGGGCTACCCGAAACCGAAAAAGTCGCTTGAATACAGTAGATGAGGTTGATGGCGCGCGGCTGGATCATCTCGTGCAACTGGACGAACAACTGCAACTCAAGGGGGAGCTTACCACCCTCCGGACGGAGCGCCGAGAGCTTGAAGAGGAACTCGGATTATTACACATCACACATCAAATTGAAGTCAAAGAGTTACAAGAATTGAAGCTGGACTACGAAGCTCAGCTTCAGAAGTTGACCGCAGCGTCCGTCACCCTGATCAAGGCGCCCGTTTCCGGCTATGTCAGTGTAGCTCCGCCTCAATTCGGCCAACTTTTAAATGCCAACGATATGGTCACGATCTTGCGACCCAGTCTGAACGATCTGGAGGCCACCATATATGTGCCACCGGATGCCATCGGGTTCATCGAAGTCGGGCAGCACGTGCGTCTCAAATACGATGCGTTTCCGTATCAGAGATTCGGTAATGGCATGGGACGAGTTGTCGCTATTGGGAGCGCGGCGCTGTCCGCCCAGGACCTGGATGCCCCTTTTTCTTTCCCGCAGGGCGCGACCATGTACCCTGTGACCGTCGAACTGGATGATCCACTGAAGACCAATCAGGGAGTGCCCATTCGTCTCAGACCTGACATGACGCTACGCGCTGACATCATGCTTGACAGCCTTCGAATTCACGAATGGCTGCTTGACCCCCTCTACCGCCTACGAGCAAGGCTGCAAACCCCATGACCCTGAAGCTACGCTTTTCTTCCTCTCAAGGCTTACCTGTCATTCAGCAATCGGAGGCGTCTGAGTGTGGGCTGGCCTGTGTGGCCATGGTCGCTAATTATCATGGTCACCGCATTGACCTTCAGACATTGCGAAAAAAGCACCCAATATCACTCAAAGGCTCCACCTTATTACAAGTAATGAATATAGCGGTGTCACTGGGATTTATCCCTAGACCATTAAAGCTTGAGAGTAATGTTATCAGCGAACTCGCTCTACCCGCTATTCTGCATTGGGACATGAATCACTTCGTGGTTTTAAAGTCAGTAAACGTATCTGGCATATGCATACATTGCCCTGCCCGAGGCATACTCAACCTTTCCCGAAAGGAGTTTGATCAGCATTTTACCGGTGTCGCACTTGAACTCAGACCAGGTGACAAGTTTGTCAAGAAGGATGAACGTAACCCTCTATCGTTCCGGAGTCTTATTCCTCCCCTAACGGGTATGAAAGGCTTAATTGCACAAATTCTCCTGGTGTCACTCGTTCTTCAGGGCCTGCTTCTCCTGACGCCCTTTATGATAATGATTGTAACAGATACCGCACTAGCGAGTGCGGACAGCAGCATGCTGACCATTATCGGTATTGGTTTTTTAATCGTTGCTGTATTGACTACCGTGGCAGAAGTATTTCGATCCTGGTTATTACTCTACTTCAGTAAAACCCTGAATTTCAGAATGGCAGCTCGGTTGTTTCGCCATATGATCTACCTGCCGCATCAGTTTTTTGCACTGCGACATGTCGGTGATGTTCAGTCGCGGTTCAGCTCTATGGACTCAGTGAACGACACGATTACCGGCAGTGTCCTTGCGGCACTGATTGACGGTGTAATGATCGTTATTACACTGGGACTACTCTTTCTTTACAGCCCAACCTTGGCATTTATTATCCTTGCAGCAACTTTCTTGTATGCTCTCATTCGGCTCGGATCCTTCAATGCACTGCGCAGGCGCTCTGAAGCCCAAATCATCGATACCGCCAAACGAGACAGCAATTTTCTTGAGACGGTACGCGGTAACCAAAGCATAAAAATCATGCGCGGTGAGCAAGACAGAGAAATCAGCTGGCAGAACAGAACAGCCGACGCCATAAACAGTGAGATTCGGGTCAACCGGTTAGAGATCTGGTTAGAAGGTGTAAATACACTTTTGTTCGGCGTGCTAAACGTCATTGTAATATGGGTCGGTGCGAAGCTGATTATACAGGGGGAATTAACAATTGGTGTACTGTTTGCCATTATAAGCTGGAAAAGCAATTTCGAGGAGAAGGCTGCCAGCTTCATCGAGGCAATCATACAAATCATTTTGCTTGGATTACACCGGGACCGTATTGCCGACATCGCATTGACTGAGATAGAGAACCTCGGTTTTGACAGTGAAACGGAGACAAAGTCTGTCGGCCAAATCGATGTTAAAGGACTGACTTTCAGTTACTCAGAAATGGAGACCCCGATTTTTCAAAACTTGTCGTTCAGTATCAATCCGGGTGAATCCGTTGCGTTAACCGGTCCTTCCGGGTGTGGGAAAACCACTCTCATGAAAGTACTGATAGGCCTTCTAAAACCGACCGAAGGCGATGTCAGCATCGACGGCCAACCGATTGGTCATTTCGGCCTGGGGCGCTATCGTGATGCTATCGGAGTTGTGATGCAGGACGATCAGCTTTTTTCCGGCTCACTGCATGACAACATAACATTTTTCAGCACTGAGCCCGATGAGGCTCAGATGAGAAAAGCAACGGCCATGGCCGGTATCGATGAAGACATTGCTTCAATGCCAATGGGATACAACACGTTGGTAGGCGACATGGGCACCGTGCTATCGGGTGGCCAAAAACAGCGTATATTGATCGCCCGCGCGCTTTATCGCAATCCCACTATCCTGTTTCTAGATGAAGCAACCAGCCATCTTGATGACGAACTGGAGAAAAAGGTCAGCAGCAATATCGCCGCCATGGGCATAACCCGAGTTATGGTTGCCCACCGAAAAGAAACGATTGCGTCGGCGGATCGAGTCATCCTGTTGTCGGATCTACAGGACGACAATTAAAGTGGCCCGGACTGGGTGCATTGTTTTTCGCCGTACTGCTCAAGGATTCGATACAGGGCATCCAGGCTCTCCGGACCGCCCTCCAGCCTAACGCAATTCTCTGATTCCCGTGCCCAGGTGGCAATGGAGCCTGTGTGAAGATGAACCCGAACCCGGGCGTTGCCCGCATCCTCCAGCAGCCCCGCCGGAATCCACACCAGATCCGTGTTTCTGAGAGGGTTAGGCACCGGGCTGCCACATTCCCCGCAAAAGTCAGAGCGGTACCCGGTTGGCTTACTATAGGTGCGGATGTGCGCCTCCCCGGACAGCCAACGGAAAGCCTTCTGGTGAACGAAAGTCGCGGCGTTGGCAGACGATCCCGTGACCTTGCGACACAGGGAACAATGGCACTGGTAAAAGTCGGGCAGGGCGCCGGTCACCCGGAATGAGACCTGGCCGCAGAGGCATTCGCCATTCATCAATGGTTCCTTATTCTGTGCACGCCTCAGCCCCGTGCCGGGCGTTCTTCAAAAATAGGTGGGGCCCAAGTTAACTGTCGGTTTCACATTTAACCTTTCACCCACTTGTCGCCTTCCTTGTGGTATTCCTTTTTTACTGCCGCCCAGGCCACCTTATGGGCCGTCTCTTCCCGGCCGGCATTGCCCCGGCGGTCTTCGGGATCGCTGTATTCATCCCAGACGGAATTGAACGCTTTGCGATAGATCTCCTGGGCATGGCCTGGCAAGTTGTTGCGTACACTCGCCGGCAATTCTGAATTGCTGCTGTAGGGCATGGGTCTCGCCTCCACAAATGCTTCCGTCAGTAACAGGCTAGCAGTTGTTTGGGGCATTGGAGCATGTCCTGTTGGGTCCCCAGAACGCAACGGTAACTTCGATTAGCGAATCAGAGGTAGAGTTCATATTCCCTGGCGCTAAATGTCGTCAGCAATGCGTTTGAGGGACTCGCCATCAAGAAAATCGGAGTCGATCTTGAGCAGCTTTGCATCATCGCCAATAACAAACAGGAAGGCCTTGTCCCCGTGGCTGGAGTAGGCGAGGGAATAGGTATCCTTTGACCAGGTGTCCACCTTTCGGCCAACGACAAAATTCTCCTGCATAGCCTGGATCAACGTTTGATCACACTCGGCTGCAGTTGTCTCAAAAAAAACAGCCTTAAAGAACGCGCCTGCGGGGCAGCCGTAATCCACCGTTTGATCGTCGGTCATGTCCGCGAACGCCAGAAACTGTTTACCGGGCTCATCACCATACCGGAAGATCAGCATGTTCTGGCTGTCGCCAATATCACCAACAACAGTGAAGCCTGCGGGAATGCTGAATCTCAATTCGGAATACACGAGTTCGACGTGATCACCGCTCTGAACGCCAAAGGACAAACTCAAAGAAACAGCAGCCAATAAAATCTTGAACATATCAAATTCCCTTTAATGCCATGTGGATTTCAGAGCGGAAGTTCTGGCTGACCTGAAGCTTGCAGATGTAATAAATCTTCTCGTTGCCGGAAGCGATATTTTTACCAATACCCGCCACTTGCTTCACGATATAGGAAATCCCGGGCTTACCACCGGTGGGCCTGGGTACCAGGTCCATAGATGCTGAGCACGATTGCGACTCCGATACTGCGGTATAGACGACCTCTGCGGATCGTTCATTGACGGATTCAGGTGAGGCAGTGCCATCGCCCCAGAAAAAGTTGATGGCAGCAGAGACATACTCACGGTCACTGTGATCCATGGTCCAATTCCTTTTGTTCACTAACGGATAACGTCCTCCTGGACCGTTTGCACGTTAGCAAATGATGGTTGTCGGCACCAGCCAATTGAAGTGGACCCCGAAATTTGGACAGGTGCCTAAGCTCTGATTCATCATCTCCACAAGGAGGAGAATCATGAGCAAGAAACGCAAGCAATACAGCGCATCATTCAAGTCCAAAGTCGCCCTGGCCGCCCTCAAGGGTGATCAGACCACCTCCGAGATTGCGGCCCGATTCGAGATCCATCCAACCATGGTCAGCACCTGGAAGCGCGAGCTGTTGGACAATGCTTCGGACCTTTTCGAAGGCAAAAAGAAATCCGGCAAACAGTCCAACGAGCCCAGTTCTGACGAGCTTTATCGCGAAATCGGCCGGCTGACGGTGGAACGCGATTTTTTGTCGCGCAAGCTCGATCAGTAAGCCGTCAACGCCGGTTGGCGATGATCGAGCGTGGTCATCCCCAAATCAGCCTTGTACGCCAGTGCGAGCTGCTCAAACTGAGCCGCTCGTCGGTGTACTACGTCCCTCGTGAACAGTGTCAGGAGGATCTGGATCTTATGTACCTGATTGACCAACAGCACCTGGAAACGCCGTACTATGGCTCTCGCAAGATGCGCGTCCACCTGGAACGCCAAGGCCATCGGATAAACCGCAAGCGGGTTCAGCGCCTGATGCGCACTATGGGCATTCAGGCGGTGTATCCGCGTCCCAGAACCAGCATTCCGGGTGACGGGCATAAGGTTTATCCGTACCTGCTCAAAGGGCTGAAAATCGACCGCCCCAATCAGGTTTGGGCAACAGATATCAGCTATATCCCGCTGGCCCGGGGCTTCATGTACCTGGTCGCCATCATCGACTGGCATAGCCGCAAGGTGCTGTCCTGGCGGGTCTCAAACACCATGGACACGGACTTCTGCATTGATGCCCTGGAGGAGGCTTTGCAGCGCCATGGAACGCCGGAAATCTTCAATACCGATCAGGGCGTCCAGTTCACCAGTGAAGCCTTCACAGGCGTTCTCAAAGAACATGGCATCCGGATCAGCATGGACGGCAAGGGCTGCTACCACGACAACATTTTCGTGGGACGGCTCTGGCGTAGCGTCAAGTACGAGTGCGCCTACCTCACGGCCTTCGAGGACGGACACCACTTGAAGCAGGCGCTTAACCGGTACTTCCGGCATTACAATCAGACCCGGTACCATCAGGCCCTTGATTACCAAACACCGGATGAGGTGTACTACCAACAACCCATGACCCTGGCAGCTTGAGCCGGGAATACAGCGGATCAGAGCTTAACTGCACCATCAAGCTGTCCAACTGATGGGGTCCACCTCAA
>CBIHLH010000169.1:0-7134 GCA_966210405.1 uncultured Marinobacter sp.
GAGCAAAGCGGGCACACCCACCATGGGTGGGGCGTTGATTCTGGTGGCTATTGGCATCAGCACGCTGCTGTGGGCGGACCTCGGTAACCGCTATGTCTGGGTCACTCTTCTGGTCACACTGCTGTTCGGTGCCATTGGCTGGGTTGATGACTATCGCAAGGTGGTTGAACGCAACCCGCGGGGTCTTCCGGGGCGCTGGAAGTACTTCTGGCAGTCGGTGGTCGGTGCGTCTGCGGCAATCGTGCTGTACTTCAGCTCCGCGTTGCCGCAAGAGACCTCGCTGTACGTGCCTTTTGTCAAAGAGGTGTCACTGACTCTGGGCCCGGTACTGTTCATCCTGCTGAGCTATTTCGTGGTTGTTGGCAGCAGCAATGCGGTGAATCTGACCGATGGCCTTGATGGCCTGGCTATTATGCCCACCGTTATGGTGGCGGGTGCCCTGGGTATATTCGCCTATGTCTCCGGCCACGCCCAGTTCGCCAATTATCTGTTGATACCGCACCTGCCGGGCACTGGTGAGCTGATTGTGTTCTGCGGCGCCCTGGTCGGCGCCGGGCTTGGATTTCTCTGGTTCAACACCTACCCGGCACAGGTCTTCATGGGCGACGTGGGTGCGCTGGCGCTCGGTGCCGCGCTTGGTGTTGTGGCCGTCATCGTTCGCCAGGAAATCGTGCTGTTCATCATGGGCGGTGTGTTTGTCATGGAGACGATATCCGTGATTCTGCAGGTCGCGTCATTCCGGCTGACAGGGCGCCGGATATTTCGCATGGCGCCCCTGCATCATCATTTTGAGCTCAAGGGCTGGCCGGAGCCGCGCGTTATTGTCCGGTTCTGGGTGATTACCGTGGTTCTGGTTCTGATTGGCATTGCCAGTCTGAAAATACGATAGGGCGTTGCATCGATTATGAGTGTCATTGTTTCGGATCGTCGCACATTGGTGGTAGGGCTCGGTAAAACCGGGCTTTCCTGCGTGCGCTATCTGTCCGAACAGGGCCGGGATGTGTCGGTGGCGGACAGCCGAATGACGCCGCCGGGCCTGGATGAATTAAAGGCTCGTTGGCCAGACCTTCCGGTGTACCTTGGCCGCTTCGACGCCGAGCTGTTTGCCGGCTTCAACGAGCTGGTGGTCAGCCCGGGCATCAGCATCGCCGAGCCGGCCATTGCGGAAGCGGCCAAAGGCGGTGCGCAGATCCGTGGTGATATCGATCTGTTTGCCGAAGCCGCCGATGCGCCGGTCATTGCCATCACCGGCTCCAATGGCAAGACCACAGTGACCACACTGGTCGGCGAGATGGCACGGGCCGCCGGCCGCCAGGTACAGGTGGGGGGTAATATCGGCACCCCCGCCCTTGACCTGCTGGGACAAGGCGCGGATCTCTATGTTCTGGAGCTGTCGAGCTTTCAGTTGGAGACCACCCGGGAACTCAACGCCGAGGCCGCGACGGTGCTGAATGTCAGTGATGATCACATGGACCGTTACGTCAACAAGATGGCGTATTTTCAGGCCAAACAGCGCATATTCCGCGGTTGCAGGAATGCCATCGTGAATCTGGACGATGCCCTGAGCACACCGATGGCCAGGGATACCCTGAGGTTCCTGTGTTTCGGCTTTCATCGTGTGAATCCGGAGACCTTCAGTACCCGGGATGATGATGAGGGAGCCTGGATAACGTTCGGCTTCGACAATCTGATACGGGCCAGCGATCTTCGGTTGATGGGTCGCCACAACATCAGCAATGTGATGGCGGCGCTGGCCCTTGGCCACGCGGTGGGTTTGCCGATGGATGCGATGTTGCAGGTCGCCCGGGCATTCCGGGGTCTTCCCCACCGCTGTGAGTTCGTTCGTCACCTGGATGGCGTGGACTACATCAACGATTCCAAGGGCACCAACGTGGGTGCCACTGTGGCGGCGATTGAAAGCCTGGTGCCGGATCACGGCAAAGTGGTTCTGATTGCCGGAGGCGATGGCAAGGGGGCGGACTTTGCCGCGTTGCAGGCGCCGGCCATGTTGCATTGCCGGTGCGTGGTGCTGATTGGCCGCGATGCCGGACAGATAGCCGGTGCACTCGGGGGGCAGGTTATGGTTCGCCACGCCAGCTCGCTGGCGGCGGCGGTATCCGAGGCGGCGGCGGTAGCCGAGGCTGGAGATCGTGTTGTGCTGTCTCCCGCCTGTGCCAGTTTTGACATGTTCCGCGATTATGGCGATCGCGGAGATCAGTTCCGGACCCTGGTGGAGGCGCTGTGATGCAGGCGGGCGTTTCGACTCCGAACCGGCGGCAATGGCTGGGCCAGATTCAACCGTTGCCAATGCTGGTGATCAGTGCCGCGGCCCTGCTGGTGATAGGCGTGGTGATGATCTCGTCCGCGTCCATGGACATGGCGGCGGAAACCATGGGGAACAGCTACCACTACGTGATCCGGCAACTGGTGTTTGCGGTTATGGGCGCCACGCTGGCCCTGGTCGCTGCGAACGTACCAATCTCCTGGTGGGAGCGCAGTGGTTGGCTGCTGCTGGGAATTGGTCTGCTGTCGCTGATCCTGGTACTGACTCCGCTGGGGCGCACGGTTAATGGATCCACACGCTGGATCCCGTTCGGGCTGTTTAACGTCCAGGTGTCCGAGGTGGCCAAGCTGTGTCTTATTGCCTATCTCGCCGGTTATGTGGTGCGTCGGCGGGAGGAGCTGCTGAATACCTGGGCGGGGTTCCTGAAACCGCTGGTGGTACTGGGTGTGGCCTCGGTACTGCTGGTTATTCAGCCCGATTTCGGAGCCACGGTCGTGCTGGTCACCGCAGCCGCGGGCATGATTTTCCTGAGCGGGGTCCGGCTAAGCCGGTTCGTGCCGCTGATCGCGGTGCTGGTGGTGATCGGGGCCCTGCTGATCGTTACCCAGCCATACCGCCTGAAGCGGGTCGTCAGCTATCTGGATCCCTGGAAGGACCAGTTCAACACCGGTTACCAGCTCACCCAGTCATTGATTGCCTTCGGCCAGGGGGAATGGACGGGTGTCGGGCTGGGGAACTCGGTGCAGAAGTTGTTTTATCTGCCAGAGGCCCACACCGATTTCATCTTCGCCATTATCGCCGAGGAGTTCGGGCTGGTCGGCTCATTACTGGTACTCGGCCTGTTCACAGTCCTGGTGGTCGCCGGTTTTGTGATCGCGCGCAGGGCGGAAAAGGCCGAGATGCCGTTCGCCGCCTGCTATGCCTATGGGATCAGCCTGCTGGTGGGCCTGCAGGCCGGCATCAACATGGCGGTCAGCACCGGCCTGTTGCCGACCAAGGGGCTGACCCTGCCGCTGGTCAGTTACGGTGGCTCAAGTCTGATGATCATGTCTATTTGCCTGGGCGTTCTGGCCCGGGTGGAAATGGAACGGCTGGACAAGGAGAAACGCAGCCGGGAGTCGACCGCGCCAAAACAGCGCGGGGGAGCAGCCTATGACTAGCCCGCGCCGTTTCCTGATGATGGCAGGAGGTACCGGTGGCCATGTTTTCCCGGCCCTGGCCACCGCACGAGCACTTCAGGCGAGAGGGCACGAGGTGCACTGGCTGGGTGCCAGTGGCGGAATGGAGCAGCGATTGATTGAAGGCACCGATATTGCGCTTTCGCTGATTCATATTTCCGGTCTCCGTGGCAAGGGCAAGCTGGCCCTGTTCGCGGCACCCTTCCGCCTGATGCGCGCGCTCGGTGAGGCCTATACCGTTTTGCGTCGGATTCGTCCGGATTGCGTGGTGGGCATGGGCGGGTTCGTGACGGGCCCGGGTGGTTTGGCTGCCTGGCTGACGCGCACGCCATTGGTGATTCATGAACAGAATGCCGTCGCCGGGCTGACCAACCGGCTTCTTGTGCGCTTCGCGGCTACGGTACTGGAGGCGTTCCCCGGTAGCTTTGGTTCAGACGTGGTTACCCGGTGTACCGGAAATCCGGTGCGGGGTGACCTGGCCACGCTGCAGGAACCCGGGCAGCGTATGGCCGGCCGTGGCGGCGCTTTGCGCCTGCTGGTGGTGGGAGGCAGTCTCGGGGCCCGGGTGTTTAATGATCAGTTGCCCGAAGCACTGGCTCTGCTGCCTGAGTCGGAGCGGCCGGAGGTGAGGCACCAGTGCGGCGAAAAAAATCTGGAAGCGGCCCGGTCGGCCTATGAGCAGCAGGGTGTGGATGCCCGAATTGAGCCTTTTATCCGGGATATGGCCGAAGCCTATCAATGGGCGGATGTCGTGCTTTGCCGGGCCGGAGCATTGACGGTGTCGGAACTGTGCGCCGCCGGCATTGGCGCGGTGCTGGTGCCGTATCCGCACGCAGTGGACGATCACCAGACCCGCAACGGCCAGCAGATGGTAAACGCCGGGGCCGCATTACTGATTCCCCAGTCGCGGCTGACTCCCGCCGTACTGGCAGAGACCCTGGGTGATCTGGCAAAAGATCGTGCCCGGGTTATGAACATGGCGCAGGCAGCGAGAACGCTGGCTCGCCCCGATGCAACGGAGAGAGTCGTGAATTATTGTCTGGAGGCCGCCCATGGCTGATGCAACCAATCCGCCGCTGGTCTATCAAGTGCCGGAAATGCGCCGGATCCGCCATATTCACTTTGTCGGAATCGGCGGGGCCGGCATGAGCGGCATTGCCGAAGTGCTCAAGAACCAGGGCTATGACGTGTCGGGGTCGGACCTGAAAGAGGGCGCCGTTACGGATCGGCTCAAGGCCATGGGCGTCGAGGTGCAGATCGGACACCGGAAACAGAACAGTGCCAGCGCCGACGTGGTGGTGGTCTCGTCCGCGGTGGCGTCGGATAACCCGGAAGTCGTCTCGGCCCGGAGCCGTCGGGTCCCCATCGTGCCCCGAGCCGAGATGCTCGCCGAGATCATGCGCTACCGGCACGGTATTGCGGTCGCAGGAACCCATGGCAAAACCACCACCACCAGCCTGATTGCGTCGGTGCTGGGGGAAGCCGGGCTGGACCCCACCTTTGTCATCGGGGGCAAACTCAATAGCGCCGGCACCAACGCGCAACTGGGCGGCTCCCGGTACCTGGTGGCGGAAGCGGACGAAAGTGATGCGTCGTTCCTGCACCTTACGCCGGTGATTTCAGTGGTCACCAATATTGAAGCGGACCACATGGAAACCTACGGCGGCGACGTCGAGAAACTCAAACAGACCTTCGTGGACTTCCTCCATAACCTGCCATTTTACGGTGTCGCGGTGATGTGTGTGGATGATGGCTACGTGCGGGAGATTATCCCCCGGATTTCCCGGGCGATCATCACCTATGGCATCGACAACCCGGAGGCGGATTACCGGGCGGAAAACATTGCGTCGGACGGCCTGCGTACTCACTTCGTCGTGAAACGCCCCGGGGGGCGCACCGATCTTTCCGTGGCGTTGAAAATGCCGGGCCGCCACAACGTTCTTAATGCCCTGGCGGCGATCGCGGTGGCGACCGACGAGGGCGTGGACGATGCCGCGATCTGTCAGGGTCTTGCCGGGTTTGCCGGTGTCGGCCGTCGGTTCCAGGTGTACGGCGATTACAAGACGCCGAAGGGCACCGTCACGCTGGTGGACGACTATGGCCACCATCCCACAGAAGTTGAGGCGGTGATTCGCGCGGCCAACGATGCCTGGCCCGACCGCCGGTTGGTCATGCTCTATCAGCCCCACCGGTTTACTCGCACCCGGGACCTTTAC
This sequence comes from uncultured Marinobacter sp., assembly GCA_966210405.1. Classification (GTDB taxonomy): domain Bacteria; phylum Pseudomonadota; class Gammaproteobacteria; order Pseudomonadales; family Oleiphilaceae; genus Marinobacter. The sequence goes on from CBIHLH010000169.1 coordinate 5,679, forward strand.
GAGGATTTCGTCCGGGTTCTGTCGGAGGTCGACGTGCTGTTGTTGATGGATGTCTATTCCGCAGGCGAGCCGGCCATCCCGGGGGCTGACGGCCGGGCGTTGTGTCGGAGCATTCGGCAGCGGGGCACGGTTGAGCCGGTGTTCGTGGAAGACAACAATGAAATCGAGAGCCTGCTGGCCAATGTGCTGCAGGATGGCGATCTGCTGATAACCCAGGGCGCCGGTGATATTGGCGGTGTGGCTGCCCGGTTGGCGGCAGCGGGAGTGATTTCAGGTGAGTGAACTGCATCCTGTCGAACCACAGGCCTATCAGGCCGAACCGGACATGGTTCGGGCCCTGGGGCGTGTTGCGGTATTTATGGGCGGTGATTCCGCCGAGCGTGACGTGTCGTTGAAGAGCGGCAAGGCCGTGCTGGCGGCGCTGCTGTCGGCCGGTGTGGACGCCTTTGCCATCGATGTCCGTGGTTGTCTGCTGAAGACCGTGGAAGACCCGGATTTCGACCGGGTGTTCATAGCGCTGCATGGCCGGGGAGGAGAAGACGGTACCCTGCAGGCGATTTTGTCACAGGCCGGCATTCCCTACACCGGCAGTGAAATGATGGCTTCGGCCCTGGCGATGGACAAGCTGAGAACCAAGTACGTGTTCGAGGGCTGTGCGTTGCCCACGCCAAAGTTCCGGACCATGTCGGCCACCGGTCAGGCGGCACGGATTGTTCAGGAACTGGCGCCGCCACTGAGTGTGAAGCCGTCCCGGGAAGGGTCGAGTATTGGCATTCGCAAGGTCACCACGGCGGCGGAACTGGCGGAAGCCTATGAGGCCGCGGCTGCACTGGATCCGCTGGTTCTGGTGGAAGAGTGGATTGAAGGCCCGGAATTCACCGTGAGCCTGCTGCAGGATCAGGCCTTGCCGGCCATCGGCCTGAGCACGGATCACGTGTTCTATGACTACGACGCCAAATACCTGGCTGACGACACCCGCTACCGGATTCCCTGTGGCCTGGCGCCTGAGGATGAGCTGCGGCTGCAGCAACTGGCCCTGGATGCCTTCCGTGTGGTTGGCTGCCGTACCTGGGGGCGTGTCGACATCATGCAGGATGCCCGGGGGGGCTTCTGGTTGCTGGAGGTCAACACCGTGCCCGGTATGACCGATCACAGTCTGGTGCCGATGGCGGCAAAGGCAGCGGGTATCAGTTTCGAAGAACTGGTGGTCCGGATTCTCGAGGACACCCTGGAGGGAGCGGATGTTTGACACTGTGCTGATCCGGAGTCGGGCGGTACCGTCCGATCCCCCGCGGCGGCGGGGGGCAACCACCCTGGGGCCGGAGCGGAACCGGTTTGGCGTGTTGAAAGCGGTGCTTGCCGCCGTGCCATGGCTCCAGGTGGGTATGGGGGCGGCCATTGTGCTGCTGGCAGCGCTGGTGCCCTGGGGCACCGGCAAGGTGTTGGCTGCCATGGA
>CBIHLH010000170.1:0-7055 GCA_966210405.1 uncultured Marinobacter sp.
GGCGGGTTCTTGCCTGCGGGGATGTTGTCGAAGTTCATGTGCGATCCTTTATGAAGTGCGTTTAACTGCGTTTAAAAAGTGGGCGCAATTATACGGGAGTCTCCTGCAGTTCGAAACTAAACCTTGGTATGTCTGATGGTTGCTGCTGGGTATGGTGCAAGCGGCTATCTGGAAGGGCATTCCGAAAAACGCCCGTGAATACATCCCTGTAGGGCTCGGTCGCGCCATCCCTGGCGCTCCACGTTTTCGGAATGCCCTTCCAGATAGCCGCCCTGACTTTTCAGCAATGCCGTCCAGGATTTGATGATTGGCAACTTTGTGGTGTAACGCAGGCGGTCTGCACCTCAGGTCGCGGGGGCCATGTCAGTGTTTGTTCCAAAACTGTTGAGGGCCAAGGACGGCCCGAAACAAGCGCACATGGATGTGCTCGTAGCGTGTTTTGGAACAAACACTGACATGGCCCCTCCCCCAAACTAAAAGGCTACAGCAGGATCTGCTTGGCAATGAGCTCTTTCATGATTTCCGTAGTGCCACCGCCGATGGAGAGAATTTTGGCGTCCCGGTACAGGCGCTCGACAACGGTTTCCCGCATGTAGCCCATGCCGCCGAAGAGTTGCACCGCTTCCCGGGTGACGTTTTCGCAGACGCCGACCGAGAAGTTCTTGGCCATGGCCACCTGTTTGATCGGGTTTTTGCCCGCCTGAATAAGGGCCGCGCAGCGGTAGGTGTATTCCCGGGCGATGTCGATCTGGGTCGCCATATCCACCAGTTTGTGCCGGGTGACCTGGAAGCCTGCAAGGTTTCGACCGAACGCCTGCCTCTGCCGGGTATATTCAAAAGCCGCCTCGTAGGCGAGCTGGGCGGTCATATAGGCCATGATGGACAGGCTCAGGCGCTCGAACAGGAAATTGCTCATGATGGCAATGAAGCCGGCGTTTTCGGCGCCAATCAGGCGGTCGGCGGGCACCCGGCAGTCCTCGAAGAAGAGTTCCGCGGTGTCGCTGGCCCACCAGCCCATTTTGCGGAGTTTCCTGCCGGTGGAGAAGCCGGGCATGTCCCGGTCAATGAGCAGCAGGCTGATGCCGCCATGGCCGTCGCCCCCGGTGCGCACGGCGACGGTGTAATGGTCGGCGCGCAGGCCGCTGGTGATGAAGGTTTTGCTGCCGTTGACGATGTAGTGGTCGCCGTCTCTCACGGCCCGGGTCTTGAGGCTGGCCACGTCCGAGCCGCCGCCGGGTTCGGTGATGGCAAGGGCTGCGATTTTTTCGCCCCGCAGCACGGGCGGAACAACCTGTTCACGGACGTCCTTTTTGGCCCATCTGGCCACCGGCGGCAGTCCGATATCCAGCGAGCCGAGGCCGGCAACCAGGCCGCCGGAGGTGGAGCGCATGAGCTCTTCGGAAACCGCCACTTTCAGAAAGATGTCGCCTTCACCGACGCCACCCAAGGCTTCTGGGAAACCAATGCCCAGCAGGCCCGCTTCGCCGGCTTTCCTGTAAAGGTCCCTGGGGAATTCTCCGGCTTCTTCCCAGTCATCGATGTGTGGCAGAACATGAGTGTCGATGAACTTCCGGGCTGTCTGGCGCACCTGTTCGTGAGTTTCGTTGAAATAGTCGGACACGGCGAAGCTCCCTGTGATCGGAATCAATGGGAGGCAGTGTCGCGCAATTTCCGACACCAAGCAAGCGCTTGGTTTGTTTGTTTTCCGGCAATAAAAAAGCTGGCCCGAAAGGCCAGCACGGCTGTGTACCCTGTGGCCGGCTCAGGCGCCTTCAGCGCTGAGGGTCTCTACACCGTCTTTGGTGCCCAGCAATAGCAGGTCGGCCCGGCGGCGGGCGAACAGGCCGTTGGTTACCACGCCTACGATGTTGTTGAGTCGTTCCTCAACCCGGATCGGCTGGGAAATATCCATGTTGTGGACATCGAGAATGATATTGCCGTTATCGGTCACAACGCCTTCCCGGTATACCGGATCGCCGCCCAGTCTGACGATCTCCCGGCCAACATGACTGCGGGCCATGGGGATAACCTCCACCGGCAGCGGAAATTTGCCCAGAATGCCGACCAGCTTGGAATCGTCGGCAATACAGATGAAGGTTTTGGCAACCGCCGCCACAATTTTCTCCCGGGTCAACGCAGCGCCGCCGCCCTTGATCAGTTCCAGGCGGTCGTTGGTTTCGTCTGCGCCATCCACATAAAATTCCAGTTCGCCGGCGCTGTTCAGGTCGTACACCGGAATACCGTGGCTCTTCAGGCGCTCGGCGGTGGCTTCGGAGCTGGCGACGGCGCCATCGAACTCATTTTTCAGCCCGGCCAGCATGTCGATAAAGAAATTCGCGGTGCTCCCGGTGCCGACACCGATAATGCTGTCGCTCTCCAGGCGGGGGGCGATGTAATCAATGGCGGCTTGGGCGACGGCTTTTTTCAGTTCGTCCTGGGTCATCTGGGGCTCCGGCTGCAGATCGTGTTGGTTTTGTACGCATTATAGCCCTTTGGGCCGGCCTGCTTATAGACGCCTGCCGTGCAAACTTTCTACACTGTTGGTTTTTCCCAGCCGGGCATTAATCACACACCAACCAGAAACCGGAACCGCTATGCCGCAACGCTATATCAAGAAGATCCTCGATGCGCGCGTCTATGACGTGGCCATCGAAACACCCCTGACTGAAGCCCGTAGTCTGTCCAAGCGCTTTGGCAACAACATTATGCTCAAGCGCGAAGACCTTCAGCCGGTGTTTTCCTTCAAGATTCGCGGCGCCTACAACCGGATTGCCCAGCTCTCTGAAGAACAGAAGGCCAAGGGCGTGATCTGTGCCTCGGCCGGCAACCATGCCCAGGGCGTTGCTCTGGCGGCGAAGAAACTGGGCATCAAGGCTGTGATCGTGATGCCTCAGACCACACCGGAAATCAAGGTGCGCTCGGTGCGGGACCATGGCGCAAAAGTCGTGCTGAAAGGCGATGCCTTCGATGAAGCCGCTGCCCACGCCCAAGAGCTGATCCAGAAGCACGATTACACCTATATCCCCCCCTACGATGATCCCGATGTCATCGCTGGCCAGGGCACGGTGGCCATGGAAATCATGTGGCAGTTCAGCAAGCCGATCCACGCCGTTTTCATCTGCGTCGGTGGTGGCGGGCTGATTGCCGGCATGGCGGCGTACATCAAGTACCTGCGCCCGGAAATCAAGGTGATCGGTGTTGAGCCCGAGGATTCCAACTGCCTGCAGGCGGCCATGAAAGCCGGCAAGCGGGTGGTGCTGGACGAGGTTGGCATTTTCGCCGACGGCGTGGCGGTCAAACAGATCGGCAAGTACCCCTGGGAAATTTGCAAGGACCACGTGGACGAGGTGATCACCGTCTCCACGGATGAAATCTGCGCCGCCATCAAGGATGTGTTCGAAGACACCCGCTCCATCGCCGAACCGGCGGGCGCCCTGGGTGTAGCCGGCATCAAGAAATACATTGAGCGGGAGCAGATCGAGAACGAAAACCTGGTGGCCACCCTGAGCGGTGCCAACATGAACTTTGACCGCCTGCGCTACATTTCCGAGCGCACGGAGGTCGGTGAAAAGCGCGAGGCCATCCTGGCGGTGACCATTCCGGAAAAACCGGGGGCTTTCAAGACCTTTATCAATGCCCTGCACAAGCGCAGCATCACCGAGTTCAACTACCGCTACGCCGATGCCACCAACGCCTCCATTTTCGTGGGCATTCAGGTTGCGGCGGGGGGGCACGGCCGTGAAGATCTGGTGCAGGAATTGCGCGAGAACGGGTATTCGGTGGTTGACCTGACCGACAGCGATCTGGCCAAACAGCACATTCGCCACATGGTGGGCGGCCACGCGCCGACCATCACCAACGAAAAAGTCTTCCAGTTCGAATTCCCGGAACGCCCGGGGGCGTTGCTGAAGTTCCTGATGTCATTGGGCACCCGCTGGAACATTTCCATGTTCCACTATCGCAATCATGGTGCGGCATACAGCCGGGTGCTTCTCGGCGCACAAGTGGAAGATGATGAAGTGCAGGACTTCGAGAAGATGCTCGACAAGGTGGGTTTCCGCTACGAAAACATGACGGACAACGAGGCCTATCAGCTGTTTTTGGGGCAGGGTAACGCGAAGTCCTCTTAGTTGGGTGCGGGAACCGGGGAGGGTAGCCCCTCCCCGGTTCGTCAAACCCGGAACAAGCTTACCGAATTTTAATCTGTCAAAAATTGTAAAAATTCAGATCGGTGTTAGTCTTTCGTCTGATTCTTGATAACAAGAATAGCTCTCTGATTTACCTGAGATTTAACTTTACCTGGAACAGGACTCTTCGTCATGGGCGGCAAGCCGGACATCATTCGCGCTATCGTGCTGATATTTGCGGTCGGCCTGGTGATTACCGGATTTACCTCTTTGCAGGCCTCTGAAGACAAATCGGCGAAGGCCAGCGCCGTTGTTGGCACAGCTCAGGCATTGAATCAGCCGTTGAATCGGTAACGCTGTTCATCCGTCACCACGCTGTGCAGGGGCACATCCCAGGGCTGCACAGGCAGCTTTTTCACCTTCTGGAAATCGTGCGCCAGGCCGATCAGCATGGGAGCCAGCCTCGGGCGTACCCGGCTGAAGGCAAAGGTTCGGTCGTAAAAGCCCCCTCCCATCCCCAGTCTTCCGCCTTGCTCGTCAAAGCTCACCAATGGAAACAGAACCGCGTCCAGGGCCCAGGCCGGGCGGCGCAAGCCTTCCCTGAACATGGGTTCCGGAATGCCGAAGCGGTTCGCCATCAATTCGACGCCATCGTCGTACGGACTGAACACCAGTCTGCCGGGGTGGATCGGATGCAGGACCGGCAGGTAGAAGCGCACACCCCTGCGGCGGGCAATGTCCAGGAACGGGTGGGGATCGATTTCGCCGTCATTGGGCAGGTATATGGCGATATGCCGGGCGCGGAGAAGGTCCGGATTCGTTTGCAGATTCAGGGCAAGGTGTTCGGAAGCTCGCAGTTGCTGTTCGAACGACAGCGAACGCCGTTGCTTGCGCAGTTGCTTTCGTAGCAGGTCCCGTGACGGGGTGTCCGGATGCTCTTCGAAGGGTTGGGGGGCGATAGGCTGGCTCAAAATAAAGCTTCCCGGGCTGCCGTTATCGGATGTTGCCCTTGAACCCAAAGTTCAAGGTCGGTGGCCGCTGTGACATATTAGGCTTTCCCCTGTCGGGGACGTGCTCACAATGCCCTAGAGTAGCCACCTGGGTAATGCGCATCGGCTCGAGGACGTATCCGACCAGCGAACAACCCAGGAAGTCGGTTCATTATACGGGTAGGGCAGGGGCGGATTGCAACACCTGTTTGTGAGCCTCTCATAAACCCCGGTTCTTCGCTGCGCGATGGCTCAATGGCCGGCAGAATCGCCCAACGCCGTGTCGAGTTTGTTGTCCATGGCTTTCAGAATGGTGCTGGTGGCGTCCGACATGGTGTCCCGTTCCAGCAGCTCATGGGTGATGTTCAGCGCCGCCATAACGGCGATGCGCTCTGTGCCGAACACTTTGCCGCTGGCGCGGATTTCCCGCATTTTGCTGTCCAGATGCCGGGCGGCCCGTTCCAGGGCTTCGCGCTCTTCCTCCGGGCAGGCAACCAGATATTCCTTGTCGAGAATCTTCACCTCAACGGTGGTGGATTGCTGTGACATCAGTGGTGCTCCAGGGCCCTCAGGCGGCCAATCATGGCTTCGATCTTGTTTTTGGCAAGATCATTCTTGTGCATCAACTGAGCCCGTTCCCGGTTCCAGTCATCCTGCAGTGCCCGCAACGTGGCGTTGTCGCGCTCCAGTTTCTGGCAGTGGGTAATCAGTCTGTCCAGCTTGTCCGCTAATGCTTTAACTTCGGACTGTTCCATGACGTGCCCAGCATTGGTTGTGGAAATTGAGACTAACTATAAGTGTGCACAGTAAGTCGGTCAATTTACAGGGTTGTCATGGCGAGCCAGGCGGATGGCATTCAGCAAGTTGGTGGTCAATAATCTGGCCATGATTTGCTTCTTTTCCTGAGTTGGTTTCAAAGCCGATGGCACCAGTCAGAATTCCCCGTTCTCATGCCGCCGCGCAATCTCCTTGAATAAATCGAACAGCCCGTCCTCGAACAGCCAGGGATCGCCCATTTCGAACATCTGACAGCGGCTGCGAGTTAAGAGAGTACTGTGTTCGTAGCGGTTGAGGTTGTCGAAGGAGTATCCGGGAATGTGTTCGCCCCCGAACCAGGCTCCCCGGGTCACGCCCAGAGTTTCGCCATTCACTTCGCCACGCATATTGAACTTGTCAGGAGGCACGGCATCAGGGTGATCCGGGGGCAGGAAAAATCGCTCCACGGTGTCCACAAACCAACGGGCTCCAGCGATTGGATATTCGTATTGTCGCGTGGAGTATTGTCCCGGCTCAGACGCATCTAACTGTACCCATACCTTTTTGACAATGATCAAATATTGGCCGGAAGCAAAAAAATGCCAGACTGGAACCAAATCGGCACTAATACGGGCCCGGTCCGTGCTTTCGCCAACCTTCAAATAGCCTTCAGGCGGCGACTCGGGGTCAATGAAGGGCCATGAAGTCAGTTTTGGATAACTCATGTCATTCTCCAAATTCGAGCGGGGTGAGATCAACGAGTTCGACATAGGCCTCCGGCCCACCATTGCCGCCGTTGGTCATGGTACGGAAGGTTTGCGGGTTCTTCTCCACTGTATAAGTCTCCAGAGCCCCATGGATGACTTTGCCGTCCCGCGAAAGCTCGGTGTGTTTGGTTAGGCCATTGCCCAGAAAATGCTGGTTAGCGCCAGTATTCTTCTGGACGTCAAAGCGAGCTTCAAACAGCTCCGTTTCCCTCCCATCAAGTCCTTGAGTAGCCAAATATAACTCCCGGCGCTCTGTGTCTTTCCACTCCGCACCCCCCATCCCCTCAATAATCTTCTCATATCTGACCTGGTACTCCGGCGTCATCAACACATCCAGCAGTTCGTCTTTATCGGCGTACCCGTCCACATTCTCCCGAACATGGGCCTTGAGGTTATCGAAGGTCGGAATCAGGGTT
>CBIHLH010000171.1:0-7028 GCA_966210405.1 uncultured Marinobacter sp.
CTGGTTTCATCCAAGCGGTAGACCGGCATGGTTTCCAGCATCTGGGCCACCAGGCGCATCACCGTGTCGGTAACCGGCTTCAGGTCACCTTTAAAGAACGGTGAATCAATACTGCTCTCCAGCAACTGCAGGCGTCTGATAAAAATGGCTTTTTCGGTACTATCGTAAACTGGGGCACCCTCCACCTTGAGGGCAATATCCACCGGCAATTTGGCCATCAGTGCGTTCAGAGCCACCTGCCCCCGCACATCGATCACCGCGACATCCCGGCCATCCGGCCCCAGGGTAATATCAGCGTCACTCAGGCTGAGACTGAGGGGAGAACCGCTGTTTAACTGGTTACGGTCAAACTCGCGCACCACGTCCTGGAGATGCCTCTCCAGCTCGCCTTCGGATATGGAATAGGGGGACAGGCTGGCGCAGCCGCTGGTCAGTGACAGCACCAGAATCACGAGGATCCAGAGGCCGTTCAGGGGTGTTTTGTTCATCAGGTTTTCTCCAGGGAATCTGTCTATATCCTGCGACAGCGGGGGGGGGCCCGGGCCGGCTATTCATTCTCTGCCCGGGCTTCCACCTGGGGGGTCAGGTTGTCGTCAAAGGTGACATGCAACACTATGGGCTGACAGCATACCTGGCAGTCTTCAACGTACTCCTGCTCCGCGACGGAAGGGTCGACGCTGATGTCCAGCGTCTCCCAACAGTAGGGGCATTGAATGAGCACCGAATCCAGGGCTGACATGGCCGCACCTCAGAATTGCTGCTTGGCCATCCAGGGGATGACACGATCAAACGCCTGTTCCAGTTTCTCACAGGTGGTGGAGAAACTGATCCGGATGGCGTTGGTGCAGTGCTCGCCAAAGGCATCCCCCGGCACCACACAGACGCCGGTTTCCTTGAGCATTCGCAGTGCCAGGTCAGAGCCATCCACATGAGGCGGCAGGTCCGGGAAGGCAAAGAAGGCGCCTCCGGGTTTGTATCCGGTCATGTAGGGGGTCTGATCAATCAGCTCCACCACCTTGTCGCGGCGCTCCCGGTATATATCCACCATGTCCCGCACACACTGCTGATCACCGGTCAGGGCCGCCACACCGGCAAACTGCGACGGCGTGTTGGCCACCGACGTGGTAAACATATGGAACCGGCGCAGGGACTTGATGGCGGCCTGGCTGGAAATCACCCAGCCAACCCGCAACCCGGCCATGCTGTAGGTCTTGGAAAAGCTGCTGATGCACATGATGTTGTCCAGATCCATGGAGCAGTTCAGGACACTGGCAAAATCATCGTCATCGAAAATCAGGTGGTCATACACCTCGTCAGCGTATACCTGAATGCCCCGGTAGGCGCACTCTTCCAGAATCGTCTCCACGGTACTGCGCGGGTAAACCGCCCCGGTCGGATTATTGGGGTTGTTCAGAATCAGCGCGAAGGTCCGCGACCCCATGGCCCGGATCACCTCGTCCGGATCCAGTTGATGATTGTTTTCAGCCCGGGTCGGTACGAACTTGACCTCACCACCATTCATCCGGATCAGTGGCGCATACAGCAGGAACGACGGATCGGTCACGATGAATTGCCGGCCCGGCGCCGAAGTGGCCGAGATGGCAAGGTACATGGCCTCGGTGGCACCGCTGGTAATCAGGATGTTGTCCCGTGTCAGCTTACGGTTATAGCGCTTGCCATAGTAATCCCGCAGGGCCACCAGCAACTCCGGCAGCCCGGCATCCATGGTATACCCGGTCTGCCCTGCGTTCAGGGCATCCACATAGGCATCAATAACGTGTTTGGGTGTTGGCAGGTCCGGCTGGCCGATGGAAAGATGAATAACATCCTTCATGGTGGCCGCCATGTTCACCATGCGACGAATGCCCGGCACCGGGACTGCCTGCATGGCAGGGTTCCAGCTGGCTTTGCCCTTGCGGTATTTCACCTTGCGCGGCTTGGTCTGGCCGGTTTCTTTATTGGCGGCTTCTGCCATAAACACCTCCTGCTGACGGGCGGAAAACACTCTTTGCAGGTTAGTCAGTAACGGGGGGGCATACAAGACATAAACCGAGAAAGATCCGGCCTTGAGTGTAAGTGATAGTACAGCGCCTGCACTGCCTGCTGCCTGGAATCCCGAATTTCTCCGCAGGCCTGGGTTGACCCCATGCCAGCGGCCTACCAGACTGTACTCAATAACTGCCGGCCCGCCCCATGGCCGGCTCCGGGAGGCAGTCAACACATCAACAGCAACCCTTGATCAGGCGGAGGTTCAATGACTCAGCACAACACGCCCATTGTTACCGTTCTCACGGCACCGGGAGAACAGGAACCACCGGGAATGGACGCCCTGAGGGCCCGCGCGGATGTGCGCTTCGCCAGCGACGAGCAGACCCTGCGTAACACCCTGCCCGGTACCGATGTCATGATGGTCACCGACTTTCGCACCGAGGCCCTGGCTGCGGCATGGCACACCGCCGACAAGCTGAAGTGGATTCACGCCACCAGCGCCGGAGTGGATGCGCTGATGTTCCCGGATCTGATCAAGAGCGATGTGACGGTGACCAACGCCCGCGGCATCTTCGATCGCACCATTGCCGAATATGTGCTGTGCACCATTCTGATGTTCGCCAAGGATTTTCCGAATTCCATCCGGCTGCAAATGAAGCACCAGTGGAAGCACCGGGATACGGAACGGGCGGAGGGCCAGCAGGTGCTGGTCGTCGGGGCCGGCTCCATCGGCCGCCAGATCGGCCGCCTGGTCGGCGCGGCCGGGCTCAAGGCTCATGGCATTGCACGCAGGGCCAGGCACGATGACCCGGATTTTGTTGCCGTGCATGGCAACGACGACCTTTACCAGCAACTCGGCCATGCCGACTACGTGGTCATCGCCGCCCCGTTGACCCCACAGACGGAAGGCCTGTTTGATGAGAGAGCCTTCAAGGCAATGAAGAACTCCGCCCGCCTGATCAACATTGGCCGGGGGCCGATCGTGAAAACCGACGATCTGGTCGCGGCCCTCAAAGAGGGTGATATTGCCGGCGCCGGGCTGGATGTCTTCGAAGAAGAGCCATTGGCAGACGATCACCCGCTCTGGGACATGGAGAACGTCACCATGACCGCCCATATGGCGGGGGATTTTATCGGCTGGAAGCGGGCCCTGACGGATCAGTTCCTGGAGAACCTTGATCACTGGCGCCAGGGCGAAGAGCTGTTTAATCTGGTCGACAAGGAGCTGGGGTACGCCGGGAGCAAATAACGGCGTTTATCAGCTGCCCGACAACGACTGATCCGAAGGATCAATCTCCATCTGCTGAATCGCAATCACCGCCTGGGTCCGGTTGCGGACGCCAAGTTTGCGGAACACCGCCGTGATATGTGCCTTGATGGTGGCTTCTGAAACATCCAGATCATAGGCAATCTGCTTGTTCAGAAGCCCCTCGGCCAGCATACCCAACACCCGGAACTGCTGCGGGGTCAGCGACGCCAGCTTTTCCGAAAAGTCCGTGGCATCGGAATGCATCCGCTCGATCTTGTCCGCCACACCTTCCGGCAACCAGACATCCCCTTCCAGAACTGCCTGAATAGCCTCGGTAATGGTAGGCAACGGTGCCGACTTCGGGATAAAGCCCGAGGCACCGTAGTCAATCGAGCGGCGCATCACCTGCAATTCCTCGGAACCTGACACAACCACCACGGGCAGCCCGGGGTATTGCCCGCGCATGAACACGAGCCCGGAGAAGCCATGGGCACCCGGCATATTGAGATCCAGCAGAACCAGATCCGCATCCGGGTGCGACTCTACCGCCGCCTGCAGCGCCTTGATGCTGTCGACCTCAACCGTCGCCGCATCCGGTACCGCCTGACTGACCGCCTGCTTCAATGCTGCCCGAAACAGCGGGTGATCATCAGCGACGATAATTGTTTGAGCCATTCAACAGATTCCTTACAGATGTTCAGCCTGACAACACGCAGACTTTACTTGTTTGCACGACCACTGATCAGGTCATCCACCACGCCCGGGTCCGCCAGGGTGGAGGTGTCGCCCAACTGGTCGTGCTCATTTGACGCAATCTTACGCAAAATCCGGCGCATAATCTTGCCCGATCGGGTTTTGGGTAACCCGGGCGCCCACTGAATGACATCCGGAGAGGCAATGGGGCCGATTTCCTTGCGCACCCACTGGACCAGTTCCTTCTTCAATTCATCGGAGGGCTCTTCACCATGAACCAGGGTTACATACACGTAGATGCCCTGCCCCTTGATTTCGTGGGGGTAGCCTACCACAGCCGCTTCCGCCACTTTGTCATGGGCCACCAGGGCGCTCTCGACCTCGGCCGTGCCCAGGCGGTGACCGGACACGTTCAGTACGTCGTCCACGCGACCGGTTATCCAGTAGTAGCCATCGTCGTCACGACGGGCCCCGTCACCGGTGAAGTACATCCCCTTGTACGTGCTGAAGTAGGTCTGTTTGAAGCGCTCGTGGTCACCGTAGATGGTCCGCATCTGGCCCGGCCAGCTGTCGAGGATCACCAGGTTACCTTCCGCCTTGCCATCCAGGATATTGCCGTCGTTATCCGCCAGAGCGGGCTTCACACCGAAGAACGGCACGGTTGCCGAGCCCGGCTTCAGGTCAATCGCACCAGGCAGCGGGGAAATCAGGATGCCACCGGTCTCGGTCTGCCACCAGGTATCCACAATCGGGCACTTGCGGTTGCCAATCACCCGGTGGTACCACTCCCACGCTTCCGGGTTAATGGGCTCGCCCACGGAACCCAGCAGTTTCAGGCTGGAGCGGGTGGTACCGTTCATGCAGGACTCGCCTTCGGCCATCAGGGCACGAATCGCGGTTGGCGCAGTGTACAGAATATTGACCTTGTGCTTGTCAACAACCTGCCCCATGCGTGATGTGTCGGGGTAATTGGGCACACCCTCGAACAGAACAGTCACGGCACCGTTGGCCAGCGGACCATACAGGATATAGCTGTGGCCGGTCACCCAGCCAAAGTCCGCCGTACACCAGTAGATATCGCCGTCGTGGTAGTCGAACACATACTGATGGGTCATGGAGGTAAACACCATGTAGCCACCGGTGGTATGGAGAACGCCTTTCGGGGCGCCGGTGGAGCCGGAGGTATACAGCATGAATAGCGGGTCTTCCGCGTTCATGGGCTCCGGCGGGCAATCGGCAGACGCCGACGCCATCAGGTCTTCGTAGCGTTCATCGCGGCTGTCGTTCCAGGGCACGTCTTTATTGCCCGTGCGGGTGACGACCACAACCTTCCTGACGTTGGCCGCGTCTTCCTTCTTCAGGGCCGCGTCCACGTTTTTCTTCAACGGAATCTTGCGGCCGCCGCGAACACCCTCATCGGCCGTCACCACAAACCGGGACTGGCCGTTCACAATACGGGCGCCCAGGGCTTCGGGAGAAAAGCCGCCAAACACAACGGAGTGAATGGCACCGATACGGGCACAGGCCAGCATGGCCACTGCGGTTTCGACAATCATGGGCATGTAGATGGTCACCACATCGCCCTTGCCGACACCGAGGCCTTTCAGGACATTGGCGAACTTGCTGGTCTGTTCGTGCAGCTCCCGGTAGGTCACATGGCGGGAGTCGGCGGGGTCGTCGCCCTCGAAAATGATGGCGGTCTGGTCGCCACGCTTTTCCAGGTGACGATCCAGGCAGTTGGCCGACGCATTCAGCTGGCCATCCTCGAACCACTTTATGGAGAGGTTATCGTAGTCGTAGGTTGTGTTTTTTACCTTGGTGTACGGCTTGATCCAGTCGAGGCGCTTGCCATGCTCTCCCCAGAAGGCATCCGGGTCCTCAACGGACTGGCGATACATGTCATCGTATTGTTCCCGGTTTAACAGGGCCTGTTTGGCCACATCCGGGCTTACCGGATAAACCTGTTTATCGGTCATGGTGCTCCCCCTATAGTCAGAGTCTGTTGTCATTGTCGGTTTTTGGAATACAGAGCGATCGGGCCCGTGCGGCCCCTAAGACGGATGCCTGTAGTTCACCATGTGTGCCACCACACAATGAATTAGACTAACGTCCTAATGCGACTGAACTTTTAGCCCAAACCAACGGTTAACCGGCGAGACGATAACGCCCGGCCAACCCGAACGAGAAGCCTTCTAAAGGATAGTCCGAACGGGGCCAATGGCAAACCCGGAGCGTCCGGCGACTCCGGGAGCAGCACCCGGAGCGGGGCCCGGCCAGGCCCGGCCGCGCCCCGTTGCATCAGGCTGCCTTTTTACGGGATTTTGCGGACCGGAGACTGTAGACCTTACGCTCCTTGAGGGCATAGCGATTCAGGCCGGCCAGATGAATTTTGCGCAGATACACGGCCCAGTCGATCTGCCGGGCGTCGACCGGGAACAGGATCTGGTCCAGCTCACCCATGCGGGAGGCCAGTGCCAGCAACTCATCGTTGCGGAAGGTGTAATCCGGTGCCGTGTAGAAGCCAAAAATGGTCGCCAGCGACCGCGTAGTGTCGAGATTGCGCAACACCTTGAGTTCACGATCCTGCCCGAGCATCCTCAGCACTCGTCCGGTGAGGCTCAGAGGAATCCGCACACCACCGACGACGGCGTCAAACAGCCGCCTGTTGACGGCTATGAACGGCTTGGTGGGTTTCCGGTAGAACAACTCGTTGTACTCGGCATAGTTCGCCTTCGACTCAGCCATCAGGTGGTCAATAAATTCACCCAGAGAAACCGGGTTCGAGCTGCCACTGCAACACTGGTAAATACGCTGCCGGGCCGGCTCGGCAAGGGCCTCCGCAGCAGCCAGCACCACCGCATTGGCAACCAGGTCCACCGGGATCACATCGATAATGCCGGAACGCTTGCCCGGAAACAGCGTTACCTTCTCCCGGGCGTAAGCCAGGATGATGGCATCCGCCACCTTGACCCCTTCAATCCAGCCGGCCGCCGGCTCTTCCAGAGCGCTTTCAATAATGGACGGCCGGACAATCGTCAGCGCCTGCCCCGACAAAGACTTCATCAGCAATTGCTCACCCAGCCATTTGGTGAACGTG
>CBIHLH010000172.1:0-6924 GCA_966210405.1 uncultured Marinobacter sp.
CCGGAATCATCCTTACCTCAACCGATGGGCAGTAGCGCTGGTGATGGCGACAGCGTTGCTCGCCTGTGCTGGCCTGGTTGTTCCTTACCGTTATCTGATTCTGCCAACCATACTGGTGGCGGCGGTAGGCTGCACTACCATGCTGGTACTGAGTATCGTCCGGTGGGTGAGGAAGGATCCGGCAGCCCGGTACTATACGTTTGCCTGGGTGTTCATGCTGTTCGGCGGTATAGTTCTGGCGCTGAGCAAGTTCACGGTACTGCCACGCAACGTACTCACCGAGAACGCAACCCAGGTGGGATCCGCCCTCGGGGTCATATTGCTTTCGATCGCGCTGGCGGATCGTCTGAACCGGGACAAGAAAACCGCGTTCAACGCCCAACAGCGACTGATTCAGGAGGAGCGAAAGGCCAGGCTTGCGCGTGAGAAGGCCCTGAGGGTCCAGCAGGAAGCCAATACCATGCTGGAACGCCGGGTTCATGAGCGGACCCGGGATCTGGAATCGCTGAATGAACAGTTGCTGAAGCTCAACGCCACTGACGCCCTGACCGGATTAAAGAACCGGGGGTGCTTCGACCGCACGTTCCAGTCGGCAGTGGTCCGTGCCTATCGGTATCAGGAAACCCTGTCGTTGCTGGTGATCGACATTGACCACTTCAAGAATTTCAATGACACCTATGGTCATCTGGTCGGCGACGATTGCCTGAAAATGGTTGCCCGGAATATACGCCGGTTCGTTACCCGCGATCAGGACATGGCGGCCCGGTACGGAGGAGAGGAATTTGTTGTTCTGCTTCCGGATACGCCAGCTGATGGTGCCCACAAGGTAGCAGAGCGTATCCGGCAGGAAATAGGAGACACCGCGTTCCGGGTGTCGGGTGAGATGTTGCACCTGACTGTCAGTATCGGAGTGTGCAGCATTTGCCCTGAGCGGGCCGACGCCACCAATGAGATATTCCGGTACGCTGATGACGCCCTATATGAAGCCAAGGGCCGGGGCCGGAACCGGGTGGTGGCGTGGTACCCGACCGGGCATGCGATGGTGACGATTGCACCGGCCTGACCGGGACTGCAAAACCTTTGTAAAGGCGCTTTGCATTAGGCGGCGCAGTTCGAAGGCTTACCTGGCCTACCGGGATCAGGTGCCCCGCTCGTTCCGAGGCATTTGCCCCGGCCGGCTCAGGCACTGGCACCGGCGCTGCGGGCCTGCCTGACGACATCGTAGGCGTGGCTGATTTCACGGGTGCGCTGCTCCGCCATCTCCCGCATGCTCTCCGGTAATCCCTTGCCCGCCAGTTTGTCCGGGTGGTTTTCGCTCATCAGTTTACGATAGGCTTTCTTGAGTTCCGCATCGGTCACCGAGGACGATACCCCCAGCACTTTATAGGCGTCTTCCACCTGTTGGGTGGAAGATCGGCGGCCACCGGGCGCCTGACCGGCCTGGCCGCCCCGGAGCATGGCTTCGAGCTGATCCACCTGGCTCTCGGGCAAGCCCAGGCCCCGGGCGATACGCACCAGCATGGCGTGCTCGGCAGGGTGCACCTCGCCGTCGGCGGCAACGGCGGACACCTGAACCTGCAGGAACATCTGCAGGAAAGCCGGCTGCCGCCCGCTCATTTGCAGGAAGCGGTTCAGTTCCGCGTCCAGATCGAATGCCGGATCCTTGCCCCGGTTGAAGGCTGCCCGGGCGGTGGCCTTCTGGGTTTCGTTCAGGCGGAAGCGGGCGAACATGGCCTCGGCGACCTGGATTTCGTCCCGGGAGACCACACCGTCAGCTTTACACAGGGCCCCCATTACCGCGAAGACCGACTCGATAAAACCGGATTGCATGTTCTGGAGTTTGCCGATCAGGCGTTGTTTCAGGCGGTTCATCAGGAAGGCACCAAGGGCCGCGCCGACCAGGAAACCGGGAAACTTGCCAAACGCGTAGCCGATCAAACCGCCAACAATGATTGCAAACAACATCAATAGATCCTTAACAGGGTGCATCAGCCCATAGAATATACGGGTTTTTCAGTCGCGCTTCATGAACAGGCTTTCATCGACCTCGTCAATCTGTTCGGGACGCAGGAATTGCCGGGCGTAGTGGCGGTAAGTGCCTGAGCGCAGGAACAGTTCGAACACGTCCCGGTCGAGGTGATTGTCCGCCACCATGCGGGCCATGATGGTGAGCGCCTGGCTCAGTGTTTTTCCCTCTTTGTAGGGGCGGTCGATGGCGGTCAGCGCCTCGAACACGTCGGCCACCGCCATGATCTTTTCCGGGATGCCCATCTCCGCGCCGGTCAGGCCGCAGGGGTAGCCCTTGCCGTCGATCCGCTCATGATGGGTGCCGGCCAGCCGGGGCACGTTGGCCAGCCAGTCGGGCAGGGGCAGGGCGTCGAGCATGCAGATGGTTTGTACGATGTGTTCATTGATCTTGAAGCGTTCCTCGTCGGTCAGGGTGCCCCGGGTGATGGTCAGGTTGTGAATCTCGCCCCGGTTATAGGCGACATCCGGCAGGGTCATGTCAAAGCCCCAGCGATTGCGGGGGTCGTCTTTCTGCACCGGTGGAATGTGGTCTCCCCATGGTCTGAGGTGCTCCGGCTTGTCGGCAAGCAATGCCTCGGTGGCCGGAAGGGCCGGCTCCGGGTGGCCGTTCAGGGCCAGCCGTTCGTCGCCGGATAATCCCAGCCGGTCACTGAAGTGCCGTTGCCAGGTCTGCTGGCCAATGGATTGGATGCGCCTGATGTCTTCGTCGCTCATGAATTCACCACCCTGGTTGGCCCGGGCGATAAAGCGGAAGTCGTCCTGCAGCCTGGCCTGGGTGGCATCCCGTCTGGCGCGTGCCGTAGTGGCCCCGTCGGCCTCCAGCGGCCCGGCAGTGTGCTCGAGCAACTGCCGGAGGTACTCGATTTCGGCATCCCGATGCAGCACCTCGAAACGGGTTCGGATCTCATGGATGCGGTTGTGAATGGTTTCCAGTTTGACGGCTTTGTCGACGACGTATTCGGGGCTGGTTATCTTGCCACAGTCGTGCAGCCAGGCGGCCAGGCGAAATTCATAGCGTTGCTCGTCGCTCAGGGTGAACTGGCTGAAGGTGCCATCGGTGCTTCTGACGGCTTCGTCCAGCAGCATCTCAGCCAGTTGGGGAACCCGATCGCAGTGGCCGCCTGTATAGGGGGATTTGGCGTCGATGGCGTTCGCCACCAGGCGGATAATGCCATCGAGCAGTGCCTGCTGGCTCTCAATCAACTCCCGGGTTTCGATGGCGACGGCGGCAGAACCGGCAATCTCGTCAACGAAGACAATGAGGTCGTCGCTCAGGTTCGTGTGATCCCCCATTTCCATTTCGATAACCAGCACACCCACCAGTTTCTTTCCCCGGTTTCGCAGAATCGCGAATACCGGGTGGCCGCCAATGCGCGCGCGCAGTTGCCGGATCAGGTCGCTGTCGTTGGTTCCGGACGGGATGTCCACCAGGCTTTCCGGAATCCGGAGGTTCCGGTTTACGGCCAGCGTCAGCTCCTCGCTTTGGGCACTGAACAGATAAATGGCGCCGCGCTCCTGACCTACGATGTGGACAATCTGCTCCAGGATATCCCTGAGTAACTGGTTCAGATCCTGCCCCCGGTTCAGCACGGTGGCGATACTCTGGAAGCTGCGGATGGTGCTGGCCATGTCATCCAGGGCGACGCTCAGCTGGCGGGCCTCCCGAATATGGGAGTCGGACTTCATGGAGGTATCGAAGCGGAACCGGGAAAGCCGGCTGACCTGTCTGGTCAGATGCTCCAGGGGGCGCCCGACCCGGCGACCGAGGAACCAGCCGACGACCAGCAGCAATAACGCGATGGCACTGGCAATGGCGGTCTGCCGGGCGAGGGCATCCCAGACATCGGCCAGCAGTTCGTCGGACGGGATGGCGACCGCAATGGTGAGGCCTTCGTCCTGCAATGCGGTCAGCGATTCGGTCATTCCGTACCAGTCCCGCTCGGCGGCGGTGAACCGGGAAACGGCGCTGCCCCGGACGGTGTCGCCAGAGGATTCCACGGTGTGTGGCGGGGCGTGTTGCAGAGTGGCCGCAATGGCCGGGCCGGGGTCCTGGTTCTGTCCGGAATCGGCAAGCACCTGGCCATCCTGGTTGACGATCGCAATACGGGTGCCGGGGGTCTGGCGCAGGTCAGCGAGCTGGCTGCCCAGGTCGGTGACCGTGACATCAATGCCAAAGACCGTGCCCGGTGCGCCGGACTCCGGGGCGGCCCGGCGAGACAGCGTGATGCCGGTTTCCCGGGTGGTGAAGAAGGCGTAGGGGGCTGACAGTTGGGTTATACCGGGGCGGGTGGCGGACTGGAACCAGGGCCTCGAACGGGGATCGTAGGTGTAATCGGGCATCTTGCGGCGCTCGATCAGCACCAGGTCATTGTCGTAAAAATGCCACTCGCCAACGGCTCCTTCGGGGGTTCGGGTTATCGTCTGGAGCAGGAATCGGGTGCCATCCGGTGCTTCCCGGAATTGCAGCACGCCTGAGCTGAGCACTTTCCGGAGCAGGACGAAATCGCCATTGGCGTAGCCGGCGTATACCGCACTGACAATGTCACTGCTGCGCAGAATGTCGGCGATCACCGGCAATCGCTGCAGGCGCCCGGGCAGGGTGTGCCGGTCAGCCAGCGGGTCGTGGCTGAGCACTGCCAGGGCGGTGGACGGTGGCGCGGTGATGGCCTGAATCCGGTCATCCACACTCAGGGCCAGTTGCCGGGCAGTCGCACTGGCAGCGGTAACTTTGGCCTTTTCCATGCCCCGGAAACTTTGCCCTACCAGAACGATGGTGAGAATCAGCATGCCAAGGGTAATGGCAGACGCAATCAGAAGCGCCAGGGAAATCTGGGCCGACTGGCGTTTTCCGTGCATGGGGGGTCCTTAGCGGTGTAAATTGACGGTATCACACGGGTACTGCTCAAAGCGTAGACTCTTGTGCCCGGTTTTTCCGTTCGCCGAGACAAAATTGCCTCTTATGACCCCGGATCTGTTTGCCGAATGGCCTGCCGAACCCACTACCGAAGCCATCGTTGACGGTGCCGTGGTGCTGCGTCGATACGCCCTGGCCTGCGAACAGGCACTGTGGGCGGGTATCAATGCAGTGGCCGGCGAGGCGCCGTTGCGACGGATGCAAACACCCGGTGGCCATACCATGTCTGTTGAAATGACTTGCGCTGGCCCCCGGGGCTGGGTCACCGACACTCGCGGGTATCGTTACCAGTCGAAGGATCCGGTGTCCGGTCGCCCCTGGCCCCGAATGCCCGATGCCTTCCGCGAGCTGGCACAGGCCGCGGCCGCCGAGGCCGGATACCCGGGGTTTGTGCCCGACGCCTGTCTGGTTAACCGGTACCAGCCCGGCGCCAGGATGGGGCTGCATCAGGACAAGAATGAGGTCGATTTCAGTCAGCCTGTCGTGTCTGTATCGCTGGGGTTACCGGCGGTGTTCCAGTTTGGTGGCCTGAAACGCAACGACCGGCCCGTCAACATTCCACTGGCTCATGGTGACGTGGTGGTCTGGGGTGGCCCGGCCCGGCTGCGCTACCACGGCGTGCTCCGGCTGAAGCCGGGTGGCCACCCCCTGACCGGTGACTGTCGGTATAACCTGACGTTTCGCCGCGCCCGGTGATCACTGAACCAGGCAGCCGCTCCACACGTCCGGGAGAATGCCCCAGCTAACTTACTTTCTGGCGAGGTGTCTGGTAAGCTTCGCGGCCCTTGAATTCGCAGATACCTGATTCTCCCAAACCGTGCAGCACACCAAAACCGTGACGATCCTTCCGCCTTAGCATTCAGCCTCATCTTCCTCTGGTTAGTTTCCTGAGCAGCACGTCTGTAGCCAACGTTTAATAGCGTGGATGCAATCGACGGTTTTGTCTCAGTTTTTCTTTTCGCACAGCAAACTGGAACCCCGAAACCATGGTGAACTCCCTAAAAGCCAACTGGCTTTCAAACATTCGTGGCGATGTACTTGCCGGCATCGTCGTGGCGCTGGCCTTGATCCCGGAGGCCATCGCCTTTTCCATTATTGCCGGTGTCGACCCCAAGGTGGGGCTCTATGCGTCCTTCTGTATCGCGGTGATCATTGCCTTCGTGGGCGGCCGGCCCGGTATGATCTCGGCAGCCACGGGTGCCATGGCGCTGTTGATGGTCACGCTGGTTAAAGACCACGGCCTTGAATACCTTCTGGCCGCCACGCTGCTGACCGGTGTTATCCAGATGGCTGCCGGTTATCTGAAGCTTGGCGGCCTGATGCGGTTTGTCTCCCGTTCGGTTGTCACGGGCTTCGTGAATGCGCTGGCAATCCTCATTTTCATGGCTCAGTTGCCGGAGTTGACCAATGTCACCTGGCATGTGTACGCCATGACAGCGGCGGGCCTCGGTATTATCTACCTGTTCCCGCTCTTGCCCGGCGTGGGCAAGCTTCTGCCGTCTCCGTTGGTGTGCATTGTGGTGCTCACGGGCGTCGCCATGTACCTGAACCTCGACATCCGTACGGTCGGTGATATGGGCGAGCTGCCGGATACCCTGCCAATCTTCCTGTGGCCAGATGTGCCCCTGAACCTTGAAACCCTGATGATTA
This sequence comes from uncultured Marinobacter sp., assembly GCA_966210405.1. GTDB lineage: Bacteria > Pseudomonadota > Gammaproteobacteria > Pseudomonadales > Oleiphilaceae > Marinobacter. The sequence goes on from CBIHLH010000172.1 coordinate 6,593, forward strand.
TCCTGCCTTACTCCGTGGGGCTGGCGGTTGTTGGCCTGCTGGAATCCATGATGACGGCAACCATTGTTGACGACCTGACCGACACCACCAGTGATCGTAACCGTGAATGCAAGGGCCAGGGCATCGCCAACATTGGTTCCGGCCTGCTCGGTGGTATGGCCGGTTGCGCGATGATCGGGCAGTCCATTATCAACGTTAAATCCGGTGGTCGCACGCGGCTGTCGACCCTGACGGCCGGTGTGTTCCTGCTGATTATGGTTCTGGTGCTGGACCAGTGGCTGGTTCAGATTCCCATGGCCGCGCTGGTCGCGGTGATGATCATGGTGTCCATC
>CBIHLH010000173.1:0-6784 GCA_966210405.1 uncultured Marinobacter sp.
AGTGTTTTCCTGAGCCGGTGCGGTCGTGCTCGCCGGGGAGGCAGATTGCTCACCGGAAGTGGCCGGCTGGGCGGCCGCGGCCACCTGAACCGGCACCATGCCCAGCGCCTTTTTGGTCTCCTCGTTCAGAATACCCGTGGCCTTGAGACCCTGGTCTTTCTGAAACTGCGTTAACGCCTGGCGCGTTGCGTCTCCCATATCCGGACTGACGTTGGTGACGTCATATCCAGCACCGTACAGCGCATTTTTCAGCGCAACGGTTTCATCCGCCGCGTGGGCTGCAGACACGACGCCCAGCAGCCCGGCCAGGCCGGCCAGGCCGGCGGCCAGCAAAACGCGACGCCGGGTTCCGGATTGTGTTTTTGTGCTACTCACCTGCTCTGCTCCTGATACCTTGCCGATACCTGTTTCTTGTTTATTTTGTGGTGCCTATCCCCACAGGCTGAGGCAAACAGGAAAAAGTCTACCATACTTTAGTCTTGTGTCGCCCTAACCGGCATCTGATCCGTCACTGAACTCCCGGATAAAGATGCCCCAGAATGCTATGAACAACGCGGCAACCAAAGGCCCCATCACGAAGCCGTTCACGCCAAACATTACAATGCCTCCGAGCGTGGACAACAACACAATGTAATCCGGCAATTTGGTGTCCCGCCCAACCAGCAAGGGCCGAAGCAGGTTATCGGCCAGGCCGATCACCACCACCCCGAACGTGGTCAGAATCAGCGCCGACGCCACCTCGCCAACGGCGGCCAGATAAATGGCCGTCGGCACCCAGACCAGCGCCGCGCCCACCGCCGGAATCAGGGACACCACCGCCATCACCACGCCCCATAGCAACGCGCCGGTAATGCCCAGTATCCAGAATATCAGCCCACCCAGGGCCCCCTGAATGATCGCGATCAGCAGGTTACCTTTCACCGTTGCCCGGGTAACCTCGGCGAATTTGGCGAACAGCAACCGTTCCCGCTCATCCCCCAGCGGCAGCGCCCGGATCAGCAACTCAATCAGCTTCGAGCCATCCCTCAGCAGGAAAACGCCAGGTACACCATCAAGGCAAGGCCGAGGAAAAACTGAAACGTGTTCTGGCCGAATCCGAGGGCCTGTTTGGCGAGAAACTGACTGCCGCCCACAAACACACTGACAGCCCGGTCCCGCAACTCGGCAAAACTGATATCGAATTGCGCCAGGAAGGCCTGAATGGCCGGGAATGACTGGTTTACCTGGTCAATATACTCCCCCGGGCGAATGTCCCCATTCTGTATCTGCTGGTACAGGGACACACCCTCGGCAACGAGGGATGTCACCAGAATCAGAACCGGGATGACCACGATAATCAGGCAAAAGATCAGGGTAATCAACGCATTCAGGTTCGGCCGCTCACCCAGCCGGCGCACCAGAAGTTGCTGCACCGGATGGAAAATCAGGGCAATGGCCACGGCCCAGAAGATTGGGCCAAAGAACGGCTTCAACAGGAACACGAAGGCCAGAGACACCCCGACCAGCAAAGCAAGAAAAGTCCGTGTTTCAAGTTTCGCGTACATAATCCTTAACAACCCCCGGAATAAGTGACAGGGCTTAGCCTACCACGGTCCGTGGTCACTGTAGCCCTCTTCGAGTTATAGTGATCGGTTAACGATCAGCCAGAAAACAGGTCATGTTGTTGGAACTGGAAAGCTTTAGTATCGAAACGGCGCTGGACGCAGCGACCGAACTGCGCCGGGTGCTGGCCGCAAGAACCCATCGCCGCAAGGTTATGGGGCAGGAGGTGTTGGTACCTGGGCAGTTGGGTGAGGCGCTGCAACTGCCACGCATCATCAGCCGGCTCCAGAGCAAGCAGCAGCGGCAACGGGATCAGGGCCTGGACGATTTTCAGGAGCTCTGGCCAACGCTTTCCCCAATGACCCGGGAAAAAGTGCTTGATGCCCTCGGGTGGTACGACCCGAAGGAACTGAACTGGGACGACAAACGCTCCAACCGACGGCCACTGGTTGATCCGGACAGCTGACACGAACAGCATGTCAGCCCTGTCTTTGAATTGTCACCTTGTGACCCTATGTTGGACTATCAGGAGGATATCTATGACTGAACAACCACCTTATCAGGCCATTCTTGCCGAAGGCAGCGCGGTCCCGACCCTGCAGTGCGGCCACTGTCGCTCAATCCTGTCCCGCGCCCGGATCTTCCGGAATGAGAGAGACAACCAGCAGGCCATCCAATGCAAAACCATTGGCCTGTGTTCCGCCGACGACTGCGGCGCCGTCAACTGCTGCGACGAGGCCCTGTCGCGGATTGAAGACCCGGAGCGCCTGCTCAGCCTGGCATCCTGATTCAATCCGGCAACGCACTGTTACGCAACTCAAACACACAAAGTTTCCATCTGATTTATCCTGATGATCGACGATTGTCGAAGGCGGCTTCCAGACCCGAACCTCCCGGCAATCACGCTACCAATCAGTCAGGACAGTCGATGGCATGCGTATTCTGAGAACCGATGAAGCCCGCTTCGCAGGCCTTCCGGACTACCCCTTTGCTCCTCAGTACCTTGATGTGGCCGCCGGTCTCCGGATGCACTACGTCGATGAGGGGCCCGAGGGCGCGTCGCCGGTGTTGATGCTGCACGGCGAACCGTCGTGGTCCTATCTGTACCGTCACATGATTCCGTTGGTTGCAGCCGCCGGCCACCGGGTTCTGGCGCCGGACCTGATCGGTTTCGGCAAATCCGACAAACCGGCGTCGGTAGACGACTACAGCTACGAGCGCCACATGGCCTGGTTGACCTCCTGGCTGGAAGCACTGGATCTGCGGGACATTACCCTGGTGTGCCAGAACTGGGGTTCACTGCTGGGATTACGGCTGGCGGCGGAACACCCCCGGCGCTTCCGGCGTATCATCGTGGGCAATGGCATGCTGCCAACCGGCGACACACCGGTACCGACGGTTTTCACGCTGTGGAAGGCCTTTGCTACTCACAGCCCCTGGTTTCCCATCGGGCGCATCGTACAACTGGGCACCGAGCGTACCCTGAGCCGGCGTGAACTCGCGGCCTATGAGGCACCGTTCCCGACCGCGGACTTCAAGGCAGGCGCCCGGGCATTTCCCAAACTGGTTCCGGTGTCCCCTTCCGATCCGGCGAGCGCCGCCAACAGGGCAGCCTGGAAAGTACTGGAAGCCTGGAACAAGCCGTTTATCACCTGCTTCAGCAGTGGCGACCCGATTACCCGTGGCGGTGACCGGTACATGCAGCGCCGCATCCCCGGCGCCCATGGCCAGCCCCACATCACCCTGCGCGGCGGCCACTTCCTGCAGGAGGACTCACCGGACGATTTCGCCCGCATGATCAACGACGCCCTGAAGTCAGAGGCAGCGGCCTGAGGCAGGCCGCTCAGGACTGATGCTTGGGCTGGTAACTGCCCGCATCGACCCGGGGCCGGTCAGACTCCGCCTCAGCCAGCGGCTGACACTCCTCCAGGCTCGCCAGGGAGCGACGGGTCAGCCTCTGATACTCCTCCGTTCCTTTCGCCTTCCACGCGATCTCACGTTCACTCAGGGTGCGCAACACTTTTGCCGGCGTACCCACAATCAGCGACGCCGGCTCGCACTGAAAGCCGGCTTTCACCAGGGCGCCGGCGCCGACGATGGAGCGCGGGGCGATCACCGCTTCGTCCATGACCACGGCGTTCATGCCAATCATCGCATCTTCGCCGACAATGCAGCCGTGAAGGATTGCGCCGTGCCCCACATGGCCGTTTTTCTCAATCACCGTATCCATGCCGGGAAAGGCATGCATCACGCAGTTATCCTGAATATTCGAACCTTCCTTTAACACTACCCGGCCGAAATCACCCCGCAGTGACGCCGCCGGCCCCACGTAACAATCGGGGCCAATCCAGACATCACCGATCAGCACGGCCGTCGGATGAACATAAGCGGACGGGTGAACAACGGGAATAACGCCTTCTATACTGTAACTGGGCATAACGCGCTCCTGGGCAAACGGACCCGGACCTGAGAACGGTCAAAACATGGGACCCGAAAATTGATTTTTATCCATTTTTTGTATCACATTATCCTATTCAGACCGTTTTATCATGCCCGTAAATCAGAAATAACCCACAAAACGTCCGTGAAAATCAGAATCATTTCAGACGTAAAAGTAATTTTTACAATTATTTCAATGACTTAAAAATAAACGCCACCGACTCACGCAAAAGCGATACAAAACTGGTCACTCACAATCATTGACGAGTATCAATTCTAAGATATACTCATTTTCCACAATCGATAGCGCCGTACCGGTCCAAGACGCCATCCAAGCTATCCCTCAACACAAACAACAGGACTCTACCGCCATGACTCAGCCGAGCATTCTTCTTGAAATCAATCAGGGCGTGGCTCTGCTCACCCTGAACCGTCCGGACAACCTGAACAGTTTCAATGTCGAAATGCACGAACGCATGCGCGATGCCATCAGCACCGTGCGCACGGATGAGTCTGTCCGGGTACTGGTGATGACCGGCGCAGGCCGGGGCTTTTGCGCCGGGCAGGATCTTTCCGACCGCAGCGTATCCCCGGATCAGACCATGCCGGATCTGGGCGCCTCCCTGGAGAACTACTACAACCCGCTGATGCGCAGCCTGCGGGACCTGCCCATGCCGGTCCTCTGTGCCGTGAACGGTGTCGCCGCCGGCGCTGGCGCCAATATCGCCCTGGCCTGCGACATCACCCTGGCGGCCCGCTCCGCCAATTTTGTTCAGGCCTTCTGCAAGCTGGGCCTGGTGCCCGACTCCGGCGGCACCTGGACCCTGCCCCGTGTGGCCGGCATGGCCCGGGCCAAAGGCATGGCCTTGTTGGGCGACAAGATCAGCGCCGAGCAGGCCGAAAACTGGGGCATGATCTGGCGCTGCGTGGACAACGAGCAGTTGATGGAAGAAACCATGAAACTGGCCCGCCATTTCGCCACCCAACCCACCAAGGGCCTTGCCCTGATCAAGCGCGCGCTGCACGCCAGTGCCGGCAATACCTTTGAAGAACAGATCAACCTGGAACGGGACCTTCAGCGCATGGCCGGACAGACCGAGGACTACCGCGAAGGCGTTGCCGCCTTCCTGGAAAAGCGCACGCCGAACTTCAAGGGGAAATAAGCCATGCCGGCACTGGACCCCAAAATCAGAGTTGCCGCCCTCGGCGCCGGCATGAAAAAGCCCGAGCGCCGGGTGGCAATGCACTTTTTCAATCCGGCGCCCCTGATGGCACTGGTGGAAGTGGTGATGGGCCTGGCCATCAGCAAAGCCGTGGCCGTGGCCGACACCGTGCACGCCAAGGCAACGGCCTGGGGTAAGAAACCGGTCTACGCCACCTCAACGCCGGGCTTTATCGTGAACCGGGTCGCCCGCCCGTTTTACGCAGAAAGCCTGCGTCTGCTGCAGGAACAGGCCACCGATGCGGCAACGCTGGATGCCATCGTCCGCGAAGCTGGCCAGTTCCCCATGGGCGCCTTTGAGCTGGCCGATCTGATCGACCACGACATCAACTACGCCGTGACCAACTCGGTGTTCAATTCCTACTTTCAGAACAGCTACGCAGAGGATCGCTATCGCCCTGCCCTGCTGCTCCGAAAGAACGCATTTGCACAGAAGGGGTTTTATTCATGAGCGAGATGGACCCACAAACACTCGCCGAGGCGTGCGCAAAAGCCATGTTCGCCCGGGACCGGGCCAGCCAGAACCTGGGCATGAGCATTGAGTCCGTTGCACCCGGTAAGGCCATACTGACCATGACCGTCACCGGCGACATGATCCAGGGCCACGGCTCCTGCCACGGCGGCTACCTGTTCACCCTGGCCGATTCCGCGTTTGCCTTTGCCTGTAACAGCTACGATCGGGCCACCGTGGCCTCTGGTTGCAGCATTGATTACATGTACGGCGCCAAGGAAGGCGATCGGCTGACCGCCACCGCCGAGGAGCAGGCCCGGGGCGGCCGCACCGGCGTTTACGACATCACATTAACCAACCAGGACGGCCGCAAGGTTGCCCTGTTCCGGGGCCGCTCCTACGAGGTTCGTGGCACCGTACGCCATTCGGAGGAAACTGCATGAGCACCGACACTTCCCTTAAAAACGCCTACATCGTCGATGCCATCCGCACCCCCATCGGTCGGTACGGCGGTGCCCTGTCCGCTGTTCGCGCAGATGACCTGGGCGCCATCCCCATCAAGGCGCTGACCGAACGTCACCCGGATCTGGACTGGTCGAAAATCGACGACGTGCTTTATGGCTGCGCTAACCAGGCAGGTGAAGACAACCGCGACGTGGCCCGCATGTCGCTGCTGCTGGCCGGCCTGCCGGTGGACGTACCAGGCAGCACCATCAACCGCCTGTGCGGTTCCGGCATGGACGCGGTCGGCAGTGCTGCCCGGGCAATCCGGACTGGCGAGACCCAGTTGATGATTGCCGGCGGCGTCGAGTCCATGTCACGGGCCCCGTTCGTGATGGGCAAGGCCGAGTCCGCGTTCAGCCGCAAGGCGGAGATTTTCGACACCACCATCGGCTGGCGCTTTGTAAACCCGCTACTGAAAAAGCAGTACGGCATCGACTCCATGCCGGAAACGGCCGAGAACGTCGCAGCCGACTTCGGCATTTCCCGGGAAGACCAGGATGCCTTCGCCCTGCGCAGCCAGCAGCGCACGGCTGCTGCCCAGAAAGAAGGACGGCTGGCCAAAGAAATCACCCCGGTGACCATCCTCCGCCGCAAACAGGATCCGCTGGTGGTGGATACCGACGAGC
>CBIHLH010000174.1:0-6743 GCA_966210405.1 uncultured Marinobacter sp.
TCTACGTTCACGCCCAGAAGGACCTGGACCTGCTCACTGAACACAACCGCACCGAAGTGATTAAAAACGACAGTCACCGAACGGTGGAGAACCACGCTTTCAGCCACACCAAAGGCGACAGCCACCACACGGTGGACGGCGAGAAGCGTGATAAAACCGGCAAAGACCACAGCTTCACGGTGTCGGGCACCCTACACCTGAAGGCCGGCACCGCCTGGCTCAGCGACTCCGGCACCGAACTGCACATCAAAGCCGGCCAGAAAGTCGTCATCGAAGCGGGTGCCGAAATCACCCTCAAGGCCGGCGGCAGCTTTGTGAAAATCGATCCCAGTGGCGTCGCCATGGGTGGCGCGGCCATCAAAATGAACGCCGGTGGATCGCCGGGCAAGGGCAGTGGACAGAAGGTGCAGGTGCCGGAGATGCCGGGGTTGGTGGAGAAAGCCGGGGTTATTAAGGCAGCTCCTGAAAAGTTGCCGGAGTCACCTCAGCGCCCCATGGCCACGGCAGACCAGATACGCGCTATCAGAAATGCCGCGAACCAGGGTAAGGGAATTTGTCAGGTCTGCTCACCAGAATCACAAGGGGCGATCTGATGGTTAATCTGGTGGGCCTTCCAGACTCAGGAAACACCTTCCTCCTCATCGATGGCGCAAAGGTAAACGATGTATCTCAGGCTATTTACCGTGAAGAATTGAGCCCTCGTTGCGATGTGCTTTACCGAAAAACTGAACTCGCCGATTTGTCGGAAGTATCACCCTGGCTGGTGGAAACACGTTTAACTAGCGCACTGGTGCAGAGGTGTTTTGATGAGTGGAAGCCTCTGGGCGTCGCTATCATCTTACAGGCCGATTGTCAGTTTGATGAGGTTTTGGAGTACCTGCGCGGATTACTGACGGCTCAACTGGCTACGGGTGATGGCGTGGTTTTTCGGTTCTATGATCCCGAAATCGCGCGGCATCTGTTGAAACAGGATAGGTCTGGTGAAGATACGAGGCGCCTGATGGGGCCTTGCCGTGCAGTGGCCATTCAGGATCGTCGTACCGGTGAGTGGGAATGTTTTTACAACGACCAGCCATCAAGTGAGCGGCAGAACGAGGTGTTCAATATTCGGGAGGAACATCAGGCTGCCATGGAAAGAGCGGCGGAACGAACAGCCCTCAGGAAACTCGAGCTTCACACTGTCAGCTATTTTCCTCATTTGCTTCAGCAATCTGACGCAAACGGGCAGGATTGGAAGGCGGTTTCTGCATTGATGGATGCCGCAAAAACACGAGGGCTGTACAGCACCCGCGATATTGCCCTGTATATCAATATTATCGGCTGGCTTGGGCATAATGCGTTTGAAGATAGCGATGTGCTGAATTTGTGGGAAGAGAATTCCACCACACCGGGAAAAGCCATAGCGCGAATTGCAGAATTCGCTGAGAAAAAGTCAACGGAGGGACTGGTCCATGGGTAGCGCCAACAGCTCAGCGTTTTTACAGGGTGCTGATGACGTCGATTCAGCCGCACAGGTGTGTCCGCTCCAGCTCAAAACCGTTGCGTTGTATCCGGTTCGCTGGGCGATCAGTCAGGAGGAGGTTGCTCTGCCAGCCAACTTTCGCCCACCCTCCGTCGCACTTGAAAACACCCATTATTGTGTTCGTAAACTGACTACCGGTTGGGTGTATATGTTTTCCGAAGTCTTTGGGACGCTGCATGAATACCGAGTCAATGAGCAAGGCCTGATAACCGAAGTACAACCTGGTGTGAACTCGGTACTTCTTCCAGGTGCTGATGCGCAAAGTGCTTTACCCGCCATACATCACCCGGCGGAAGGGAAGGTGCTTCTGAAATTCGTGCAGCATCGATGGACTGCGCGGCTGCAGGAACTGGTACGAACCGATACGCAAGCCCGTGAAGAGCATATGCACTCGTTCGACTTGAGAGGGCTACCAGAAAGGCGTGAAGACGTTAATATCAGCGAAACCGAAACCATAAATGGCGTGGTTGAGGACTTTCGACCAGAGCCAATGGATTTCGAGTGGAGTCTCACGGATTTTGCACAGGGAATCAGTGAGCCGGATTTGCAGGGGCAGTGTAAAAAAGAAACTGAATTTTCGTACTGCGTAGCTCTTGAGGATGAAATTGGCATCACCTCCGAGCTGGGCCAACTGCATGCCCTTCATGTAAATCTGATCATGAATTATGCGGAGGAGAATTCATACGCCTACACCACCTCCCAGATGGTGGACGCACTTATCGCTCGTGAGGCCAGCAAGAAAGAGTCGGATGAAGACCAGCAGGAAGTCGCCGAGGAGCTGAAAGAACGAATTCGTTCAAGGGAAAAAGACGCCTTCGTTGAAAGCTACCACAAGCAGCTGGAAGAGTATGACCAGGCCCGCGCATTGATATTCGATGATTGGAAGCGCTGGATTGACTCCGACCAGTTAGCCAGGAAACTGGAGTTCAACGACTGTTACTGCGCGGAGGGGTTTGAGGCGGTCGAGCAGGAACTGGCCGATATACTGGACGGCTATGTCAGTGCGGAAAAGGGCAAGGAAGACGCCGAAACGTGGCTGGCTGCGGATGAAGGCGAAGCCGGTACAGTCGGGAACATGATAAAAACCACACTGTTCCTGGCATCCGCCACTAACGGCATTGCCCAGAAACTGAAAGACCTCCCCGGCTTTGACTATGGCAGCCTGAAGATTGTAGACAGCATATTCGATATGCCGGCGTATGTGCACGTTAGCACGGCTACGGAAACGCTGATGTTGGAGTTTGCCGCTCCCGCCGCAAAGATGGGGACTTGGGCGAAAGACTCTCAAACCTGGCCGCAGTGGAAAAAGTGGATCAAGGCCGTCCAGAAACGCTATGCCATAGATGTTCACCGGCAGGGAATAACCCTGAATACCGCGACGGACCTGCTCACGGCGGTCCACCGCAAATCACTGGAAGCCGCTGGCCATAACCTGTCTGAACTAACAATGACGCCCCTGGCCGCCGGCATGGCGGATGCAAGGGTCCGGAGCTACCTGAACAGAACCCTGATTGACGTATTCCACCTGACCCCGGACTTCAAGGACAATCCCTTCGGCTGGCTTCATACACGGCTGGATCCGGTGGTTGAAAGCATCAAGCAGCACCGGGGCAAGTTCATTGGGGCCGTCACCTTTTTTCACGCGATTAACGTGGCAAGCCTGTTTTCCGGGCTGGAAAAAACCCAACAGGATGTGATGCTGGGCGATCGATCCGTCATCGACCGGTGGGGATACTTTGCATCTGGCCTGTGGAGTATCGGCGAAGGCGTGGTCAACCTCAGCGGGCTGCTGGTCAGGGAGGAACACGCCAGGGCCCTGGAGGCGAACCTGTCAGTAGCTAGGGCCAGGGTGTCGGTGGCTCTTAGCGGAGCAAAAGCTGTTCGAGTAGTGTCTAAAGGTACAAAATTCATCGCGAGAGCGGCTGTTAAGTACCTTCCCTATGTAGGTGTTTTGCTCACAATAGGTTTGGAAGGTCAGAGGGGCTACAGGGCTTTGAACACGGGCCATTCCACGATGGTGGCCCTGTCCGGGGTTCAGATTGGGCTGAGCATCGGTATCACTTATTTGGCTTCTCTGGCAGTGGTGGGTGCGGTTACCGGGGCAGGTGTGGCTGTTGTGCTCGTGGTGGGTGCGGTTTTGATTGCGGTGTCGTTTGTCGTCAGCATGGTCCAGCTATACATCGCCTGGTCCCGGATCGAGGATTTCCTGTCACTGTCCTTCTGGGGCAATGCGCCTACGTTGCGTTACTGGGATGAACAGTCCAGGCCATCGAGCGCGGAACTGCTGGAGGAAAGCCGAACCGTTATTTCTCAGGATGAGGGCGTCGATGTCAGGCGTTATTTTGAAGCGGAACTGGATGCGTTTTATTACATGCTGTTTTCTCCGATTGTGCGGGTGACCGAGCACATCGGTCGGCATTGGGATATAAACCGGGGTGAGCATCAGGTCATGTCGGAAATGACCTCCTTTGTGGTGTATTTGCCGGGTTATAGTGAAGGAACCTGCACGTGTTCCATCAAGCTGTTCGAGGTGGACACGAGCTGGTTTGCGAAAGATGAACCGAGAGATATCACAGACTTGTTTTACAGGATGAAGCATTTAGACGCCTCCGCTGAGGGTGTTCTATATCGGTTTGACCACTATAACCACAACAAGTGTGACCAGCTTGAGATGCTGATTAAGTACGAGAAGGACGGCCGCAAAGTCACGGGTGAAAACGGACTCCGTATTATCCTGAATGGAAACGATGTAGAGGAATTGGGTGTCGATGAAAGACTCGCCTTTGAAGTGTGATTTCCCGGAAACGGACCTGGAACAAGAGCTGGAAAAAAAGCTGTACCGCACTCATGGTGCTCGGCTTGCCAGCCCACCGGCCCGGAAAGTGGTGGATGTGTCCGATTCCTCGGAGGACATGGAGTATGGTGTCGCCTACTTCAGCGAAAGGTTCATGGACATTCGTTCGGCCTTCTTGATCTTTAGGCGGTTCCAATTGTCTGTCATAAATCTGTTCATGGCAGTAGTGCTGGCGTTGGGCTGGATTGTTAGCCTGTTCTATTCGAAGGCATTGCTGGCGGTATTGGTCGCTTTCGGGCCCGTTTGGGTAGCCATCTACCTGTTCGAGATCTTCTTCCCCCTCACACTGCCGGTCCGGATCGACCGGAAGGGGGGGGTTGTCTACGCAGGGCACCGGGGCACCTTTTACCGGATCCCTTGGGACGAGCTGGAAGTAACTTTTTCCTACAACTGGCAATATTTGGGCTCCGGTGTTGTGTGGGAACGGCAGTACTACGCCCAGTTGTTCATGCGGGAAAAGCATTACTTTTGCGGGAAGCCCCCCAAGATGCCCCTACAACGCAAGAAGATCTCTTCCGGGTTCAAGGAAGAGGATATGTATCGGAAATGGAATTTTATTGTCAGGTACTACAACGAAGGGGTCGTTGAAGAAGACGCTGACAACCTTGTTATGGCTAATTATGACTCATATCGTAAAGACATACCCTCTAAGTCAATGGCGGCACGTATCGTCGACACTTTATTATTAATCCTCTTTATGCCAACCATGTATTGGTGGAAGTTTACTCCCTTTAAATACAAGTGGCCGAAGGAAATCGAAGCCATTTTCGGGAAGATTAATTACTACTGACTTAATGCATTGGGGTCTGACCCCAATGTTCGAACCATTGCCAGAAAATCGGGCACCATCCGTCAAGGCATTGAAAACGACTTCGACGAGCAGCGTCAGTCAATCAACTTCATGATCGGCAAGTCGCAGTTATCAGACTTTGTGCCGCAATCGGACTATGAGCGCGTTGAAACCAGTTACCGGGTAAAAAGCCTTTCGTTGACCTTTACGGTTGACGTATGGCACCGAGATGCGCAGGAATACCAGAGTCAGGAAGTGACTCATACGATGGAGGATCTGGACGTTGAGTGGCAGCGATAATCAATCAGACTCGATGAGTGAGTATTATGAGACAGCTTTTCGCTCTGACTTGATTCCAAGGCAAAAACCTTTGGAAAATCCGGGAGGATTTGCAAAGGCCTTGGAAGGTGGCGACCTGGTTGAACGTTTGGGTTGGGCGAATTTTGCTGGTTTAAATATCCATGTGAGTCCGAACTCAGCTGAAACCTATCAACAACGTGCATCTGGACTCGGCAGGAAAAATTTGGCCGGGCCCGCATGGACTCATCAAAAAAAACCGACCGATTTTATAAAAACTCGTTGGCAGCTTTTATTAATGTTGGCTGGTGGCTTCGCCGACGTATTTTTATTTAAGTTTTGGCTTTTCTGTACGTTTGCTACGTTTTTAATTGTTGTATTAAAAACTGACATTGTCAGCGGATTGGTGCATGGCACTTTTCCGATCTTTGCCGTTGTGTGCCTCCACCTATTCTTCCGCTACCCCTTCACCTGGTTCCTCGAGCGCAACCCCGACTTCATCGTTAAAGACCTGGGCTGCGGCTTCTTCCGCCCCACCGGCATGGTCAAATTCCGCACCTGGCGTGAAGAAACCTTCGAGGCGCCGTTTATCGAGTTCGACCCTTACATTTCTTACCACGTCCAACCCAAAGGGCCGGTCAGCTATAAGCTACAGCTTCGCCACCGCTACAGCGGCTGGCAGACGGCGGTTGCCGAGGTGCACAGCACGCAGAAAGTGGAACTCTACGCTCACTGGGATGAACTCCAGCGCTACATGGATGTCAGCCAGCCACTGCCGGATATCCCGGCCCTCGAACCCTACCGCCACCTGGATCCCACCACCGCCGAGTACGACGCAGCGGGCAAACGCCAACGCCCCGCCGACTACTGGGCCACGCTGGACCTGGAATGGTGGGAAAAAGAGGGCTACCCCGCCCACATGGACAAAATCCGGAATTTCCCATGGCACACGCTGGAGGACCAGATGCAATACAGCGTGCCGAATCTGAACGAGGCGACGATGGCGTAGAACTCACTGGGGTCAGACCCCGTGACATTTCGTCCGTTCAAATGCATTGGGGTCTGACCCCAATGTTCGACGAGCAGAACCAGTCAATCAACTTCATGATCGGCAAGTCCCAGCTATCTGACTTTACGCCGCAATCGGACTATGAGCGAGTTGAAACCCGTTACCGGGTAAGAAGCCTTTCGCTGACCTTTACGGTTGACGTATGGCAGCGAGGCGCAGGGGAATACGAGAGTCAGGAAGTGACTCATACGATGGAGGATCTGGACGTTGA
>CBIHLH010000175.1:0-6665 GCA_966210405.1 uncultured Marinobacter sp.
GGTATCCCAGGCCAACCGGTTCGTGGAGCTCGGCGTACGGGTGAAAAAAGAATTGCCCAAAGGCATCATGGACCAGGCGGAAGTCGATGCCGGTGATGAAGCCGGTCAGGAGCGCGACGATGACGCGCCTGACACCGAAGAACAGACGATGAGTGCGGACAACCCGCAGGAGTGAATGTCATGGCAGTATCGTTCGAATCCGGCCGTAAACTGGCCCGGGGCTTCATTCTCGCCTCGATGCTGGTAGCCGGGCCTGCGTCCGCGCTGGCCCCGGAACATGAGACCAAACGCCTGATGCTGGCCACGGAAGAGGCGGTGGCCACCGAGCGTTGGGGTGAGGCGGGCGAGTACCTGAACCGCTTGCAGGCGATTGAAGGTAAAAAGCCCGCCGACTATTTCTTCTATCGCGGTCGGGTGATGTTCCAGGCGGCCCAACTGAACGAGGCCCAGGCGGCACTCGAGGCTTATGTCAAACAGGCCGGAGCCGAGGGCGCGCACTATCAGGAAGCGCTGGGCCTGATTACCGATGTTGAAAAGGCCCGGGCGGCCAAGGCGGCCGCGCCGAAAACGCCGAATGGCGAAACCGCCAAGATCGCCGTGATTGAGCCCGCCGGAGACCAGAGCATGGCCTCTCTGCGCCAGCTCTACCTGACGGACACAGATCGCGAGGCTCTGACGATCCACCTCAACAGCCTGCTCGACGTGGCGGGCTGGCGGGAAGACCGGGCTGTGGTCCAGCTGAATCGGCCAGCGGATGTGGAATACCGGGTCGACACCGCCGAGAGTTCGATCAGTGTTCAGGAAATCCGCCGCTCGTCTGATGGGCGGGTGGTGCGCAAGACCAGCCAGATGCCGGTGTTCGGTATTAATCCCCTGGTGGAGTGGGGGTGTGAATCGGCGGCATCGAGCTGCTGGGTATATGATCCGAGGGACGGCTCGCGGCTGTTCCAGCTGTCTTACAATCGCGACCAGGCGCAGGATATTGCCCAGACCCTCGGGCGACTGATTCGCAATCTTCAGGCGCCGAACGGATCCTGAGGCGACCTAGCCCGACTGCTTGCCCCGCTCACCTTCCCGGTAGGCACCGGGCGTTACGCCCGTCCATTTCTTGAACGCCCGGTGGAAGGTTGAGGGCTCCGTGAAGCCCACCTTGCTGGCGATGTCGTTGATCGGCAGTTCCTGCCGGCTGAGATAGTAAATCGCCATATCCCGCCGCAGCAGATCCTTGATCTCCTGGAACGACGTGTTTTCCTGCTTGAGCCGCCGGCGAAGGGTTTGCGGGCTGGTATGAAGTTCCGCCGCTATCCATTCGAAATCCGGCATGGCCCGGGAGAAATCCCGCCCGATCAGCGTGCGGATCCGCCCGGTGAAGGTGTTGCTTTCATCCGGCCGTGACAGCAGGTCTGCCGGGGAGGTTTTCAGAAACTGACGCATTTCCGGTTTATCGCGGATAACCGGGGCGGCGAGAAACCGCTTGTCGAACGTCAGCGCGATCTGATCACACTCGAAGGCCAGCGGGCAATGGAAAATGTGGCGGTACTCATCACCATGGGCAGGGCGAGGATAATTGAATTCGGCGCGTGTCAGCTCAACGGGCTGACCAATCAGCCAACTGCCCAGACGGTGCCAGATAACCAGAATACTCTCGCGCAGGAAGTAACAGGGATCGTGAAGGTCGCCCTCAATCCTGGCAATCAACCGGGCGTGCTCCTCACCCACTTCCAGCTCCATGGCCACCATCGGCTCAAACAGGCGCGAGAACTGAAACGCCTGGCGATACACCGCCTCCAGGGTCGGGCAATCCATCACCAGGGCACACATGGTCGCGAAGGTGCCAGCGCGGGCACGCCTGGGGCCCATGCCCATGAACTCATCGCCCATACGGGTCCACAACACCTGCATCAGGCGGCTGAACTGGTTGCTGCTGACCCGCGCCATTTCAATGCGCAGAAGATCCGGGGAAATGCCCGCCTCCCTGAGCATTTCCCGGGTATCAAAGCCAAGGTTCTCGGCGCCGGATAATGCCGCCTGCACAAAATGCCGTGATACCGTCAGGTTGGACATCTTACTCGCCATTCCAGGAAAACGAGACCCATCATAAAACCCCCGTGGAACAATGCAACCGCCGAACTGGCCCAACGCTGGAAGAATCGGCCAATGGGAATGATGTGCATGGTCGTTGGCCTCGGTGGCAAAACCGGGCAGCATAGTAGAATCACATAGCCAACTACCGTGCCGTGCGCACTCAACAAGGAGTATTTCCATGGCAGGCCCTTTAGCGACCCTGAAAATTCTGGATTTCAGCACCTTGCTGCCTGGCCCCTACGCCACGATGATGTTGGCGGATATGGGCGCCGATGTATTGCGTGTGGAAGCGCCGGACAGAGTGGATCTGACCAAAGTAATGCCGCCCCACGATGGCCCGTTCAGCACGGCCTTCTCCTTCCTGACCCGGGGCAAGCAGACCCTTCCGCTCAACCTCAAGCAGGCCGGCAGCGTTGAAAAAGTGAAAGAGTTGGTCCGGGACTACGACATCGTGGTGGAACAGTTTCGCCCCGGAGTGATGGACCGCCTTGGCATCGGCTATGACACGCTCAAGGCCGTGAACCCCCGCCTGATCTATTGCGCCATCACCGGCTACGGCCAGACCGGACCCTACCGGGACCGGGCCGGGCACGATATCAACTATCTGGCGATCGCCGGCGTTGCCAGCCACTGCGGCCGGGCCGACAGTGGCCCCCCGCCCATGGGCATCCAGGTTGCCGATGTGGCCGGTGGCTCACATCATGCGGTGATGGGTATCCTCGCGGCGGTTATCCAGCGCCAGCAAACCGGGGAAGGCCAGTTCATCGACATCAGCATGACCGATGCCGCCTTTGCCCTGAACGCCATGGCGGGTGCCGCCGCCCTGGCTGGTGGGCAACCCCAGAAGCCAGAAGGTGGCATGCTCAACGGTGGTACGTTTTACGACTATTACCAGACCAAAGACAACCGCTGGCTCTCGGTGGGCAGCCTGGAACCACAGTTCTCCGCACGCCTCTGCGACACCCTCGGCATCGGCGAGATGAAAAGCTTTGCCATGAGCCAGAACCCCGAACACCAGCAAGCCCTCAAAGCGGCTATCCAGGAAAAGATCGCGGCCGGAACTCTGGCGCAGTGGCAGGCACTCTTTGCCGATGTGGATGCCTGTGTGGAGCCGGTACTGACGATTGAAGAGGCGGCTGAGCATCCGCAGTTGCGGGCGAGGGGGATGGTTGTTGATGTGTCTAGAGGAGATGGGCAAATGCAACATCAGACAGCACTGCCGATTAAGTTTTCCGCATCAGAGTCGTAAAGGGTGGTTTTATGGTAATTCCGATCAACGATGATTAAAACGCAAAATCCCGCCTTTGGAAACGGGATTTTGCATTTGGCTTTTTCTATTACTGATCTTGGTCCAGAGCAGATTCCACAGTTGGGCTGTCACCCAGTACAGAGGAATTGTTCACTGGGACCGCCTGAGTAGTAATATTTCCAATCACCTCACCGATCATTTCAATGAACGCATCTCCAGTGTTGGATCCATTCGGACATACTCGATCCAACTCATCCGCTGGTGTTGCTGGTGCGACGAAAGTTCCATGATTCGCCGTCGAGCAAGGCTGCGCTCCGAAGAAGAAGGAAGAAGCATTTGCTACCGGCGCTACTGGGACAGGGTTGCTTGCAGTAATTAAGTCACCTGAAGTCAGTGGAGTAACACCCGCACCGAGGTTGATTAAAGCCATGAGAGGCTCAGTACCGGCCAGCGGTGCAGACTGCGCCTGGCCTAGCGGTGATACATTGGCTTCGTTAGGGACAGTCAGGTCGCCAACAACTTCAGAGAGCAGAACACTCGTCGTGCCTTCTGTGCTTATGCTAGCGCCCAAACGGGTGCCGAAGTTGACCGGATCTGTGCTGTCAAGCGCTGACTGCCATATGTACATGAATGTCTCAAAGGCAGATGTCCCCTGAACGACGGCTCCGTTTGTTGCTGCCGAGAGTCCTCCGAGGATGATTGGCGAAAACGCAGATGAATTCTCCCCAAGCTTACTCAATTGTGAGCCAGTGTTCATGAGAGAGATTGACTTGAAGTCAGGATAGAAGGCAGGGAATCCGAGTGCACCATATGAGCCTCTCAAATTAGCATCTTCTGCGAGCGCAACAAACGGAGTGCCAGTAATACCTCCGAGCGAATGGCCTACAAAGTGGAAGTTTGCGCCCTGCAGGCTTCCCGCGTTGTACACCGTCGCGTCCCCGTCGATGTCGAACGCTCCACTTTTGATGGTTGATGCAAGGTTCAGCAGGTCAACTACGCCTTGGCGTAAGGTGTCTCTGGTAGTTTGAAGGCTGGCCAAGTTGATTGCCAGACTGCCAGAGCTGACCTCAGTAATCGAAGTGGCTTCTTGCGGTGTAAGCGTCCCTGGAATGGCGGTGAAATTGAAGTGGCGTTCACCGATGTAGTCTGCATTCGGGAAATCAGTAGCATCGATGTAACTTTGGCCAGGTGTCAAGCCGGGGAGGGTGCCTACCGTGCTTCCCCCGAGTCCATGTAGGGGCTGATCCATCGCAATCGTTGCAATGCAGGCCCCAGGCAACGTTTGCGCTGCAATATTGACCGCAGGAATAGTCGCGACGCTCCGATCAACTGTGATGCCATGCTGGAATACCACAACATCTGTTATAGCGCATCCAGTTGCGGGGTAAAAAGCAGTGACTGGAACAGCGGTTTTGGCGTTTTCTTCAGGAAACGGCATGTATTGCGTCACGTTGAAGGTGCCGTCTGAATCGCGAGGGAATTCAAAGTTTGACAGCGTAGGATAGGTTCCCTTAAAGCTGTCAATTGTCGCATTCAATCCTGCCTCGACCATTTCGCTGCCACGCCACATACCCTCAACCAGGCCTGCGCCATCACTGCCAGGCAATTCGAGGTAATATGGTAACTCAATGGCGCCTTCGGTAACTTTGACCGCGTTAGCGGCTGTGATTAATGCGGTATTGCCGGATAGAGCAATGGCTGGCATTTCTGCTGCTGACTTGGTTGTGCCGCTGTAAAACGCTGCAGTACGTGGCTTCGGGAAGGGAAGCTGGGATACAACTGAACCTACGACCTGTTGGCCAAGTGTTGGGTTCGCTATATAGGGGCCGACAGCCGCTCCTACCGCTTGAGCCAGTGCAGTATTCTCGGGCTCGTCACTGAGTGCATCAGCAAGTGCTGCGAATACAGTTGAGGCTGTGGCCGTCTCAGGGAGACTGTCTCGAACTACCTGCAGGGCCGAATACAGAACAACCTGCTGGCCGAGTTTGGTCAGGTAAGTCGCGGGAGCTGTAATTGAGTTCAGGACTGTTTGAGTATTTGATGTGGTGACTGTGTATGCGAGCGTGACATCCTGATTAATGCCATTTGCTCCGAGCCAACCTTCAGCAAGAGCCTGACCACCCTGAACTAGATCACGCACAGATTGGAGTGCGGACGTTCCAAGTGGTCCGTCTCCCGCCATTTGGGAATACCCGATCGACTGAGCGGTTGAACGTCCATCAGTAGCTTTTACCCCGTTAGTCACAATGACGAGATACTTTGTCTGATTCTCGAGGGGGTTCAAGGGCGTGATTCGAATAGCGTTGTCTGTTCCGCCATCGAGAGAAATTACTTCGATGCGGATATCCTGTGAAGCGAACTTAGTGACATCAAAGGGATCTGCTGAGTTAATGTAAGAGGGATTCGCAGTAAGCTCAATATCCGGTGTATTGTCCGAGACCGGAAGCATTTTTAACGGCACAAGATGTACTGTTTGGTTTTCAACTACTGTCGATGGATCGATTGAGCCGTTGAAACGGACATCTAATTGTCCGGATGTTGAGAAACCCGCAAGATCGCTGATTGTATTTGAAGCTGCGTCGACTCCAGAAGTGAAGCCTGTGAAGTCGTAATTAGTGCTCTGTCCAGCACCCAACAAGAGAACCAAATCGTAATTAGCCGGTATTGTAAAATCCGGAGCCGTCAGAATTGGATTAAATACCGGGCGTACCAATGTGTTATCGATTGTTGTGTCTTCAATCCTGTACTGCGGATTGGCATTCGCCCCCTCGTCACCGCCGCTCAGGCAGCCGGTAAGTCCAACGGAAGACGCCACGGCAAGACTTATTAGAGTTTTCTTGAACATGGGTGGAACCTTTTCCTGTTGTTGTGTCGTTATGTTCGGCAGCTGACGGGGCCGGTCTGATCCGGTAAGCTCGTTGTCAGTGGCCTGTTCTGCTTAAACTGTGGTCTGAAATTGTGGCCAGCGCTCTGAGCCAATTTCTGTCTCTATGACTATAGCGACAGACTGGCAAGTGTTGATCAGCCAAAAGTGTGATTCTGGCCCTTTGAATTCTCCCCGCGCGCTCGACGTTTGGCCTCTGTGAAAAATAGTTGGCGGTTAACCGTTTGTCGAGGGCGGGCCCCGGTTGTGGGGCGGCATTCCGATAAAGTCGGCGAATAGGCCTTCGCCATTGATCGGGTCTCTCGTTGCCGGGATTTTCTGGTAAACTCTCGCCTCCTGAAAATCCGATGACCCACCATAACGACAGCCAGTTGATGAGGCGCCTATGACCACCGTAATCCGCCAGGACGACCTGATTGAAAGCGTAGCGGACGCGCTGCAGTTCAT
>CBIHLH010000176.1:0-6661 GCA_966210405.1 uncultured Marinobacter sp.
CTTTTGGGGTATGGGGGCGGGCAGTTGATGTGTTGTCTCAGTCACGGGCGTCCTTACTTGGCTTTTCCGGAGCCACCGTCCCGGCCGGCAAATTGTAGGGCAACGGCGGCCACGATGTCGTTATCGGCAAGGCTTCCTGGTATGCACAGCGTTGTAAAGCCTGCGGCGCGGGCCTGTTTCGCCACGCGATCCGCAGGCACAATCAATAACCTATCGTATAGATTATGGCTGCTATTCGCACCCAGTGCGATGAGATTGTTCAAGGTTTCTCCGGAGAGTGTGATGATGGCCTCCGGCGCAAAGGTGTCGAGTGCCGCGTGGATCTCTCCGGCTGCATAGCGGGGGCGGTCCCGGCGATAAAGGGCCAGAGGGGTTACCCGGGCGCCGCGGGCCTCGAGGGTTTCCCGGATCAGTTCGCGGCCATTCTCGCCCTTTGCGAGCAGGACCCGCTCACCCTCTAACCGTGCGAGGGTGGGCAGGGCCAACAGCGCTTCGCTGGTCCAGCCGGCGTCCGGTTGGTGGGTGGCAAGGCCGTGGCTGGCCAGCACCGCAGCGGTTCCGGCGCCCACGCCATACCACTGGAGGCCCATGGGAATCTGGGGCCACCAGGTATCGATTTCATCCAGCAGCAGGCGTGCGGCGAAGGGGCTGACCGCGATCACGTGGGCAAATTCGTCCAGCCCCAGAATGACCGTGCGGCGCTCCGGTGTTTCCGGCAGTGGCTGACGCTCGATCAGAGGCAGAACCCGGGTCTCGGCACCGGCAGCACCAAATTGCTCCGCCAGCCGGGAGGCCTCGGGCTCCGGCCGGCAGATGAGTATGCGACGGCCGCGCAGGTCGGGGTACTCAGCGTGGGGTATGGCCATAGATGTCAGCCAGTACCTTATCGGCACCGAGGGCCAGCAGGTCCTCGGCCAGTTCACGGCCCAGGCGTTCTCCCTCGCCCCGGGGTGCCCGGCCTTCCACGCGAAAGATCTGGGTGCCGTCAACGGCGCCGACCAGGCCCCGCAGCCAGAGGGTATCGTTGTCTTCGAGCAGGGCATAGGCCGCGATGGGCACCTGGCAGCCGCCCTCCAGGCGACGATTCAGGGCCCGCTCGGCCTTGACCCGGTCAGCGGTGTCGGTGTGGTTCAGGGGCGCCAGCATGTCTCTCAGGCCGGTGTCGTCGAGCCGGCATTCGATGCCGAGGGCGCCCTGGCCGACGGCCGGCAGCGAGACCGTGTCCGGCAGGCCGTAACGGATTCGATCGTGGAAACCCAGCCGCTTGAGGCCCGAGCTGGCCAGTACAATGGCGTGATAGTCGCCGGCATCCAGCTTGGCCAGCCGGGTGTTGACGTTGCCGCGCAGTACCCGGATCTGCAGGTCCGGGCGGTAAGCCCGTAGCTGGGACTCCCGGCGCAGGCTGGCGGTGCCGACAATGGCGCCCCGGGGCAGGGCGTCCACGTTTTCGTAGTCATTACTGACAAAGGCATCGGTCGGGTCTTCCCGTTCGCAGATCGCCACCAGCCCGAGGCCCTCGGGGAACTCCATGGGCACGTCCTTCATGGAGTGCACGGCCAGGTCGGCCCGGCCATCGAGCATGGCTTCTTCCAGCTCTTTGACGAACAGGCCCTTGCCGCCGATTTTGGCCAGGGGCACATCGAGAATCTTGTCGCCCTGGGTTTTGATCTTGACCAGCTCCACGGTCAGGTTGTCGTGGAGTCGCTCCAGTTCGGCTTTGATGAATTCCGCCTGCCACAGGGCCAGGGCGCTGCTGCGGGTTGCAATGCGTAGGGTGCGTCTGGACATGGTACTCACTGTCGGTTCGGATGTGTTGGCCGGTTCCGGCCGGGCTGTGCCAAGGGTACCTCGTGGCAGCCTAAAAGTCCCGTCATGAAAGCCGCGATCCGGTCAGCCCGGCTGGTGCTCCTGCAGCCACTGGCGAAGGTTGCTGGCGTGGCGTCGACTGACCGGAAGCGCACCCAGATCGTCCCGTAACACCACGCGGTGGTGACCGTCGGGGGCACGTTTCAGGGCCTGAATGAAGCGCACACCCACCAGGGTGTGCCGGTGGATCCGGAGCAACTGGCGCGGGTACGTGTGCTCCAACTCCTTGAGGGTATAGTCGCAGACGGTTTCGCCCCGGGTGTGGTGCAGGGTGACGTACTTCTGGTCCGCCTCACAGTAAAGAATATCAGCCAGGTCGATCAGCTCGGTGCCCCGGTGCGTGCGCACCGCCAGTTGCTCTCCCTGCGCCTCGCTCTGGCCGCTCAGGGTCTGGAGCTGCATCCGGTTCACCCGGCCGGCCCGGGCCAGGGCGTCGGCCAGGGCCTCTTTGCGCACGGGTTTGAGCAGATAGGCCGTGGCCTGGACCTCGAACGCCTGAATGGCGTAGTGATCGTACGCGGTGCAGAAAATGACCGCCGGCGGGTTGGCCAGCCGACTCAGCCGGTCGGCGGTTTCCATGCCGTCCATGCCGGGCATGCGAATGTCCAGTAACAGGATGTCCGGTTCCAGCGCCGCTACCTGTCGAAGCGCTTCGTTGCCGTCGGCGGCCTCGCCGCACACCTGGTACGCCGGCAGGGCCTCCACCAGGCGGCGGATGCGGTCACGGGCCAGGGGCTCGTCGTCCGCGATCAGGATGCGCCGGAGGGGCGTTTGTGTCTGGCTCATGGCTTGCGTCCGTTTCTCGGCGTGGTGGCCTTCTGCAAGCCGGGCTTCTGGCCCGGAGCGCTTTGCCTCGGCAGCCGCAGGGTCACCGTGTAGGTCTGGTTCTGATGGCTGTGCTTGAGCACGGCGGGCTCGCCAAACAGGGCCTGGAGGCGGGACTGGATGTTGGCCAGGGCCATGCGGTTGCCCTCGTGCTGCCGGTTGTTGTGATCCGGTTTCGGATTCTGCACCAGCAGGTAGACGAAGTCGCCCCTGGTCAGGGCTTCAATGCGGACAGTGCCGCCTTCCGGGCGGGGCTGGATGCCATGGTAGATGGCGTTTTCGACCAGGGGCTGAAGGGTCAGCGGCGGGATCGCCTGCTGCTCGAGCCCGGGGCCAATCGCCCATTCCAGCTGCAGCCGGTCGCCCAGGCGCAGGGCCTCAATGGCCAGGTAGCGCTGGCACAGTGCCAGCTCGCTGGCCAGGGGAATCAACTGGTCACCGGTGCGCAAGCTGGCGCGGAACAGTTCCGACAGGTCCAGAACCGCTTCTTCGGCCTGGTCCGGGTTGCTCGCGATCAGGCTGGCAATGGTGTTCATGCTGTTGAACAGGAAGTGGGGCTGGATACGGGCCTGGAGTGCCGCCAGGTGGGCCTGCATTTCGGTCTCCCGTTGTTGCTGCCATTGGTGCTGCAGGTAAAAGTAGCGCAGTACCATGAGTACGATCAGGGTGGCGAGTAACAGTTTTTTGGCCACGCCCTGCCATATTGCCACGCCGGCCTGTGGGTGCAGGACACTGTCGGCAAACAGACTGAACGCCAGCACATCCAGCAAGACGATGGCCAGAATGGCGAGGGTGGCACTGGTGACCGACCAGCGCGCCAGTGTCCGGCGCAGCAGGCAGATCAGCGCGGCACTGGTCAGAGTGGTCCATTGCACGAACAGTGAGAGCAGGCCGAAGTAGTTCCAGTCGATCCAGCCCTGATTGGCCTGAACCACTGCCAGCACCAGCACCAGCAGCTCGCTGGTAATCAGCAGCATGAACACGGCCCGCACCCGGCACAGGTCCGGGACGAAGAATTCGCGCTCAGCTACCTCATTGTCCCCACGCGGGGGTGTCTCCTTTACCCGGGTCAGAATGCTATACTCCCGCCACATTTCGAGTCACCAATTCCCGCCAGATGATGCCGGGCTGTCAGCAGGAAAGATAGACCATGACGGATCAGAAAAAGTCTGACCAGACCACAACCTCCGAAAAACCCTGGGGCGGGCGCTTCAGTGAGCCCACGGATGCCTTTGTCGAGAAATTCACCGCTTCCGTGGGTTTTGATCAGCGCCTATACCACCATGACATTACCGGCTCCATTGCCCACGCCACCATGCTGGCGGCGGTGGGCGTGCTCACGGATCAGGAGCGGGACACCATCATTGACGGCCTGAACGCCGTCAAGGCCGACATCGAGGCCGGGACGTTCCAGTGGTCCGTCAGCCTGGAAGATGTGCACATGAACATTGAGGCGCGACTGACGGACCGCATTGGCATCACCGGCAAGAAACTGCACACCGGCCGCAGCCGCAACGACCAGGTGGCCACCGATATCCGCCTGTACTTGCGTGACGAGATTGACGTCATCGCCGGGGAGCTCAACCGGCTGAAAGCCGGCCTGCTGGACCTGGCCGAGCGCGAGGCCGACACCATCATGCCCGGCTTCACTCACCTGCAGACGGCCCAGCCGGTTACCTTCGGCCACCATCTGCTGGCCTGGTACGAAATGCTGGTGCGTGACGGCGAGCGCCTGCAGGACTGCCGCAAGCGGGTCAACGTCATGCCGCTGGGTGCCGCTGCGCTGGCCGGTACCACCTATCCCATCGACCGCGCCATGACCGCGCGCCTGCTGGGTTTCGACCGGCCCACCGAGAATTCGCTGGATTCGGTCAGTGATCGTGATTTCGCCATCGAGTTCTGCAGCTTTGCAGCGCTGCTGATGACGCATCTGTCGCGGTTCAGCGAGGAACTGGTGCTGTGGACCTCGGCCCAGTTTGATTTCATCGATCTGCCGGACCGCTTCTGTACCGGTTCGTCCATCATGCCCCAGAAGAAGAATCCGGACGTGCCGGAACTGGTGCGAGGCAAGACCGGTCGGGTCAACGGTCACCTGATCAGCCTGCTGACTCTGATGAAGAGCCAGCCTCTGGCCTACAACAAGGACAACCAGGAAGACAAGGAACCGCTGTTCGATACCGTGGACACCATCAAGGGCTGCCTGAAAGCCTACGCCGACATGATTCCGGCCATTCGCGCCAAGGCGGACAATATGCGGGTGGCCGCCAAGCGTGGCTTTTCCACCGCCACCGACCTGGCGGACTACCTGGTCAAGAAAGGGGTTCCGTTCCGGGATGCCCATGAAATCGTCGGCAAGTCCGTGGCATTCGGGGTCGCGGAAGGCCGTGATCTGTCCGATATGACGCTGGCGGAGCTGCAGCAGTTCTCCGATGTGATCGGCGCCGATGTGTTCGACGTGCTGACGCTGGAAGGTTCGGTGCAGGCCCGTGATCACATGGGCGGTACCGCGCCGGATCAGGTGCGGTCGGCGGTCGGACGTGCCCGGAAACAGCTTGCCTGAGGCCGCAGCCGGGCCCCTCGGTCAGCCGCCGATGCGCCCGGTGCTCAGGTCTACCGCCGCCGGGGTCAGCTCCGCCAGGGGGCGGGGGCGACACAGGCGGTAGCCCTGGCCGTAGTGAATGCCCAGGGCCCTGACTTTGCGGAGAGTGTCGTCGCTCTCGATAAAGGTCGCCACCGTGGTTTTGCCCGCGGCTTCGGCAATCCGGTGCAGTGCCTCCACCATCACCTGCTGCACCGGATCCTGATCCAGGTTCTGCATCACCTTGCGGTCGAGCTTGATAATGTCGACGGGCAGCCGGGCGGCCAGGCCGTAACTTTCCACCGAGGCTCCCGCACCGTCCAGAGCCACCTGGCAACCGACCCGGTGCAGGGCGTCGCACAGTACCGCGACCTCGTCCGGGTATTGGGTAGCATGGGACTCCCGGATTTCCAGGCAGAAGCAGTCCGGGGCAAACGGCAGGCCCCTGAGCACCGAGGCCATAAAGTCTGCGAAGGTATCGTCCAGAAGGCTGGCCAGGGACAGGTTGAAGCCACAGTATTTCAGTCTCGGTTCCAGTAACCGATGATCGTCCAGCCAGCTCAGGGTCTGGAGAATAACCTGCCGGTCAAGGCGCTTGGCCAGGTCAAAGCGTTCGGCGATGGGCAGGAACTGCTCCGGGAGCAGCCAGTCCTGGCCTTCGGCCTCACCCGGAATCCGGCACAGGATCTCAATGTGATCGCCCCAGGTGGCACTGGCAACCGGCTTCATGGCCTGGAATTCCAGTGTCAGGGCATTGTTTTTCAGGGCCTGACGGATCTGCTCCAGTCGTTGGCCGGTCTGGCCATCGTCGTCCTGATGGCTGACAGCATGGGCGGTATGGATGCGGTTCCGGCCGGAGGTTTTGGCGGTGTGGCAGAGGTCGGCCGCCTGCACCAGAATCTGCTCCGGATCCCCGGGCACCTCTTTTTCCAGGATCAGCAGGCCGCCACTGGCGGTGGTCTGCAATGACTGGCCCTGCCACTCGAAGACGAAGTCACCGATCTGTTGCAGGATATCCTGGGCAATCCTGCGGGCCCGGGGTTCGGGGCAATTCTCAATGAGCAGGGCAAAGGTGTCGCCAGACAGCCGTGCCAGGGCATCCCGTTGCCGGACCCGGACGCCAAGATTGCCGGCCAGCTCGCGCAGGTACCGGTCGCCGGTGCCGGTGCCCGCCAGTTCATTGAAGTGTTCGAACTTGTCGAGATCCAGGTAAAGCAGGCTGTGGCAGGCGTCGCGCTGGCTCTGTTGCTCCAGCATTCGTGCCAGCCGGGCAATGAATTCCCGGCGATTGATCAGGCCGGTCACCGGGTCGTGTCGAATCCGGTAGTCGCTGCGAGCGCTGTGGCTGACTTTATGGCTGATGTCCCGGCCCACATGCACGGCACCCAGGAC
>CBIHLH010000177.1:0-6601 GCA_966210405.1 uncultured Marinobacter sp.
TCTGCTCAATCAAGGTGGCGTATTCTACATCGTTACGCCGCCTTGTCAACCGTTTGTTTTCCGTCGCTTTCCCGCTTCAGGAAATCGCCGGAAAACTTGCCGGCTTACTGCCAAATCGTGGCGCGCATTCTACGCTGAACCACTTGTCTGTCAACCTGTTTCTGAAGAATTTTAAAATCATTTTCTTCAGTGTTTTCAGACATTTGCTATTCGAGTTCGGAGCAACTTGGACCGCCCGCCCCTCGAAAGAGATGCGCATTCTACAGAGCTCAAAGGAGGTGTCAACGACGATTCTGAAAAATCCTCAAAATCACCCAGAATCGATTACGCAGTAATCAAAACCCGGGCAATCTTCTTCCTTCCCGCCTGAATAACGCAGTCATCGCCCTCAACAAACATACGGCTACCGTCAAATTTCTCACCGTCAACAAAGACAGCGCCCCGCTTAAGAACATCCCTTGCAGCAGCACCGTTCTTCACCAGATCGGCCAGGCGCAGAACAGCCGCCATTGGAATCTCAGCCTTCCCTTCAAGAGAAACCTCAATTGCCGGCACATTTTCCGGAATTTCGCCAAGGGCAACGCGGTTACCCGCTGAGTTGTGCGCGGTCCTGGCCGCCTCTTCATCATGAAACCGGGTAATAATTTCTTCCGCGAGCAACTTTTTATAGTCCTGGGGATTGGCTCCTGCCTCCACCTCCCCACGGAAACCGTCAACCTCTGCAAGCGGGCGAAAACTCAGCAACTCAAAGTAACGCCACAAGAGGTCATCTGGCACGGAAAGCAGCTTGGTATACATCTCTCCCGGGGCATCATTCACGCCAACGTAGTTGCCAAGCGACTTCGACATCTTCTGCACACCGTCCAACCCTTCCAGGATCGGCATGGTCAGAATCACCTGCGGCGACTGACCATAGTGCTTTTGCAGGATCCGCCCCATCAAAAGATTGAACTTCTGATCCGTACCGCCCAGCTCGACATCTGCCTCCATGGCAACGGAGTCATAGCCCTGCACCAGCGGATAGAGAAACTCGTGGATCGCGATGGATTGTTCTGCCCGGTAACGCTTGGTGAAATCATCGCGCTCCAGCATTCGGGCTACGGTGTACTGCCCCGCCAGCCTGATCATGTCAGCCGCACCCATCCTGCTCATCCACTCGGAGTTGAACATGACACGCGTTTTCTCCGGGTCCAGGATCTTGAACACCTGCTCTTTATAACTGACAGCATTCTGTGCCACCTGCTCTTTGGTGAGGGGCGGCCGGGTCGCACTCTTGCCCGTCGGATCGCCGATCATGCCGGTAAAATCACCAATGAGAAACATGACCTCATGCCCAAGATCCTGAAACTGCCTGAGCTTATTAATGAGAACGGTATGACCAAGATGAAGGTCCGGCGCTGTGGGATCAAAGCCCGCCTTGATCCGCAGAGGACGGCCTTCCTTTAATTTCTCTATCAGCCCATCTTCCGGAATAAGCTCGTCTACCCCGCGTTTAATAATCGCCAACGCTTCATCAATGGATGCCATGAACAACACGTCCCCAGTTTTGAACTTGAAAGATTCAGTCGGTTACAGACTTCAACAAAAGAACTCTGTGAGTTACCCGCACGCCTGCTAAAGTAGCCTGAACAGATTTTAACCAGCCGCAATTGAACAGCGCGGCGTATTATAGCAACGCTGCAATAAGAAGTCCGGAGGATGGAACACTAACCGTAATGTTCCACGCTGTCCCACATGCATTTTATGCGGTAATCTGTTGGTCTATACTTGAACAACAGCTTTAATTAGGTAGTTCAACCTACCGGAATACCGATTAAAACGGGTGCGATACGTGCTGAAAATGTTTCCGAAGACACACATCACCATAGCAGCGGCGATCACCGTCGTTGTGACGTCTGCCATTTTGATGAGCCCGAGCTCAGACGTCGAGGCCAAGCGCATGTCCTATGAGCTGGACCTCGAACAGGGCGCCTCCGCCAAGATCGTCAGCCAGCAGAAGAATACGACGACAACGGATACCGGGCAGGCGGCTCAGCCCACCAGCCCGGAGACATCCGGAGTAACGGCGCCGAACATTGCCAATCCGAGTACACCACAGGAACCCCTGCTGAGCTGGCAGACCTTCGAAATCAAATCCGGTGACACCTTGTCTTCGTTGTTCAAAGAGGCCGGCTTCAACGATGGCATCATGCTCTCGGTGATCCATGGTGAAGGTGAGGCCAAAAAGGTACAGCACCTCTATGCGGGCGAAACCATTCGTTTTGCGACAGACGACGCGGGCGAACTTGCCGCGGTTGAGCTCCAGCGCAACCGGCTTGAAACCCTGAAGATTGAGAAACAGGAAGGCAGCTTTACCGGAGACACTGAAATCCGCACACCGGAACCACGCCCCGCTTTTGCGTCGGGGGTCATTGATGGCTCTCTGTATCTCGCGGCCCGCGAGGCGGGCCTGAATGATCGCCTCACCATGGAACTTGCCGGCATTTTTGGCTGGGAAATCGATTTTGTTTATGACGTTCGCAAAGGGGACCGCTTTGAGGTGGTCTATGAAGAGCTTTATCTGGACGGTGAGAAATTCGGCACAGGCCGCATCCTCTCGGCCAGATTCGTGAATCGCGGAGAAGAAAATGTGGCCCTGCTGTACACCGACAGTAAAGGCGACAGCGATTACTATTCTCCGAACGGAAAAAGCATGCGTAAAGCCTTCCTTCGGACTCCGATAAACGCCAGAGTTTCGTCACCCTTCAACCTGCAACGCCGTCATCCGGTACTGGATGTGGTCCGACCTCACGAAGGCACCGACTACGGAGCCCCTCCCGGGACGCCAATCAAGGCAGCCGGCTCTGGGCGCGTTCGCTTCGCCGGCTGGAAAGGTGGCTATGGCCGTACCGTAATATTGCAGCATGGCGACAACATTACCACCCTATACGCCCACATGAGCCGGCTTGGCAAAGGCATTAAAAAGGGCACCCGGGTCAAGCAGGGCGAGACTATCGGCTATGTCGGTTCGTCCGGGATGGTGACCGGCCCTCACCTGCATTACGAGTTCCGTTTGAACGGTACGCCACGAAACTCCCGCACCGTGAAGCTTCCCGATGCCAAGCCGGTGCCTTCATCTGAAATGGCGACGTTCAAAGGCGTGACGGAGCAGCGACTGGCACAGTTCGAGGTTTTCCGCGAAAACTACCAGCAGCTCGCCCTGGCGCCGAAGAAGTAATCGCTATGGACGTATGGATCGGGCTGATGTCAGGCACCAGCATGGACGGCATCGATGCCGTGTTGGTGTCGTTTGACGACCAGCGTCTCAATACCCATGGGACCCATTCTTTGCCCTACCCCGACAATCTCCGGCAACGGCTGTTGGCTGCGTGCCAGAATCAGGCCACGCCGGATGAACTTGGGGAACTCGACACCCTCACGGGGCTACTTTTTGCAGAAGCAGCGAATACGGTCATCGATCAATCCGGCTTCGCGCGTGCAGACATTTGCGCCATTGGCAGCCATGGCCAAACCATCCGCCACCAGCCGTCAGGCCCGGCACCCTTTTCAATCCAGATTGGTAATCCCGCGCTGATCGCCGAGCAAACTGGCATCGCAACGGTTGCAGATTTCCGGCGGCGGGACATGGCAGCCGGCGGCGAGGGCGCCCCCCTTGTACCTGCCTTTCACCAGTTCTTTTTTGGCTCACCGACCGAGGATCGCTGCATCCTGAATCTCGGGGGCATTGCCAATATCACCTGGTTACCGGCAAACCAGAGCCGGCCGGTAACCGGGTTTGATACCGGACCTGCAAACGCTCTGATGGATGCCTGGTGTCAGGCTCAGACAGGCCGTCCTTTTGATCAGGACGGTCGGTGGGCAGATGAAGGCGTAGTGGACCAGGCCCTGCTGAATGACCTGCTCTCTGATGCCTATTTTGATCGACCCGCACCCAAAAGTACGGGGAAGGAAAAGTTTAACCTGAGCTGGCTGAAAACGGCGTTGAAGCGCCACCCTGATATCCAGCCCGAAGATGTGCAGCGGACGCTGCTTCAACTCACCGTCATGTCCGTGGCGAGACAAATGCCACAGTCGCCCACATTATGCATCTACGCTTGCGGAGGCGGAACCCGAAACACCCTGCTGATGAGCGAGCTAAAGCAGGCCCTGTCACCCGCAAGACTCTCGGATACGTCAGAAATCGGACTGGATGCCCAGTGGGTGGAGCCTACGGCGTTTTCCTGGCTGGCGCGACAGACCATTTCAGGTAAGCCAGGCAATCTGCCAGCGGTCACCGGGGCTCGCGGCCCCAGAATTCTCGGCGCTATTTATCCGGCCTGATTATCCCGCCAGACCCGGCACTCAGATCGAGAATGAGCTACCACACCCGCAGGTTGAACTGGCATTCGGGTTCTGAACTACAAACTGGGAGCCCTGCAGACCTTCCTGGTAATCAATGGTGGCGCCGACCAGATACTGATAACTCATGGGGTCCACCAACAGCCGGACCCCGTCCCGCTCGATAACCGTATCCTCATCGTCCTGGCTTTCGTCGAACGAGAACCCGTACTGAAACCCCGAGCAGCCACCGCCGGTTACAAAGACGCGCAGCCTGAGGTCGGAATTGCCTTCCTCCTCGACCAACTCCCGTACTTTGGCAACGGCACTGTCGCTAAAAAACAGCGGTGCGGCCATTTGTTGTTGAACTACACTCAACTTCGCCTCCGGATTACCTGGGTCAACTCAAGCGATTATGGTATTCCTGACTAAAACAATCAACTATTCGGACTTTCCACCATCGTCCGGATCCTGCTGCACGGACTGCGGCTGCGCTGCCTCCTGATCCGACGATCGCTTCTCCTGGGTCAGCAGGCCAACCGGCTCCCGCTGGTGAACGAGGTTGCCATTCACTGAGGCCCCCATCGCCATTTCGATAAGGTTATAATAAACGTTGCCATTGATGGCCGCCTTCTCAGCCAGTTCCAGATGCGCTGATGCGTACACATCGCCGTGCACGGTACCGTTGATGATCACGTGCGGTGCCATGATATCGCCCGTCACCTCGCCCACTTCCGATACTCTCAGTACGCCATCACTGCCTTCTTCAGCAACTACCTTACCCCGAACACGGCCATCAACATGCAGCCCTCCGGAGAAATGGATATCGCCTTCGACCGCGGTTTTTGCCGAAATCAGAGTGTCAAAGTGACCGGTGGGCCGGCGTGGCTTCTGCTTTTTCTTGCCGAGCATATCAATTCTCCGTTAAATCTTCCCAATCAAAGGTTCGTTCAGCCTGTGAGGATTTTCGACCCTCGGCCCGGGCAACCACCTGAACCTCCAATGGTTCGAAACCAGTGGGCACAGTCAGCTGTCCCTCCACGTCCTGGAAGTAGCGGAAGCGGAATTTCACGCCGAGATCTTCGATATCCCGAGACAGGTCGCGCAAAGCAATGACTTCTTTTTCTTCGTCACGCAAGCCAATGACGTTGACGGCCACCACGCCTGAAATATAACTCTTGTTATTGCCAACCTGGGTTAGCACCAGTTTGAAATCGTACACGCTGGATTGCGCACCCTTCGCCAGCGAAAAGCTGTCAACCTGAAGGCCTTTGCTGGTTTCCGAGGGTGCCATGATGTTTTTATAGAAAGTCAGGTCCGACTTCAGTGAAGCAATCCGGGTTTCCAGGTCGACAATTGCATTCCGCGCCTGTTTCAGCGCCTGCTCGTCAATGGCCCGCCCCCGTTCCAGATTGATCAATTGCTGCCGGGTTTGCCGATAGCTCTCCCTAAGCGTTTCCACTTCCTCCTCGAGGACATCATTCGATGCCTCCACATCGGAGAATCGGAAACCGCCCTGGGCCAGGCCGGTCGCGTAACCCGCCACGGCGGCAACCACAGAGAAAATCAACAGTATAGCGGTCCGCCTCAGCCGATAACCGGGGCGATGGCGGATGATCACATACTCCTCCGCCGGTTTGCGTGGCTCACTCACGGGTAGTCCTCAGGGCAGCAGGGCGGGCGCGTCGAGACCGGACGTCTCGCGCAGGCCAAACATAATGTTCATATTCTGAACCGCCTGACCCGCCGCGCCCTTGACCAGATTATCGATGACCGAGGATACGATCACGACATGACTGTGCTCCTGCCGGTGGATAGCCATCCGGCAGTGGTTAGCGCCCCGGACGCTGCGAGTTTCAGGGTGGCTGCCAAAGGGCATGACATCCACGAACGGCTCATCACGATAACGGGCCTCATACCGGGCCTGCAGACGATCAAAATCCGCCGGGTTATTCAGTTCAGCATAGAGCGTTGCTTCAATGCCTCGAACCATCGGAATCAGGTGGGGAACGAAGGTCACACCAACGTCACTACCGGCGGCACTGGCAAGCCCCTGGCGTATCTCGGGCAGATGGCGGTGTCCCGAGGCTCCGTAAGCCTTGAAACTCTCACCGATTTCACCGTGCAACATGCCCACACTGCCTTGCCGGCCCGCACCACTGGCACCGGATTTGGCGTCGGCAATCAGGCGTTTGACGTCCACCAGACCCTGCTCCAGCAGCGGCAGAAAACCCAATTGAACGGCCGTAGGGTAGCAACCCGGGTTCGCAACCAGTTGCGCCTC
>CBIHLH010000178.1:0-6571 GCA_966210405.1 uncultured Marinobacter sp.
AGTGAAATCAACTATTTTTTCTCTGATTTCGAAGAATTTTTCTATGGATAAGGGTGCCAGATGGAGTGTCGGCGAACGGAATTTTACAGGAACACGCTCAGGCTGGTTTCGCGACTGAGCACGTAGTTCAGTGCTTTGGTCAGTGGGTCACTGGGCAGCAGTCATCCACACTGGAGCCGAGGATGGTGCGCATGGATTTCAATTGGGGGCTCATAGCGCCACAATTCCTTCAAAACCACACAAGAAGACGCCATCTCTATGACGGAATCCAAACAGGTCACCGGCCTCTCACCAGACCATCTTCCTTACATTGAAGACCATCTTGACCGTCGCTATATCCAGCCGGGGAAATTGCCCGGCGCGCTGACACTGGTGGCCCGGCGTGGGGAAATTGCCTATCTGAAAGCTCAGGGGCTGATGGATGTGGAGCGCAACAAGCCGGTTTGCCGGGATACGGTTTTTCGCATTTATTCGATGACCAAGCCGATCACGTCTATCGCCATGATGCAGCTCTATGAGCAGGGGCGGTTTTTGCTGGATGATCCCGTGCACAAGTATATTCCGGCCTGGAAAAACCTGCGGGTTTACAAAAGCGGTGTCTATCCCAACTTCCTGACCACACCCGCAACCAGCACCATGACCATTCGCGACCTGTTCACGCATATGTCAGGCCTGACCTACGGGTTTATGAACCGCACCAACGTTGACGCTGCCTACCGGGAGCTGAAGCTGGATGGCAGCCGGAATATGACGCTGGAAGCGCTGATCGATCAGCTTTCGGAACTGCCATTGGAATTCTCACCGGGTACCGCCTGGAACTATTCGGTCAGCACGGATGTGCTGGGCTACCTGGTGCAGTTGCTGGCCGATAAACCGTTTGATGAGTATCTGCGCGAGCATATCTTTGAACCTTTGGACATGCCCGACACCGGTTTCCAGGTTCGTGACGATCAGCTTGACCGCTTCGCCGCCTGCTATCAGTACGATCCCGCCGATCAGTTCAAGCTGCTGGACGATCCGCAAACGTCCCCTTTCCGTCACGAGAGGAAGTTTGTCTCTGGCGGCGGCGGGCTGGTTTCCACGATTGATGATTATTTCCACTTTGCCCAGGCACTCTGTCAGGGCGGCGAGTTTGGCGGGCGGCGGATTATTGGCCGAAAGACCCTGGAATTCATGCGCCTCAACCATCTGCCGGGCAATCAGGACCTGCCAGGCCTCTCCGTCGGCGCGTTCAGCGAGACACCTTATGCCGGGAGTGGCTTCGGGTTGGGCTTTTCGGTAAAGACTGACGTCGCCAAATCCCAGATCAACGGATCGATCGGTGAGTATGGTTGGGGTGGCCTGGCAAGCACCAACTTTTATATCGATCCTGTGGAGGAACTGGTGGTGATCTTCATGACGCAACTGATCCCCTCATCGACCTACCCGATCCGTCAGGAGTTGCGGGCGATTGTTAATGGCGCGTTGGTGTAACGGTGTTCAACAACCTTGAGGAGACGAACCCGTGTCCCGAATGATTTTCGTATATCTGCCTGTCGCCGACCTTTCACCTTCCAATACTGGAATCAGAGTCCTGCCATTGGAACGACCGGGTGGTTATCTTTAATCGGGAAGGCGAAAGTCCACCTCATCCATTGCCTCGGCAACGAAATCGAGAAAGGCCCTGACGGCAGGTAACAAGCCGCGACGCGAAGGGAACACGGCGTGGAATATTCCTCCGCGAGGCCGCCAGTCCGGCAGGACACTGACGAGTCGCCCTTCAATTAAGTCCCGCCCTCCTATGATCAAAGGCATTTTTACAACCCCCAAACCTCCCAGAGCAGCCTGGCGCAGCGTGAATACGTCATCGGTTACCAGTCTTGGCCTATGATGAACTTGCATCGAAGCTCCTGCCGGGCCATCCAAACACCAGATGTGCTGGCCATTCCACTGTTCAAAATCGATGCTCGGATACTGAGCCAGATCGTCTGGATTTAAAGGCTTTGGATATTGCTCAACAACGCTTGGCGCCGCCATCAGGCATTGAGGGCTCTTGGACAGAACTTTCATCGTTAACCCGCTGTCTTCAAGTGGAGGAAAGCGGACACGAAAGGCGATATCCAGGCCTTCCTTAACAACATCCACTCAGCGACTGGTGGCGTCCATCTCGATCTTTACCTCCGGATACCGCCGCATGAACTCCACAACCAGCGGCGCGACGAGAAAATAAATCAACCCTGGAGGGCAACTTATCCGGATAGAGCCCTTTGGTTCCGAGTGTGATCGATCAATCACTTCCTGTGCTGCTTCAGCTTGCACCAACATCGCTTCGCAATGCCGGTAATACTCTTTCCCCAACTCAGTCACGCTGAAGGTTCTGGTTGATCGGTTGATCAGGCGCGTATCAAGCCGATGCTCCAGCTCTGCAATACGCCGGCTCAATTTGGACTTGGGCACGCCCAGCGCTCTGCCCGCTGGGGCGAATCCGCCGTGATCCACCACTTTTACAAAGTAATAAAGATCATTGAGGTCCTGCATCTCTCGATTGTCCTATTTTTGGAACTCAGAGTGTGAATTATGTGACTACTCAAACTTTTTTGTGCCAGCTATTGTCAATAAACAGACACTAACTGACGCCGGCAGGAGGATCCCAATGAAAAAGATTTTGACCACTTACAGCCCTCCTCACGGCCACTGGGTAGGAAACGGCTTTCCAGTACGGACGCTGTTTTCATATGACCGAATGGGGGCAAGTAACATCACCCCCTTTCTGTTGCTGGATTATGCTGGCCCCGCGACGTTTTCGTCTACCACGGGTAAACGAGGGGTAGGTCAGCATCCCCATCGCGGCTTTGAGACTGTCACTATCGTCTACCAAGGTGAGCTGGAGCACCGAGACACTTCCGGCGGTGGCGGAACCATTGGTGAAGGTGACGTGCAATGGATGACTGCAGGTGCAGGCATTGTTCACGAGGAGTTTCACTCCAGACAGTTCTCTGAGACAGGCGGACCGCTGGAAATGGTCCAGCTTTGGGTGAACCTGCCTGCTGGCGCAAAGAGTACGCCGGCGGCCTATCAAACCTTGCTCAACACCGAGATACCAAAACTCAGTCTGGGCACCAACACCGGCGAACTTCGGGTAATTGCCGGGGAGTACGAGGGCCACCGTGGGCCAGCAAAAACCCATACCCCCATCAACGTGTGGGACCTGAAGCTGGAACCTGGCGCACATATTACGATTCCGGCACCACAGGGACATACCTCCATGGTTGTGGCGCTCAGCGGTACGGTTTTGGTTAACCAGTCCGAGGTGCTCCGAGACGCTGAAATCGCGAGCCTGGAACGAGATGGGCAGGACCTCACGCTCGTATCGAATAACGACGCGCGTGTGTTGATTCTGACTGGCAAACCCATTGAGGAACCGGTCGTTGGGCACGGTCCATTTGTGATGAACACAGAGGAGGAAATTCAGCAAGCCATTATGGATTTCCAAAGCGGACAATTCGGCTTGCTTGATCGTTAGCCATTGTCCCTGCGCTAGCGATACGTCGGGCCGGTCCGCCGGCCCTTAAATCAGAAGATACGAGGAGAACTATCATGGCCTTTGAGTACAAGCGTTTGGACAAAGACGACGTAGCCCTGCTGATGGTCGACCATCAGGCGGGACTGCTCTCGCTCGTTCGGGATTTCTCCCCCGACGATTTCAAGAACAACGTGCTGGCTCTGGCAGACATCGCGAAGTTCTTCAACATCCCCACCATTCTTACCACCAGCTTCGAGGATGGTCCGAATGGTCCCATGGTCCCGGAGATCAAAGAAGCCTTTCCCGATGCGCCTTACTTCGCTCGCCCAGGGCAAATCAACGCCTGGGATAACGAAGATTTCGTGAATGCGGTGAAAGCGACAGGGAAAAAACAGCTTCTCATCGCAGGAGTTGTGACAGAAGTATGTGTAGCCTTCCCTGCCCTGTCGGCAATTGAAGAAGGTTTCGATGTTTTCGTGGTGACGGATGCCTCCGGTACCTTCAACCCAGTGACACGTGACGGTGCGTGGAGCCGGATGCAGGCTGCCGGAGCACAGCTTGTTAACTGGTTCGCCGTGGCAGGCGAACTGCATCGCGACTGGCGTAACGACATCGAGGGCTTCGGCGGTATCTTGGCGAGTCACCTCCCCCACTACTCAAATTTGATGCAGAGCTTTGCGTCGCAGCAGAAGTAACGTGCAGAACGCACACCCTCACATGGTGAGGGTGTGCCTTTTGTAGCGAACTGGCTATTCCGATAGATATTGGAGGCTATGATGTGTATCACGATGGCCTGATGTTTGGGCTTGTCCCAGACGATATACTGTATTTGAAGGTCGGTGCGTCGCTTCGGGCCAGGAAGCCAACAGCAACAGCCAACGAGTCCCAAACTCAGGCGTGGCTCAACGCGTTGCTGGAATCCACGAATCATCAGGTATTTGTGGCCGTTTCCGATAGCTCAGTGGTGGGCTGGGCCGTCGCAGAAAGACGCATATCCCTCAGTGAGCTATATACGGCCGAAATAACCGGGCTAATCGTGAGCTCCAGTGTCCGACGTGGCGGCGTTGGCCGGTTGCTCGTTCACGCTGTCGAGGATTGGTCACGCACGGAGGGGCTCACACGGGTTGTGGTGAGATCCAATGTGAATCGTTCGGAGTCTCATGAGTTTTACCCATCTGTCGGTTTTGAGCTTACCAAGACAGCCCATGTTTATGTGAAAGATCTCAACGGGTGCAACAAACCAAGGGATAACGGATGCGAAAAAACATCCTGATTACCGGTGCCAGTACCGGCCATCAAGGCTTCATTTCCTCAGCTATACTCACCTGTGGCAAATACCAAGGAGGAAATGACATGAACAGGATAGCAGGTACCCTATTTTCAGCTCTGTTGATGGCACCAGTCGTCACGTTCGCAGAGTCCATGGTGTCCGAAGCCCCGGCCAATGCCGAGGTGTATTTCATTCAACCATCCGATGGTGCAACCGTCGACAAAACCTGCAGAGTGGTGTTTGGTCTTCGGAATATGGGCGTCGCGCCTGCGGGCGTCGAGAAAGAATCTGCCGGCCATCACCATTTGCTGATCGATACCGACGTACCTGCTGATTTGAGCAAGCCGCTTCCCGCCACGGATCAGGTCAAGCATTTCGGGGGCGGGCAAACTGAAACCGAGATTACACTGCCGCCCGGCAAGCACACCCTTCAGTTATTACTGGGCAATTACGCGCACGTGCCGCACAAGCAGCCGGTTGTCTCTGAGCAGATCACGGTTACGGTGGAATAACCGATGGAAGTCTCGATCCAGCAGGGATTTAACTGCTGTTCAGTCAAGAGCGTCTGAAGACGGTTATCCCGTACCAAACTTTTGTGTCGAGCATCATTCACAAATACATTTCGGACTCTTTACTAGACCTCACAGATAACAAGAAAATGCGGCCAACGCAAAAACGCGCGGCTGATTTGAGCGTTGGCATCATGCTGTAGTTCCGGGCCGGGTATCTGTATGCGCCCGGCCCGGGAGCCGTGGATTTACTTCATGTGCTTGTCAAAGTCGGTGGCGCCAGTCAGAACTCCCCGTTCTCGTGCCGCCGGGCAATCTCCTTGAATAAATCGAACAGCCCGTCTTCGAACAGCCAGGGATCGCCCATTTCGAACATTTGGCAAAAAGGACCATCTGGCGGGATAGTGGAATGTTCGATGCGATTGAGATTGTCGAATGAATACCCGGGAGTGTGTTCGCCCCCGAACCAAGCGCCCCGTGTGACTCCTAGAGTTTCGCCATTCACTTCACCACGCATATTGAACTTGTCGCGAGGCACAGCATTAGCATGGTCTGGCGGCAAAAAGAAGCGTTCAACGGTGTCCACGAACCAGCGAACTCCTGCAATCGGATATTCGTATTGCCGAATAGCACTTCGTCCAGTTTGTCCTTTCCTATCGGGTAATTGAACTTTCTTGTTTACAATCAGGTGGCCGTCATGAACACAAAAATGCCAGACTTTTGGGGAGGTTCCACTTCTTGCTCTGTCAGTGCTTACCCCCACTTTCACACAGCCTTTCGGCAGCGAACCTGGATCGATGAAGGGCCAAGGCGGCAGTTTCGGATAACTCATGTTATTCTCCAAATTCAAGCGGGGTTAGATCAACGATTTCGACATAGGCTTCCGGCCCACCCTCGCCGCCGTTGGTCATGGTATGGAAGGTTTGCGGGTTCTTCTCCACCGTGTAGGTCTCCAGGGCGCCATGGACGACTTTGCCATCCTTCGACAAGGAAATATGCTTCGTTAGGCCGTTACCCTGAAAATGCTCATTGGCTCCGGTATCCATTTGAATCTTGAGTCGAGTCTCAATCTTCAGAATCTCTTGGGAATCAAGTCCAATATCCGCAAAATAATCCCTCCTTAGATCAGGGTCGTCCCACTCAGCCTCCCCCATCCCCTCAATAATCTTCTCATATCTGACCTGGTACTCCGGCGTCATCACCACATCCAGCAGTTCGTCTTTATCGGCGTACCGGTCCACATTCTCCCGAACATGGGCCTTGAGGTTATCGAAGGTCGGAATCAGGGTT
>CBIHLH010000179.1:0-6522 GCA_966210405.1 uncultured Marinobacter sp.
TTCGATATTTCCAGATGTTTAATTTTTTTCGTTGACGAACTTATTTGGCACCTCTATGCTCAACGATTGTACGAAAACAAACAAAAGCAACAAGAAAGAGAGTTGTCATGAAAACACTTTCCCGATTGATGGCCGCTTCCCTGCTATCCATCGGGCTGGTCCCCCAAAGCCAGTCCGGCCCCCTGTTCGATGCTCTGTCGCCTGAGAAGCAATCGTTGATCGAGTCACTGGTGACCGATACCTTTCCCGACACGACGCTCAGCAAGGAAGCGCAGAAAGAGGAACTGGCGTGGTTCGTTCAGGCTGCTGCTCCGCTTGAGGGCACCGATATCGCCGTGCTGTCGGAGCAACTGACCACCCACCAATACGAAGCCGAGGTGCTGGCTCCGGCGTTCTCGGCACTCACCGGCATCCAGGTGCAACACGACCGAAAGCCAGAGGGTGAGGTCATCCGGCAGATAAACCTGCAACGGATCATGGCCGCCAAGGGCCAGTACGATGCCTTTGTGAACGATTCCGACAACATTGGCACCCATTCCAGGAGCGGCTTTGCCCTGGCCCTGAGCGACTTCATGGCAGGAGCCGGCAAAACGTACACCCTGCCAACACTGGACCTGGACGATTTTATTGGCCTGGCGTTCGTAACCGGCCCTGATGGCAAGCTGTACCAATTGCCAACGCAGCAATTTGCCAACCTCTACTGGTTTCGCTACGACTGGTTCCAGCGCCCGGAGTTGAGGGCGGGTTTCCGGGAGCGGTATGGTTATGAGCTGGGCGTACCGGTGAACTGGTCGGCCTACGAGGACATTGCCGAATACTTTACCGTGTATGTGAAGGAGATTGACGGCCAGCGAATTTACGGGCACATGGATTATGGCAAGCGACACCCATCCCTGGGCTGGCGTTTTACCGATGCCTGGTTTTCCATGGCCGGCGCTGGCGACAAGGGCCTGCCCAATGGCCTGCCGGTGGATGAATGGGGCATCCGTATGGAAGGCTGCCATCCGGTGGGCTCTTCCGTCCGTCGCGGGGGCGCCACCAACAGCCCGGCGGCGATTTATGCCCTGGAAAAATACATTGACTGGCTGGATCGTTTCGCGCCCCCGGAGGCACGTCAGATGACGTTTTCCGAAGCGGGGCCAGTGCCGGCCCAGGGTCATATTGCCCAGCAGATCTTCTGGTATACCGCTTTCACTGCGGACATGACTCGGGATGGGCTACCCGTCGTTAATGAAGACGGCACGCCCAAGTGGCGGATGGCCCCCTCCCCTCACGGCGCCTATTGGGAAGACGGCATGAAACTCGGATACCAGGATGTCGGTGCCTGGACCATTCCCAGGGCAATGGGTGAACGCAATCAAAAAGCTGCCTGGCTTTACGCCCAGTTTACGGTATCCCGGTCGGTATCACTCCAAAAAACCCTCTATGGCCTGACGCCGATCCGACAATCTGATCTGGAATCGCCGCAAATGCAGGCCCTGGCGCCGACGCTGGGCGGACTTGTGGAGTTCTACCTCAGTCCGGCACGGCGAGCCTGGACACCAACCGGCATCAATGTCCCTGATTACCCCCGTCTGGCCAAGCTCTGGTGGCCCAACATTGCCGACGCTGTGACTGGCGAAGTGAGCCCCAGGCAGGCCCTGGACAATCTTGCCGAGGCCCAGGACAGGGCACTCAGGGTTATCGAACGTAATTACCTGGTACGGAAGTGCGGCCCACGCCTGGTGGATGAACGCGATCTGAAAGGCGCCGACTGGTGGCTGGCGCAGCCCGGTGCACCGAAGCCGGCGCTGGCGAACGAGAAGCCGAAAGGCGAAACTGTTCGCTATGAGGACCTGCTTCGTCGCTGGCAAATGACCGAAGGCTAAGGGGTAGACTCCGCCAGCAAGTCGGCAACTCGGCGCTGGACCTCTGGAATAACCTCCGATTCAAACCAGGGGTTGCGACGCAGCCACAGGTTGTTCCGGGGGCTCGGATGAGGCATGGGCACCCGGTCGGGCCAATACCGTTGCCAGTTACGAACGTTTTCAGTCACCGACGATTGGCTATCCGGCAGGTGCCAGGCCTGGGCGTACTGCCCGATCACCAGCGTCAGACCGATATTGGGCAGCCAGTCCAGCAAGCGCTGCCGCCAGGCCGGAGCACATTCCGGGCGTGGCGGCAGATCGCCGGATGTGCCCTTGCCGGGATAGCAGAACCCCATGGGCAGGATGGCCAGCTTGCGTTCGTCGTAGAACACCTCCCGCGTCACCCCCATCCACTGTCTCAGCCGGTCGCCACTGGGGTCGTTGAAGGGTACCCCAGTCTCATGCACCCGACGCCCGGGCGCCTGACCGACCACCAGTATCCGCGATGATTCCGACAACTGGACCACTGGCCGGGGCCCGAGCGGTAGCACGCTTTCACAGAGCGTGCAGGCACGCACTCTGCGCACCAGGTCATCCAGGGACATATCCGGGCGTTCTTCACTCATGGTCAACTGGCACCCCATAGTGCGGTTAGTGCGGTCTCATAGTGCAGCCTCGCCAAACAACACACTACACTTCCGGATTGGCCAGCGCCTCGGCCGCGCCCAGCAAGCCGGTGTAGGGCTCGGTCACCACGTAAACCGGGGTGAATTCCAGCAAGGGCCGCATCCGGCCCTTGTCCTCAAACCCGCTGCGGAACGGACTTTCAAGGAAAAAGTCCAGAAACCGGGGCAGGATACCCCCACACAGGTACACACCGCCGGTACTTCCCAGTGTCAGTACGCCGTTACCGGCCACCCGGCCGAGGATCTCGCAAAAATGCCGGAGGGTCTGGCGGGCCAGTGAGTCGGTGTGCTCCAGGGCGGCGGC
The DNA here is from genome assembly GCA_966210405.1 of uncultured Marinobacter sp. GTDB lineage: Bacteria > Pseudomonadota > Gammaproteobacteria > Pseudomonadales > Oleiphilaceae > Marinobacter. Next base: position 2,838 of record CBIHLH010000179.1, read on the forward strand.
GGTTACTTTTTCCGGAGCATCCAGGGGCGCCGTGACGCCCTGAATCTCGGCATGGGCCTGGTACAGGTTCAACAACCCCTGGCCACAGAGGATCCGCTCCACCGATACCCGCCCAAACCGGGCCTTGAGAATGCGCAATACCGCCATCTCGGTATCATCGGTGGGTGCGAAGTCGACGTGCCCCCCTTCGGTCATCAGCGGCACCCAGCCGTGCTTGATCGGCACCAGCCCGGATACCCCCAGGCCTGTTCCCGGACCGATCACGAGCCTGGCCCGGCGCTCATCGCCCGGACCACCGCAGACGTGCACGAGATGCTCCGCCGGCACATGGGGTACGCCCAGCGCCATGGCGGTAAAATCGTTGATCACCTTGAAGGCACGCCAACCAAAGGCCAGCCGGACCTCTTCGGTATCGAAGCGCCAATGGTTATTGGTCATCCGGACCTGGGTGCCACGAACCGGCGACGCCACGGCGAGGCAGGCCTCACCCACTTCAGCGACACCCACCCGCTGCAGGTAGTCGACAATGGCATCATCCAGGTTGTCGTAATCACCGCAGGGCAGCACCTCAACGGCGCCGGGCTCAACACTGCCCCGCTCCACCAGTGCAAAGCGGGCGTTGGTGCCGCCAATGTCCCCTACCAGAGAGTAATGTGTTTGCGTCATGCCTGATGATTCCAGAAAAAGCTGGCGCCTTCCTCGGGTGTGCTGGCGGAGCGGCGCATCCAGCCAAACAGCTCCCGACCGTAACCCTGATGATACCCTGAAAGATCGGCATTTGCCGGCTCACGATGGGCAAACGCCTGCGCTTCAACGTCAACGGACAGCGTGCCTGTGCCGGCATCAACGCAGACCATGTCGCCATTCTTCACTCTCGACAGTGGGCCACCGTCGAGCGCTTCCGGGTAAACGTGAATGGCCGCCGGCACTTTCCCCGAGGCGCCTGACATACGCCCATCGGTAACCAGTGCAACCTTGTGACCGCGATCCTGCAAGACACCCAGGTATGGCGTTAACTTGTGCAGTTCCGGCATGCCATTACTCTTCGGACCCTGAAAACGTACGATCACGACGCAGTCGCGGTTCAGGTCGCCGGCATCGAACGCCGCCTTCAGTTCATTCTGATCGTTGAACACGACCGCAGGCGCTTCGACACGGTGATGCTCCTTGGCCACGGCAGAAACCTTGATCACCCCGCGCCCCAGATTGCCATCAAGTACCCGGAGCCCACCATCCGGGGCGAAGGGCTCGGAAGCGGAGCTGAGGACGTCCGGAAGCCGACTGTCGGTCGGCGCGGGTTTCCACACCAGGGTCTCGCCGTCCAGCTCCGGCATCCGGGTGTACCGTTCCAGACCGTGGCCCACCACGGTTTCAACGTCATTGTGCAGGTACCCGTGCTCGAGCAACTCACGAATCAGGAAAGGCGTTCCCCCGGCTTCATGGAAGGCATTCACATCTTCCTGGCCGTTGGGGTATATGCGGGTCATCGAGGGCACGACGGATGACAGCTCGGCGTAATCGTTCCAGTCGATAATGATACCGGCCGCCCGGGCAATGGCAATCCAGTGAATGGTGTGGTTGGTGGAGCCTCCCGTTACCAGCAGCGCCACCAGTGCGTTGACGATGCTCTTTTCATCCACCATATCGCACAGGCCCAGCTCGCCGCCGTGGGGCTTGGAGAGCCGGATGACCTGTTCCGTGGCCGCCCGGGTGAGTTGTTCGCGCAACGGCGTGTTCGGATTCACAAACGCCGAACCGGGCAAGTGCAGCCCCATAACCTCGACCAGCAACTGGTTGCTGTTGGCGGTGCCGTAGAAGGTGCAGGTGCCAGGGCTGTGATAGGACTTGCTCTCGGCTTCCAGCAGTTCATCGCGACCCACCTTACCCTCGGCGTATAACTGGCGAATCCGCTGCTTTTCCTTGTTGGGCAGCCCGGACGGCATCGGCCCGGCCGGCACCAGTATGGTCGGCAGGTAGCCAAAGCTCAGGGAGCCAATCAGCAGCCCCGGCACAATCTTGTCACAGATGCCCAGCAGCAGGGTGGCATCGAACATGTTGTGGCTCAGAGCCACGGCGGTACTCATGGCGATGGTGTCCCGGGAAAACAGGCTCAGCTCCATACCCGGCTGCCCCTGGGTAACACCATCACACATGGCCGGCGTGCCCCCGGCAACCTGGGCCACCGACCCCATCCCGTTGGCCGCCGCGCGGATCAGATCCGGGAACTTTTCATAGGGCTGATGGGCCGAAAGCATATCGTTGTAGGCGGACACCATGGCCACATTGGCCTTGTTCATGAACTTGAGGGTGTCTTTGTCACCCTGGTTACAGGCCGCGAAACCATGGGCCAGATTGCCGCAGGAAAGACTGCTCCGATGTGGCGATTGGGCTTTCAGCTCATTCATCCGGTCCAGGTAGTCCTGGCGGGTGGCGCGACTGCGCTCAATGATTCTCCGGGTAACCTTGTCGACGGTAGCGTGCATGGTGGGCTCCATAGCGTGTCTTATTTATTGAAAGTTGCTTTTTAGACGTAATTTTACTTCCTTTTTTTGATGATTTCACCCAAGACTCGTTCATTTTTTCATTTTTTGTTGTTATATTTACTACATCATCATTGGAAATCGAACAAAAATCATCCAACCGAGGAGTCAGATCATGACCATTCGCATCGCCATCAACGGGTTCGGTCGCATCGGCCGCAACGTGCTGCGCGCACTTTACGAAAACCACTACCGGGATCAACTCCAGGTGGTCGCCATTAACGATCTGGGCGACGCTGAAACCAACGCACATCTGCTGAAGTATGACAGCGTCCACGGTCGCTTCAACGCGGAAGTCAGCCACGATGCCGAGTCCCTGACCGTCAACGGTGACCAGATTGCCATTACCGCGTTGCGCAATCCCGAAGAGCTGCCCTGGCGCGACCTCAACATCGATGTGGTCTTTGAATGTACCGGCCTGTTTACCAAACGCGCCGAGGCTGAAGCGCACCTGAACGCGGGCGCCCGCAAGGTCATCATCTCCGCGCCCAGCCCGGATGCAGACGCCATGGTTGTCTACGGCGTCAATCATCACACCCTCACCGCCGATCATCACATCATTTCCAACGCCTCCTGCACCACCAACTGCCTGGCGCCAGTCGTTGAAGCCCTGCACAAAGTCGTTGGCATTGAGAGCGGCCTGATGACCACCATCCACTCTTACACCAACGACCAGAAACTGAGTGACGTATACCACTCCGACCTGTACCGCGCCCGTTCAGCGACCCAGTCCATGATCCCCACCAAAACCGGCGCAGCGGCGGCGATCGGCAAGGTCATCCCGGAGCTGGATGGCAAGCTGGATGGCCTGGCCGTTCGGGTGCCGACGATCAACGTATCGCTGGTGGACTTCGGCTTCATTGCCAAGCGCGACACCAGCGTCAAAGAGATCAACGAAGCGGTCAAGGCAGCGGCGGGCTCCAACCCGGTATTGGGCTACAATAGTGAGAAGCTGGTCAGCGTGGATTTCAACCACAATGCGCTGTCGAGCATCTTTGATTCGAATCACACCCGCGTATTGGGTCGTCATGTGAAAGTCATGGCCTGGTACGACAATGAGTGGGGATTCTCCAATCGCATGCTGGACAATGCGCTTGCCCTGATGAACGCGGGCCGGTAATTCCGACCCACCGGCAGCACCCAGT
>CBIHLH010000180.1:0-6436 GCA_966210405.1 uncultured Marinobacter sp.
CTGCTGTATCTCGGCTGCCTGCTGCTGGTGACCTTGCCGCTGATGGTGACCGAAGCGGCGCTGGGTCGCCATGCCCGCCATGGCATTGTGCTGGCGATGGATGGGTACATCCGCAGCGCCAAATGCTCCCGTGCCTGGATGGTTGCCGGGCGGCTCAGCATTCTGGCGGCGTTTGTGGTGCTCTCCTTCACCGCTGTTTTTGGTGCCATTGCCGTGGCGTATGTGTTCTTCGGCGCCCTGGGGCTGTTTGCCGGAACCGACCAGGCGGGGGCCACCGGAATTCTGTCCGATCTGGTATCGGCGCCCGGAGAGTATCGGAAGTTTATGGCCTGGCACGGCTTTTTTCTGATTCTGGTGGTCTGGGTATCGGCTCAGGGCGTGGTGAAAGGAGTCGAGCGCACCGTGCGGGTTGTGGTGCCTGGTATGCTGCTGCTGATGCTGGCCCTGTTTGTCCTGGGGGCCTGGTACGGCCGGGTTGACGGAGCCATTCAGTCGATGCTGGAAGTGCACCCTGAGGATATGACCTGGGCCAGCCTGAAGGCGGCGTTGTTTCACGCTTTCTTCACCCTCGGCCTGGGGATGGGGGTGTGGTCGATCCTCGGCGCCTACACGCCCCCGGAAACCCGCCTGAAACGATCGATTCTCGCGGTGGTGTTGATGGATACCCTGGTGGCAATGGTCGCCGGGTTGATGATCTTTTCCCTGGCCGTCGACGCTGGCAACCTGGATGGCGAGCGTGGCTTCAGTCTGCTGTTCGTATCCCTGCCGGTGACACTGGCCCAGCTACCCCTGGGCCAGTTGGTGATTGCGGCGTTGTTCCTGATGGTGGTGATGATCGTCTGGACCACGTCCCTGGCGCTGCTGGAGCCGATTGTTGGCTGGTTCCGGGAGTGGACGGGCGCGCCCAGGGGCTGGTCTGTGGTGTTGATCGGGGTGGCGGTTTGGCTGGCCGGGCTGGGTTCATTGCTGTCGTTCAATCTGTGGGCCACCTACCGGTTCGGGGGTGCCACGATTTTCCGCTGGCTGGAGCTGCTGACCGGCGGATTGCTGATTCCGGCCGTGGCGATCCTGATTGCCCTGTTCACCGGCTGGTGCCTGACGCGCCATTATTCCCGAATGATTCTCGGCGCCACCCCAAAGCTGTTCGTTGTTATCTGGTTCTGGGTGATGCGTCTGGTGTTACCGGTGGTGGTCGCTTTTATCGGTATCCAGTACACCGTGTTCTCCCTCTCCAACCTCTGTGACAACGGCAGTTCCGCTCTCTGGTGCCAGCCCCGGGGAAGCCTCCTGTCCGGCGGTGAGAAGGCGCTGGAGCAACCCGGTGCCGGGCCGGTGGAGCGGGGACAAACCCCCGGTAACCGGTCGGACAAGGCGGTTCCCGCTGCGAAGCCCTCGTCACCGGAGCCCGGGACCCATTCGCCGGATGAAAGTGCACCCAAAGACGACGATATCCTTTACCATAGTGTCTGATAACGGCGGCTTTCCCCGGCCCGGGCAGGCCCGAAATGAGATTGTAAGCAGGACAACCGGTTTCGATGGCTCATCAGATTGATAAATCAGCGTTGGTCATGCACTCGGCGGAGCGCATGTTTCAGATAGTCAACGACATTGCCCGTTACCCGGAGTTTCTGCCCTGGTGTGCCGGGGCGGAGATCCATGAGCAGAATGCCGGGCAGGTGACGGCGTCGTTACAGATTGCGAAGGGCGGTGTCAGCCATACCCTGACCACGTGTAATCGCTTGTCGATGCCGGAAGCGATTGAAATGAGCCTTGTCGATGGCCCCTTCCGGAACCTGACCGGTCGCTGGCACTTCAAACCTCTGGCAGACAATGCCTGTAAGGTCATGCTCAGGCTGGAGTTCGAGTTCTCCGGCTCGCTGTCGCGTATGGCCGCCGGTACCGTGTTCAGCCAGGCTGCGACCACCATGGTGGATGCCTTTTGTCGCCGGGCAGACGATGTTTACGCGGAGGGGGCGTGACCGTGCAGGTGGAGGTGGCCTTCGCACGCCCGGATAAGCAGGAAATCGTACCGGTCACCGTGCCGGAGGGAACGACGGCGATGGAAGCTGTAAAGCTCTCCGGCATTGTCGACAGTTTCCCCGAGATTGACCCCGAGACCATCGATATGGGGATTTTCGGCAAGGTCATCAAAAAACCGGCGGACCATGCCTTGCGAGAGGGTGACCGGGTGGAGCTATACCGGCCACTGAAGATTGATCCGAAGCAGGCGCGATTGAACCGGGCAAAGAAAAAGGGTTAGGACTGGCCTTTAGTAAGCGGGAGTCTCTTCCAGCAGTTGCGCTTCGTAATGGGAAAACTGATCGTTGTCATAGTAAACAATGATCCGTTGCTCCTTGATCTCACCGCCCCGGCGTTGAAAAGTATAGATGTAGTATTCTCTTGAAAGGTCCACGGGATTCAGTACCAGCGGGGTACCGAGCAGGGCGTGCACCTGGCTGCGGGGCATGCCCTCCGAGAGCGAGGTCAGCTCCTCATCCGTGACGATGTTGCCTTGCTGGACGTTGATTTTATAGACGCCCGGAAAGGCACAGCCGGATAAAACGAGAGTGAGAATGAGAGCTGTGAGCTTTTGCATCGCGGGGGGAAATCCTCTATCTTGAAATCGCCTGCCAGAGGCAGGTGTGACACGGGGTATCCGTTCAACGGCGGCTTCATCATACCGGAAGCCGTAAGGCACACCAAAGAGTGAATAGTAACATGTCATCTGAGAACGCCGAATTACGAAAAGTCGGTCTGAAAGTTACTCTGCCGAGAGTGAAAATTTTCAACATCCTGGAAACCGCCGAGGAGCATCACCTCAGTGCGGAAGATGTGTACAAGAAGCTGCTGGACCAGGGAGATGACGTGGGGCTGGCGACGGTGTATCGGGTGCTCACCCAGTTTGAAGCAGCGGGCCTGGTATTACGTCATAATTTCGAAGGTGGTCACGCCGTCTTCGAGATGGCGGGTGACGACCATCACGACCACATGGTTTGCACCCAGACCGGAGAAGTGATTGAGTTCGTTGATGAAGTCATCGAGGAACGCCAGAAAAAGATTGCCGAAGAGCACGGTTATGAAATTGTCGACCATAGCCTGATTCTCTACGTCAAACCCATTAAGTCCTGATCCTTGCCCACACCCGCACAGACAGAAAAAAGGGGCGGGCCTTGAAGGCTCGCCCCGAAGAGCTCTCAGGATCGAGAGGGGTAGGGTATTAACGGCGATCTGTCAGTGATGGGTTGCCTGGCCCTTTGAGAACATTTCTTCGGCGTGAGCGATGGTGTGTTCGGTCATGTCGACACCCCCCAGCATCCGTGCCACTTCACTGATTCTTCCCTGGTCATCCAGCGCCTCGATTCTCGAAAAGGTGGCGTCCTGCTCGGTAAATTTACTGACAAACAGATGTTGGTGACATTGGGCAGCGACCTGGGGTAAATGGGTGACGCACAGAACCTGGCCACCACTGCCCAACGTTCGCAGTAGCCGCCCGACCACTTCTGCTGTGCCGCCTCCGATACCAACATCCACTTCATCGAAGACCAGGGTTGGCGTGGTGGATGTTTGTGCAACGACCACCTGGATGGCCAGGCTGATTCTCGACAGTTCCCCGCCGGACGCTACTTTCGCCAGTGGTCGTGCCGGCTGCCCCGGGTTGGCACTGACCAGGAATTCAACGTCTTCCAGGCCATGGGCGGCCGGCTCGTCATCACTGTTCCGCTTCAAATGGGTCACGAACTGCACGGCGGGCATGCTCAATTGGCTCAGCTCCTGGGCGATGCACTGGTCCAGGGCTGTCGCCGCGTTTTTGCGCGCCTCGGAGAGTGGGTCCGCCAACTCATCAAACCGTGTGCGGTGGCTGGCCAGTTCGGCTTCCAGTTGCTCCAGACTGCCTTCGCCGCCATCAAGTTCCGCCAGTTCGCTACTCAGGCGTTGGTGCAGCTCGGGCAGTGCTTCCGGGCTGATCCGGTGCTTGCGCGCCATCTGGTAAATGGCGCTCAACCTCTCCTCCACCTCGGCCAGGCGTGCCGGGTCGGCCTCGTAATCCTCGACAAAATGGCGCAGGTTATTGCCTGCTTCGGTAATCTGAATCTGTGCGTCATTCAGCATCTGGATGGTGTCGGCCAATGCCGGCACATCAACTGGAAGCTGTTCCAGTTGCTGCAGGGCCTGGCGCACCAGATCCGCCGCGCTGGTCTCGTCCTCGGTGCACAGCAGGGCCGCCTGATGACTGCTGTGCAGTACCGCATCGGCCTGGCTCAGTTGGGCCTGCTCCTGTTCGAGCTGGGCCTGCTCACCGTCCTCCAGCGCCATTCTGTCGAGCTCTTCCACCTGATAGCGCAGAAGCTGCAGTTTGGCCTCCGCCTCGTCCGCGTTCTGTTGACGCTCGTGCAGGCGCTGGCGGATCTGATGCCACGCTTTCCAGGCCTCCCGGGTGTCTCGGGCCAGGCCCTCAACGCCAGCGAATTCATCGATCAGCTTCCGGTGGGTTTCCTTGCGCAACAGGGACTGGTGCTGGTGCTGGCTGTGAATATCCATCAGCAGGCTGCCGAGGTCTTTCAGGTGCGTGAGGGGGCAGGGCTGACCGTTGATGTAGGCCCGGGTGCGGCCATCCTTGCTGATTACGCGGCGCAGGATGCAGTTGTTCTCATCGTCCAGCTCGTGGGTTTCCAGCCATCGGCTGGCGTCTGCAATGCCGGAGACATCAAAGGTCGCGGTGATATCCGCGCGCTTGGCTCCATGGCGAACCGCGCCGGCATCGGCCCGACCACCCATGGCCAGGCCCAGGGCGTCCAGAACGATGGATTTACCGGCACCGGTTTCGCCGGTCAGCGCGGTCATGCCTTTGCCGAACTGGAGCTCCACCCGTTCGGCGATGGCGTAATTGGAAACCGTGAGCTGGGTAAGCATGCAGATAACCTCCGCGACGTTCCTGAAATTCGACTGAATACTGTGAATGCATACAGTGACTGTGAATATATACAGGATTTTTTCTGTTTGCAAACCTGTCGACGGGATTTTCTTCAGCAATGCCTGTATCGATGGTTGAAACCTGAATGCGGGGCCCCATATCCGTTCGCAACACCATTTTTCCGGCGCGCGCGGCGACCGGTTTTACGTTCCATCGGCCCTGAAGTCGGCCGGAGAAGATTGAACAGGAGTCTTCATGAATACTGACGAGAACCGTAATGAACAGGCGGATGAGCTGAAGCAGGCCACGGAAGCAGCGGCCGAGGAGGCGATGAATGGCGACGCCGGGGGTGAAACCTCCGAAGTGGATGCCCTGAAAGATCAGGTGCAGGAGCTCAAGGATCAGGTGTTGCGCTCCCAGGCAGAGATGCAGAATGTCCGGCGTCGCGCCGAGATTGATGTGGAGAAAGCACACAAGTTCGCCCTTGAGAAATTTGTCAAGGAACTGTTGCCGGTCGCGGACAGCCTGGAGAAGGCTGTTGAAAGCACCGAAGGCCATGAGGGCGCCGGTGAACTGGTGGCTTCTATCCGCGAAGGTGTGGAAATGACTCTCAACCTGTTCATGGGTAGCCTGGGCAAATTCAATGTCGAGCAGCTGAACCCGGTGGGCGAGCCGTTTGACCCTCAGCAGCACGAGGCCATGTCCATGGTGCCGGCTCCCGATGCCGAACCGAACAGCGTGGTGGCCGTGGTGCAGAAAGGCTACCTGCTGAATGGCCGCGTCGTTCGCCCTGCGATGGTGATGGTGGCCAAGGCGGAAGATGCACCAAAAATTGATGAGCAGGCTTGAAAAGCGGATTAACGCGCCAATATAGCCAGTAATTAGCGAAAGTGGAGGCAGTATGTCCTCCGGTCAAGCATTCAGAAGAATTGGAGTGACTCAATGAGCAAAATCATCGGTATTGACCTGGGAACCACCAACTCCTGTGTAGCCATCATGGATGGTGACAAGGTGAAGGTAATTGAAAACGCCGAGGGTGATCGCACCACCCCCTCCATTATCGCGTACACCGATGATGGCGAAACGCTGGTCGGCCAGTCCGCCAAGCGTCAGGCGGTCACTAATCCGCATAACACGCTGTACGCCATCAAGCGTCTGATCGGTCGCCGGTTTGAAGACGATGTGGTTCAGAAAGACATCAAGATGGTGCCCTACAAAATTGCCAAGGCGGACAACGGGGATGCCTGGGTTGAGGTGAAGGGCGAGAAAATGGCGCCGCCGCAGGTGTCTGCGGAAGTTCTCAAGAAAATGAAGAAAACCGCGGAAGACTACCTGGGCGAGAAAGTGACCGAAGCGGTTATTACCGTCCCGGCCTACTTCAATGATAGCCAGCGTCAGGCCACCAAAGATGCCGGAAAAATTGCGGGCCTGGAAGTAAAGCTCATCATCAACGAGCCGACGGCGGCCGCCCTGGCCTATGGCCTGGACAAGACGAACGGTGATCGCACTGTCGCGGTGTATGAC
>CBIHLH010000181.1:0-6293 GCA_966210405.1 uncultured Marinobacter sp.
TGGCTGACCAGCGGCTTGTGGGATGAACTCGGGGCCTGGGTGTCGTTGCTGCTGGTGCCCGGGCCGGTGTTCGGGCTCTGGTCGCTGGCCCGGGGCAAACCACCGACCGGTTCCGTCTGAGTTGCAAGCTGCTATGCTCTGGGGCAGAGAGCCGCAACCGGGAAGGTGCACAGGAACGCGACATGGCCTATTTCAGCAAGCATTATCACAACCCCGGTACCGCGCCCGGTACCCTGATCGCTCCGGGTGACGGCAGGCGACCGGTGAATCTGCACCTCATTGATTATAGCGAGGAACACGTAGAGGAGGTCAGCCTGGCCGATGCGGCGGACTGCCGGGATTATCTTGAGAAAGAGTCAAAAACCTGGATCCAGGTGAACGGCCAGGCCGACCCGGACACCCTGCGCAACCTCGGTGACCTGTTCGATTTGCACGACCTGGCTCTGGAGGATGTACTCAACACCGGCCAGCGACCGAAGCTCGAGCTCTATGACGACCAGCTCTTTATCATTGCCGCCATGCCCCTTTTTGACGGTGAGAACCTGGAGGTGGTCCAGATCAGCCTGTTTGTCGGTCACAACTATCTCATCTGCCTGTGCCCGCTGGATGAAGATCCGTTCGAGCCGGTGCGTAAGCGTATGCGCCAGCCCAACAACCGGCGGTTTGCGACCCGGCAGATCGACTATCTGCTCTATGCGTTGCTGGATTTGATCACCGATTCGGCGTTTCCCGTGCTTGAGCAGTTTGGCTACCAGCTCGAGGAAATGGAAACGGAATTGCTCGAGAATCCGAACCAGCGAATCCTGACCCAGATTCACGGTCTCAAACGCGAGTTGCTGCTGCTCCGTCGGGTGCTCTGGCCACAGCGGGAAATGCTGACCAGCCTGATGCGCACCGATGACCCGTTAATCACCGCCGACACCCAGGTTTATGTCCGGGACTGCCACGACCACAGCGTACAGATTATCGAACTGCTGGAAAGCTTTCGGGAAATGGCGACCAGCATGCTCGATATCTACCTCTCCAGCATCAGCCAGCGCACCAACGAAACCATGCGGGTGCTGACCATCATTGCCACCATTTTCATCCCGCTGACCTTTGTGGTGGGTGTCTACGGCATGAACTTCGAGCACCCTGACAGCCCGTGGGCGATGCCGGAGCTGGGCTGGTACTTCGGGTACCCCATGGTTTGGGGTGTTATGATTGCGATCACCTCAGGCTTGTTGTGGTTTTTCAAGCGCAGGGGATGGATGTAGCGGGCACAGGCGGTAAGAGTAGCAAGCATGCCCCTCCGACTGGATAGAGGGAAACGTGAAAGAGACACTCGCGCTTCAGGGCAACTCACCCAGAATACTGCTGTTATCGGGCTACGATGCCGCCAGCCACAAACGCTGGCGGGACCAGCTCACCGGCATGTTCAGTGATTACCACTGGCATACCCTGGCACTGCCGCCCCGCTTTTTTCGCTGGCGTATTCGCGGCAATCCGCTGACCTGGCTGAACGAGCCGGCCCTGCAGGAGCGTTGGGATCTGGTCATCGCAACGTCCATGGTGGACTGGCCTCACTCCGGGGCATCCATCCCCACCTGGCCCGGACGCCCTGTGTGCTGTACATGCACGAGAACCAGTTTGCCTTTCCGGTGTCTGGCAAACAGAGGTCCAGTGTCGAGCCTCAGATGGTGAATCTGTACAGCGCCATTTCGGCGGACTGTGTGGTGTTCAACAGCGCCTGGAACCAGGACAGTTTTCTTGATGGTGCCCGGGACTTTCTCAATCAGATGCCCGATGGCGTGCCGGATGGATTGATTGCCAGCCTGAGGGCAAAATCGCTTATGATCCCGGTACCCATTGAAGACCGGCTGTTTGCGGAGCGACAAACCACTCCGGACTGGCGTTGCCCGCATCTGCTGTGGAATCACCGCTGGGAATACGACAAGGGGCCGGAGCGTCTGTTGAAGCTGCTGCAGGTTCTGGACCAGCGTGGACTGCCGTTCCGGTTGAGTGTGGTGGGCGAACGGTTCCGCAACCATCCGAAGGCCTTCGGCCGGATTCATGACCAGTTCGCCGATCAGATCGAGCAGTGGGGATTCCTGGCGGGCGTCGGTGCTTGCTGGCCAGTATCAGGCTTTGTTTAACAGACGTATTCCGCACGGAGTGAGGTGTTACGAAATCTGCTCCGGAACCTCCCGGATACGGCCATGTTCATCGATGGCCACGTACACAAAGCGTCCTTCGGTGACCTTGCGGGGGTGTCTGGCCGACCGGTCCAGTGTCCAGACCTCCACGTTGATCTTCATGGAGCTGCGGCCAATGTCCACCAGCTCACAGTAACAGCCGACCTGGGAGCCGACTCGCAACGGCGAGAGGAATTCCATGCCGTCCATGGCCACGGTGGCATTGCGCCCCTGGGAGATTCGGCCGGCCATGGTGGCGGCGGCGATGTCCATCTGTTTGACCAGCCAGCCGGCGAATACATCCCCGTTGGCATTGGTGTCGGCCGGGAGTGGGATAATCTGAAGCGTCAGTTCGCCCCTGGGTGTGGGCTTGTCATCGTCGTACGTGGTCATGGAACTCTGCCTTTTACTGCATCTGGAGTTGTTTTACCCCGCATGTTAACGGGCTTTGGCGGGTCTGCAAGAAAATTTGGACGCGGGCGGCTATATTTCAGTGGTTGTCACAAAGTTGTCACAGAGCGCCATTAGTCTGCACACATCGGTAAACAGATCCGACACAACGTCCAAACCAAATAATGGAGACTCGACGTGATGAAACTGAACAAAGCCCTTGCTCTGACCGCCCTGGCGGGCTCCATGGCCGCCTTGTCCGCGCCGGCCATGGCCCGCGACACCATCAGCATTGTAGGTTCTTCCACAGTTTATCCGTTTGCCACTGTGGTGGCCGAGCGTTTCGGTACCAAGACCGACTTCCCGACCCCGAAACTGGAATCCACCGGTTCCGGCGGTGGTATGAAGCTGTTCTGCCAGGGCATCGGTACCCAGCACCCGGACATCACCAACGCGTCGCGTCGCATGAAAGCCTCTGAATACGATCTGTGCATGAATAACGGCGTGACCGACATCACGGAATTCCGCATTGGTTCCGATGGCATCGTCATCGCCAGCTCAGACAAGGCGCAGAACCTGGAACTGACGCTGGAACAGCTGTTCCTGGCCCTGGGCAAGGAAGTACCCGATCCGAAGAACGAGAACAAGCTGATTCCGAATCCTTACAAAAAGTGGAGCGAGATCGATTCAGATCTGCCAAATGTGGCAATCCGCGTGATGGGCCCGCCCCCGACTTCCGGTACCCGTGACTCGTTCAACGAACTGGCCCTGCAGGGTGGTTGTGAAGACCTGCCGGCGGTTGCCGACATGAGCGAGGACGACATGGAAGCGATTTGCCAGAGTGTTCGTGAAGACGGCGCCTTCATCGAAGCCGGTGAAAACGACAACCTGATCGTGCAGAAACTGATCGACGATGCTGAAATGTACGGCGTGTTCGGTTACAGCTTCCTGGAAGAAAACGCGGATCGTTTGCAGGCGGCGACTCTGGATGGCGTTGAGCCGACCGCTGAGGCGATTGCCACTGATAAGTATCCGGTTGCCCGCTCAATGTTTTTCTACGTCAAGAAAGCGCACGTTGGCGTGATCCCCGGCATCAAGGAATACGTTGAGGAATTTGTCAGCCCGGCGGCTATGGGCCAGAACGGCTACCTGAAGAGTGTCGGTCTGATTGTCCCGACTCGTGATGCCCTGATGGACCTTCAGGACAAGGCGGCGAACATGCCGAACCTGAAGAAAGACGAGCTGATGTAAACGCCGTACACCGGCGAGACTTGCAAAGGGTGCGTCCTGCAAGGGACGCACCCTTTGTTGGTAGCAGGCATCAAGTGCGATTGTATTGGTGAAGCTTTACACTTGGTGCCCAACTGACGCGTTAAACAGGAAACTTCATGCAACCGGCCAACCTTCTGTTACTGACCGTTGTGCTCGCGCTGGTGGCCTACGGGCTTGGCTATGCCCGCTCACGGTCCCTGGCCATGCCCATGGGTGGCATACGGCATCTCAAGTCCCTCCCGTTTTACTACGGTGCCCGGGCGGCACTCTGGTGTGGCATCCCGGCCTTGCTGGTGCTGGCGGCCTGGGCGGCGTTTGAAGGTAAGGTTATTCAGATTCTGGTGATCGGGTCCCTGCCTCCGGAGATGATCCCGACCGGTGAGGGGGCGGCCAGCCTGTTGGTCAGCAAGATCAGTAACGTGGCCAGCGGTGCCCTGCCACCGGGCTTCGTGGAGGCGCCCATTGTCGAGGCGGCGGAACGGCTGAAAGCCCTGCGCGAGCAAAGCCGGCTGTACATGAGTGCGCTGGTGGTCTCGGTGGCGGTGCTGGCCGGGTTCCTGGGCTGGCTGCGGATCCGGCCACGGCTCAATGCCCGCGTCCAGGTTGAATCGATCCTGAAGTGGCTGTTCTTCGCCTGCGCGGCCCTGGCGGTTCTGACCACCGCTGGCATCATTTTCTCGGTGGCCTTCGAGACCATCCGGTTTTTTGAGCAGGTCTCGTTTTTCGAGTTCTTCTTCGGCACCACCTGGAGCCCGCAAACGGCATTGAGAGCCGACCAGGTCGCCGCCGAAGGCGCCTTCGGCATGATTCCGCTGTTTACCGGTACCTTGTTGATCTCGGCCATTGCCATGGTGGTGGCGGTACCGGTGGGGCTGCTGTCGGCCATTTACCTGTCGGAGTACGCCAGCAGGCGGGTACGCAGCACCGTGAAGCCACTGCTCGAAATGCTGGCGGGCATCCCGACCGTGGTTTACGGCTTCTTCGCCGCCCTCACGGTGGCGCCCTTCATCAGCGACCTGGCGGCCTCCCTGGGTATCGACGCCTCGTCCCAGAGTGCGCTGGCCGCTGGCGGGGTGATGGGGATCATGATCATTCCGTTTGTGTCGTCACTGTCTGACGATGTCATCAATGCGGTCCCCCAGACCCTGCGCGACGGCTCCCTGGCCCTGGGCGCGACCCAGTCAGAAACCATGAAAAAGGTCATTTTCCCGGCTGCACTCCCGGGCATTATGGGGGGCATATTGCTGGCGGTCTCCCGGGCCATCGGGGAGACCATGATCGTGGTCATGGCCGCCGGGCTGGCGGCGAACCTCACCGCCAACCCGCTGGAAACCGTGACCACCGTAACGGTCCAGATCGTTACCCTGCTCACCGGTGACCAGGAATTCGACAGTGCCAAGACCCTTGCTGCGTTTGCCCTGGGCGCCATGCTCTTCCTGGCGACCCTGGTGCTGAACGTGGTGGCCCTGAAAATTGTCCGCAAATACCGGGAACAGTATGACTGATCAACGTTCGCAGGCGGAGGCCATCCGCCAGTCGCTCAAGCGCCGTTACCGCAAGGAGCGCCGCTTCCGTGCCTACGGCATCCTGGCCATCGCCATTGCTTTGTCCGCGCTGGTGGTGCTGTTCGCAGACATTATCGGCAAGGGTTATACCGGCTTCATCAAGACCACCATCACCATGGAGGTGGAGCTTGACGGGGAAATGATGTACCTGGAGGACGCCACCGACGAGCGCCAGCTCAAGATGGCGGATTTCGCGGAGCCGCTGGTGCAGGCATTGATCAGGGAGATCCCGGGGGCGACCGAGGCGGACCGGGATGCGGTTCGTGATCTCATCAACCCCTATGCGTCGATTACCCTGCGTGATGCCCTGCAAACGCACCCGGACTGGCTGGGCACCACCCGGACCATGACCTTCCTGTCGCACACCGATGTGGATGTTTATGTGAAACACGCCGGTGACGATGCCTATTCCATCAAACTCAGCGAACAGCAACAGGCCTGGGTGGACCAGTTGCTGGAGCGGGGCGTGATCGATACCGCCTTCAACGATGTGTTCTTCAGCGGCGGCGACTCCCGGGACCCCTCCAAGGCGGGTATTCTCGGCGCCATCGTGGGCTCACTGCTGACCATGTTCGTCACCCTGATCCTGTCGTTCCCGATCGGGGTGGCGGCGGCCATCTACCTGGAGGAGTTCGCGCCCCAGAACAGGCTCACCGACTTCATCGAAGTGAACATCAACAACCTGGCGGCGGTACCCTCGATCATTTTTGGTCTGCTGGGCCTGGCGGTGTTCATCAACCTGTTCGGCATGCCCCGGTCAGTGCCGGCGGTGGGTGGCCTGGTGCTGACCCTGATGACCCTGCCCACCATCATTATTTCCAGCCGGGCGGCCATCAAAAGCGTACCACCGTCCATTCGTGAGGCAGCGGAGGGCATTGGCGCCTCCAAAATG
>CBIHLH010000182.1:0-5991 GCA_966210405.1 uncultured Marinobacter sp.
CGTGTAGGTATCGCTCCAGCCGTATCGGTTGGCCTCCCGGATCCCCAGGTCCACCAGTTTTTTCTCCAGCAACTTGCCGGAATAGCGGGCGCGCACATCGGCAATCTTGTCTTCCAACAGGCGCACCAACTCGTCAATTTCATAATAGCCGTCCGTGTTGCGGGGAATCGACTCGCCAGCTGGCTTGATCACGGACTCGGTAATCTGGCCGGAATTCACGCCGTTCACGTAGCATGTGGAGACCTGCAGCACCGCCAGCGAACGGTTTTGCCGGGCCAGTTCGGCGACGTTATCCAGGCAGCGGGTATTGATGGCGAGGGCCTTGTCCAGTTCCTCCCGGAAGTTCACGCTGGCCGCGGAATTGATCACCGCATCCAGATTGCCGGCCAGTTTCCGGAAGCTCTCCGCCGACACACCAAAGAGCGGCTCGGTCACTTCGCCAGTCACACAGTAAAGGCGCTCGTCCAGGAAAGTTTCCAGAGCCTCATTGTCTTCCTGTCGGAGGCGATCAAAAACAGAGGATGTGGCAATTTCGTTCAGAAACCGGCTGTGCGCATCCGGGTGCCGTTTGTTGCCGCGGATCAGCAGGTGAATGCCGCCAATGTCCGGAACCGCACGGATCAGCTTTTCAAGGATCACCTTTCCCAGAAACCCCGTCGTTCCGGTTATCAGTACGTGTTTGCCCCGGAGTTTTTCGAGCACCTTTGACGATGCCGCTGGGGGATTCATCTGCTGTGTTGCCATGGGAGAACTCCTTCTCATTCATTCACTCTGTCGGCTAACGACCGTCCGACTAACCTAAACGCCTCTGCCGAGACCGGATTCATACGATCTCTGAACAGGGTCTGAAGCACATAGCGGGCCACGATCGGATCTGCGATCAATCTTTGCACAGTCTAAATGACGGAGGGGTGACATACAGCAAAATTACGCTACAAAAACCGTTAATAAAATGACACAAATCCAGGCATGTTGATTCGATGGGTCAGGATCGGTCCGAGTCGTTACCGGCGAGGCTTCGCAACAACCGGTCCAGTGAAATGTCGGATGGCTGCTCCCGGAGCACACGCACCAGCCGGTCCTGCTCACCAAAACTGATCCGGTCATAAAATGGCTCCATCAGCACCGGACCGGACGCCTGTTTATCAGCGGGTTGACCGGCAGGCGGAGCCATCTGATCCGCCAGATGCCGGAGGTGAGTCGCCAGGTGCGCTTTCCGGTCGCGATCCAGCGTTTCCCAGGGCATGGACCCAAGCCCGGTCTGGATAATTTCAATGGCGTCACTGTCCAGCGTGCTCCCCAGCAGTGCAAACAGCCGCGTGAACGCTTCATAACGCAGCAGGGCGTTGTCGGTGGACTGTGCCAGGGCCGATTCGAGTTCGCTGACAGCCTGCAGGCAGCGATCCCGTGGCGTGGCCGCCGACTCGACTGCCGGCCCGGGCTTTGTCGGCTCCGGCTGACGCCGGGCAAGCCGGTGCCAATAGGCAGCAATGCCGGCTTTCCGGGGCGGTAGCTGTGACAACCGGACATCCACCATGTCTGCCAGGGTATGAAACTGACGGCAGGACGGGTCAGACACCGGCAGCAGGGCAACCGGTTTCTGGTTCAGCACCGATTGCCGCAGGGTCTCATCACGCCAGATCCCCCCCATGTAATGCAGGCGGTGCCCCAGATGGCGCTGGGCGGCGGCATCCAGACGCTGAAAGACCGACCGGGCCTGGCTGGCACCCTGGGCCATGTTGACCAGAATGCTCGGCGTTCTCTGATAACCGCGACGTTTGAGTACCTTGATCAGCGAGAAGGCATCCGTCAGCGAGGCTGGATCCGGAGTCACCACGACACAGGCCAGTTCGGTCGCCGCAATCATGTGCAGGCCAGTGGCCTGCAGGCCGGACGCCGTGTCGGTGATGACATAGTCGTACCGGCTTTCGAGCAGGGAAAGCGCCCGCAGGATCTTCAGGCTTCCGTCCGGCCCCAGGTCAATGCACTCCTGGACCCCGGAAGCACCTGGCACGATGTGGAGCCCGTAGTCCGCCTCCAGCAACGTGTCCTCGAGGCGGCACTCGCCGGCGATCACATTTGCCAGGGTCCGGCTGGGGTAAAGCCCGACCATGATGCTGACATTGGCCAGGTCGGTATCGCCATCCAGCAACAGTACCTTCTTGTCCTGACGTGCCAGTGTCAGGGCAAGGTTCAGGGCAACCGAGGTTTTCCCGACGCCGCCCTTACCTCCGGTAATGGCAATCGTTCTGGGCGGCGCCGGGCGGCGTTTATCTGATGGTTGAGCGGTCATGGCCGGTGCTGTATATCCCTGAATTTCCGATAAACCCGAGTCTAACCTGTAAAAATTCTACACATATCACACTTGCGATAATAGTTTGCTTAAAAAAAGAGCAATAAGTATTTAATAACGACGGATTATTGTCTAAGCTCAATCTCAACAAGGCGTATGAACCGCCTCTCAGACACAGGTTCTACAGAGGCGCACGGCAGGTAAGCCCATGCACATAGCTCCTGATTTACAGTTACCGAGTCTCCCGGAAGTGACCCTGCGGGCGCTCGACGCTTGCCATCAGGATGAGAGCTATCGCACCATCAGCGAGATTGTATCGGCCGACACCGCCCTGGTCGCCCGCATACTCACCCTCGCGAACTCTGTCCTCTATGGCCCGGTCACCCGCATTCGCTCCGTGGACCAGGCGTTACTGCGCCTGGGAACACGCCGCTTCCACACCCTGATCATGACCGCCGCCCTGCGGCAGTTACTGTTCGAACTGGGCGGTGACGAATGGCAGCAACTCCGCGACTTCTGGCGCCACTCGCTGACCACCGCGCTGACCGCCCGCGCACTCGCCACGCTGACACGCTACCCGGACCCCGATGAAGCCTTCATGCTCGGGATGGTACACAATATTGGTGAATTGATAGCCATTAAAACGCCGACCGCAGAGGCGAAGCAACACTATTTCAACCACCAGTCCGAGATTGCCGCGGAACTGGTGACCTCCTGGGGGCTCGGCCCCCTGGCCGCAGACGCCATGCGCTACCAGCAGGCCCTGCCCTCGGAGTTGCGGGATGCCGGCCACCTGGTGAAGCTGATCAGCCTGGCTACCCGTCTCGCGCTGTCTGATGCCGCCGGTATTGCGGCCGCTGGCACCATCTTTGGTTTAAGCGAGGAGCTGACACGGGAGATCAACCGGCGTATCGGCCACGAAGTGTCGACCATGGCCACCTCACTGGGCATTACCCTGTCAGACGACTACGACGGCGACAGTGCTTCCCGGCAACTCCGGCAAACCGTTCTCCGCCAGGCCATCGCCAGCCAGGCCATTGGCTTCGCAACCCTTTCCGGCAGTGCAGACGATATTCTGGCAGAGACGGTCAACAGCCTGACCCTGATCACCGGCCTTCCCGCCCTGTGTTTCGGGCACCACGACGACTCCCTGGTGCTGCTATCCGGTACCATCGGCGATGTTCCGGAGCTTACCGTAACGGCACAACCGGGTGGCAGCCTGTTGACCGAAGCCTTCGCCTCGAAAATGCCCATCGCTCTGGGGGATCGCGCACCCACGGTGCTTGACCGGCAGTTGCTGTCCCTGTTGCATACCCCGTCTTTGCTTGCTATTCCGGTGGTGACCGGCAACCGGTGCCCCGGGGTTTTTACCCTCGGCACCGACAACAGCAACCAGGAAGCCAGCCGCGAGCTGGCCGGCCTGTTCACCCGCCAACTGGCGTCCGTGTTGCAGGAGCGGCCGGACTCGGGGCAATCGGACCCGCAGCCGGCACTTGACCAGGAATTTGCCCGGGACAGGCTCAGAAAACAGATCCACGAAGTCAGCAATCCGCTGACCATTATCCGGCAATACATCTATCAGCTCAGAAACCGGCTCGACGATACCGACGTGCAGAAAGAGCTTGATATCATCCGTGAAGAACTCGATCGCGCAGGTAACCTGCTGTTGCAGATGAGCCATGCCGATTCCGAGCCAGACACCAGCGACGGGGTTGATCTGAACCATGAGCTTGAAAGCCTGGCCCGGATTCTCCGGGACAGCCTGTTCGGTGACGGAAACCAACAGCTGAACGTGGTACTGTGCAAGCAGCCTGCATCCGTTGTTGCCGGCCTGTCCGCCATACGGCAGGTGATCATCAACCTGGTGCGAAATGCCGCCGAAAGCCTCGGCGACGATGGCGGCAAAGTTGAAATACGAACGTCCGCACCGGTCTGGCAGAATCGGCGCAGCTGGGTGGAACTGGAAATTACGGATACCGGCGGTGGTATCCCCGACTCTGTCCGGGAGACCCTGTTCGCGCCGGTTAACAGCACAAAAGGAGACGGCCACAGCGGTTTGGGCCTGAGTATTGTGAAACAGCTTGTGGATGACATGGAGGGCATCATCGCTTGCCGAACGGCACAGGAAGGCACAACCTTCCGGATTCTGTTGCCGGCGGCCAGCCATAAAAAGAACGATACCGACTGACGAAGAATAACGGAAACAGACCGATGGCCCTTGAGCACACTGATCAGCCTTTCAGTCACGGGACAACCGCGCGGATTCTGGTGGTGGATGACGAACCCCGCCTGCTCGGCACACTGGCCACGCTCTTGCGCAATCAGGGCTACGATGTCGCTGCCGCCGAGGGGGGTGGCCAGGCCTGCGAGCTGATTAGCGCCCAACCGTTCGATCTTGCCTTGCTGGACCTGCGAATGCCGGGCATCAACGGTTTCGACGTCATGGCCCTTCTTGCAGAGGTGCAACCGGATTGCGGCGCCATTGTCGTCAGTGGGGAGAGCTCCTTCACCGCTGTCAGCCGGGCGCTTCGTCGGGGCGCGCTGGACTACATTCGCAAACCGTTCGATCCCGAGGAACTGCTGGCCACGGTTGAGGCGGTGATTGGCAAACAGTCGCTGCTCCGGGCCCATGAGTCCATTCAGCTCCGGCTCGAAAAATCCGAGGCCCTGCATCGCTACATCGTCAACAGCTCACCCGATATCGTTTTCATGCTCGACGAAGGCGGCCGCTTCTGCTTCGTCAACAGCAAGGTGGAGTCGCTACTGGGGTATCAGCCGTCGGAACTCTGCGGCCGGCATTTCCGCCACATACTGGATGACCGGGACGTCACTCGCGGCACCTATGCCCTGAACGGGCCGAATATAACCGCAGACAACCCGCGCACCCTGGAAGTGCGGCTGAAAACCCGCGGCAGCCGGAGAGCCACCCGGCACTTCGAGATTACAGCCTTCCCCATCGATCAGCAGACCTGGCCTCACAGCGGCAACACCCAGGGCGGCGGCAATGGCAAGAGCGCCCGCTATTACGGCACCGCAAGGGATGTGACCGAGCGTAAAGAAGCGGAAGCCTTCATCAACTTCCAGGCCTACCACGACCTGCTGACACGATTGCCCAACCGGGCGCTGTTCAAGGACCGGCTGGAACTTGCGATAACCCAGGCTGGTCGCAGCGGCCAGAAACTGGCGGTCATGTTCCTTGACCTGGACCGCTTCAAGATCATCAACGACACCCTTGGCCATGCCATGGGTGACCGTTTGCTGCAGGCGGTCACCCACCGTCTGGAAAAGTGCCTGCGCAAGGGCGATACCCTGTCCCGATTTGGTGGCGATGAATTCACGCTGCTGCTGCCCTCCATACATAACCATGAAGACGCCAGGCAGATTGCGAAAAAGCTGATCAACGCCCTGCGAGCCCCGTTTCAGCTGGGTGATCATGAAGTATTCGTGGGCGTCAGTATCGGTATCGCCATTCACCCGGAAGCGGGTGAAAGCATGGATCAGCTTATCCAGAATGCCGACATCGCCATGTATCACGTGAAGGCCAAAGGCAAGGACGGCTACCGTTTTTACTCCGAGAGCATGAGCATTGATACCGCCAACCGGCTCAACCTGGAGCGGGACCTTCGCCTGGCTATGGAGCGGGATGAATTGCGGGTGTTCTATCAGCCCCAGGTATGCTCCACCACACGGTTGGTGGT
>CBIHLH010000183.1:0-5939 GCA_966210405.1 uncultured Marinobacter sp.
GTCCAGTACCTTGGCGACCATCACACCGGTCTGGCGGCCGTGGTCGTAGTAGTCAAAGCCCAGGGCGGCCACGGCGCCACGCCCGACGGTGGCGGTGTCGGCGGCGAACACCGGGATATCCGCCCGCTCACCCACGGCAATCACGGCTTCGGCCGCGCTGATCACGGTGTTGTCGGTGGTCAGGTAGATGGCATCTACATCGCCCACCAGGGAGCGGGCGGCGCCCAGTACTTCGGAGGTTTTGGTGGCGGCGGCTTTTTCCAGGGTCAGGCCCCGGGCTTTCAGGCGCTCTTCCAGCAGGTTCACCAGGGACACGGCGTTGGCTTCGCCCGGGTTGTACACGGTGCCAATGCGCTTGGCGTCTGGCATTACCCGCAGCAGCATGTCCAGGTGTTTGTCGATGGGCAGCATGTCGCTCACGCCGCTGATGTTGGCGCCCGGGGCTTCCAGGCTCTGGACCAGCTTGGCGCCCACCGGGTCAGTCACCGCCGAGAACACCACGGGGATGTTACGGGCGGCGGCAGCCACGGTCTGGGCCGAGGGGGTGGCGATAGCGACAATCACATCCGGCTGCTCGCCAATGAACTTGCGGGCAATCTGCGAGGCGATGGCGACGTTGCCCTGGGCGCTCTCGTGCAGGATGATGAGGTTGTCGCCTTCCTGGTAACCGCGGGCGGCGAGTTCGTCTTTCACGCCCTGGTACACGGCGTCCAGAGCCGGGTGCTCAACAATCTGTGTGATGGCAACAACGCGTGGCTCCTGTGCCTGCACGAGGCTTGCCATTGCCAGCAATGAAGCACCTAACAGGGTGCGCAGGGTGTTCTTGGCCATATGCCCGTCTCCGAGTCTGTTGCTGGGTTGGTACCAGCCGGTTGTCTGTCGGGGTGTCTGTCTGGAAAGTGCGAGAGTTTATCACAGCCCCGGGCCCGGAGGGGGAGGAGATGTTAGGGTAGCAGGCCGGTTGGCGGCGCCCGGAAACATGCGGATAACAATAGTTTTGTGTCCGTCACGTTTTGACGGCGCGGACTGTGTTGAAATACCCTACGAAAGTCTAATAATAAGCACTCAATAACTCGAACAACGAATAGCGAAAACAAGGAAGGTCCATGGACATCACGAATAAACTGCCCCTCGACATGGTTTACCACTGGGAAGCCAAGAAGGGGAACTCCCTGTATATGACCCAACCCATCGGCGACGGCAAGGTCGTTGAATACACCTGGGGCCGCGCGGTGGAAGAGGCGCGGCGTATGGCGGCGTACCTGAAATCGCTGAACCTCCCGGAAAAGAGCCGCATCGGCCTGATCTCCAAGAACTGCGCCCAGTGGATCATGTCGGACTGGGCCATCTGGATGGCCGGGCACATTTCCGTGCCCCTGTATCCCACGCTGAACGCGGATACCGTCAACTACATCCTGAACCACGCCGAGTGTGACGTGCTGTTTGTCGGCAAGCTGGATGACTGGGACATGATGAAATCCGGCGTGCCGGAGTCGGTGCGCTGCATTTCCTTCCCGCTCAGCCCACCCAACGATTTTGAAACCTGGGACGACATCGTCGCCAAGTACCCGCCCCTGGAGGATGAGGTGCACCGGGACCCAGACGAGCTGGCCACCATTGTGTACACCTCCGGCAGCACCGGCCGGCCCAAGGGCGTAATGCTCAGCTTCCGGAACATGGCGTTCGCCGCCGAGGGCGGTACCCAGGTGCTGGGCGTCGGCTCGGCGGAACGCATGCTGTCGTACCTGCCCCTGGCCCACGTGTTCGAGCGCACGTTTGTCGAGCTGGGCTCCCTGTACACCGGTTTCCAACTCTATTTCGCCGAGTCCCTGGATACCTTTGTGCAGGATCTCCAGCGGGCCCAGCCCACGTTGTTCCTGTCGGTTCCGCGCCTGTGGGTGAAGTTCCAGCATGGTGTGCTGCAGAAGCTGCCCAGGCACAAGCTTGAGAAGCTGATGAAGATTCCGGTGGTGAACAAGCTGATCAAGAAGAAGATCCTCAAGGGCCTGGGCCTGGACAAGGTGAAACTGGCCGGTAGCGGTTCTGCGCCGCTGTCCAGCGACGTGCTGGACTGGTACCGCAATCTGGGCCTGGAGCTGCTGGAAGGCTATGGCATGTCGGAGAACTTTGCCTACTCCCATATGAACAAGCCGGGCCGTTCGCGCACGGGCTATGTGGGCGAGGCGCTGCCGGGGGTGGAGGTGAAGATCAGCGAGCTGGGCGAGGTTCTGGTGAAGAGCCCGGCCACCATGATCGGCTACTACAAGGATGAAGAGAAAACCCGGGAGGCGTTCACCGACGATGGCTTCCTGAGAACCGGCGACAAGGGCGAGATTGATGAGATGGGCCGGCTGAAACTGACCGGTCGCATCAAGGAGATCTTCAAAACCAGCAAGGGCAAGTACATTGCCCCGGCGCCCATCGAGAACCGCCTGATGTCCCACGATGCCATCGAGATGGTGTGCGTGTCCGGCGCCAACCAGACCCAGCCCCACGCGCTGGTGATGCTGGGCGAGGAGATGCGGCCGAAAATGGCGGACGAAGCGTTCCGCCGGGAAATTGAAGCCAGTTTCAAAACCCTGATCCAGGATGTGAACAAAACCGTGGATCCCCACGAGCAACTGGCGTTTATCACCGTCGTCAGCGACGAATGGTCCATTGAAAACAGCTTCCTGACACCGACGCTGAAACTGAAGCGGAACGTGGTGGAAGATGCCTATCAGGAGCAGGTGGACCACTGGTACGCCCAGCGTCAGCCGGTGATCTGGCAGTAGCCGTTCGCCCGTCGTCTGGCAGTCCCCGAGAGGCCCGGTTTATCCGGGCCTTTTTGCGGTACGGGAACCGACGTTAGTCGCATAGGGAAAACCGTTCAGCAGGCCTAAACTGGAGTCATATCAGGAGGATGTTATGACCCAGTTGGCCTTTTTCCAGAAGCGTATCCAGGATGAAATCCCCCTTTCCCGGGCGATGGGTATCCAGTTGCGATCGTGGGACGGCCACTCCCTGCTGCTCAGCGCCCCCCTGGAGCCCAACAGCAATCATCACGGCACGGGTTTCGGGGGCAGTGTCTACGCCGCCGCCGTTACCGCCGCCTGGGGGCTGACGGAGCTGGCGCTGACCGATCTCGGGCTGAAAGCCAGTGTGGTGGTACAGAGTGGCACCATGGATTATCTGGAACCGGTGGAATCGGATTTCTATGTGATTTGCCGGTTGCCCGGTGAGGAAATTCCCGAACGGTTCCGCCGCAGCCTGGCCCGACATGGCAAGGGCCGCCTGGACCTCACGGCGGAAGTGTTCTGTGGCGAACCGACGGATCGTCCGGAAGGCGATCCGGTGGCGGTCTTCCAGGGCCGCTTCGTGGTGCGGAATGTGCAGTCCCGGGTTATGCGATAGCCCGGGAGTTCGAGATCGACCGGCTCATCAGGATAATCGGAATAATCCCCGCCAATACGATAATCAGCGCCGGCAGCGCGCTGTGGTACAGGCGTTCATCGGAGGCAAACTGGTACACATAGGTGGCCAGGGTGTCGAAGTTGAATGGCCGCAGGATCAGGGTTGCCGGCAGTTCCTTCATGCAGTCCACAAACACCACCAGCGCCGCCGTCAGCAGGGTGCCCCGGAGCATGGGCAGGTGCACCCGTACCAGGGTTTTGCCGGGGCTGTGGCCCAGGGAGCGGGAGGCCATGTCCATGCTCGGCGTGATCTTCTGCAGGGCACTTTCAACACTGCCGGCAGACACCGCCAGAAACCTCACCGTGTAGGCAAACACCAGGGCAAAGGCGGAACCGCTGAGCAATAACCCGGTGCTGACACCGGCGTAGTCCCGCATTAATCCGTCAAACCAGTTATCGAACGCGGCCAGGGGGATGATCACGCCCACCGCCAGTACCGCGCCCGGCATGGCGTAGCCCAGGCTGGAGAGGCGCATCAGCACCCGCATGCCCCGGGTGTCGTGCAGCCGGCGGCTGTAGGCCAGGGTCACCCCCACCAGCAGGGTGGTCAGGGCGGCGGTGCCGGAGAGAAACAGGCTGTTGAAGGTGTTGTGCAGGAAGTCCGGGTTCCAGCTTTCGTCAAAATATTCCCAGGCGTAGACGCCGAGGGTAAAACCGGGAATCACGAACCCCAGCAACACCGGAATCGTGCACACCGCCAGGCAGATCATCTGCCGTGGAAACGACATGGTGAACCGGCGGATCGGCTCCCGGTTGTCCCGGGCGGCGAATTGTTGCTGCCGGCGGCGGGAATAGCGTTCCAGCGTCACCAGGATCACCATGAACACCAGCATGGTGGTGGCAATCTGGGCCGCGCCCCCGAGGTTGCCCAGGTTCATCCAGGTGTCGAACAGGCCGGCGGTGAGGGTTTGCACGGCGAAGAAATCGACGGTACCGAAATCGTTCAGGGTTTCCATCAGTACCAGCGACAGGCCCACGGCGACCGCTGGCCGGGCAATGGGCAGCACCACCCGGAAGAAGGTACTGAGGGCGGAATGGCCGAGGCTGCGGCTGACCGCGAACAGCGAGGGCGACTGCTCCAGAAACGCCGCCCGCGCCAGCAGGTACACATAGGGGTAGAGCACCAGGCCGATCATCAGCGTGGCGCCCTCCAGGGTGCGAATCTGCGGGAACCAGTAGTCGCTGGCGTCCTGCCAGCCGAACCAGTTGCGCAGGGCATTCTGCACCGGGCCGGCGTAGGCGAGCAGGCTGGTGTACACGTAGGCAATCACATAAGCGGGTACGGCGAAAGGCAGCAGCATGGCCCACTCGAAGAACCGGCGCCCGGGAAATTCGCACATGGTGACGGCCCAGGCCGTTGCCAGCCCGATAACGAGGGTCAGCACGCCCACGCCCAGCATCAGCTGCAGGGTGGTGATCAGGTAGCGGGGCAGGGTGGTGTTGATCAGGTGGGGCCAGATGTTCTCATCCGGAAAAAACGCCAGGTAGATCACCGAGAACACCGGCAGAGCGACGATCGCGGTGGTGACGAGGGCGGTAATCAGCCAGCGGCGTGAGGTGCGTCTGGCCAGTGGGGGTTGTGGTGCCCCGGGGTTTGCGCTGATTGCCGCCTCGTTCATTCGGTTCCTGTTACATATTGGGCCTGTTACTCGCCGTCGTAGTTGACCCGGTCAACCATTTTTACCGCGGCGTTGCGATTGTCAGCGATTTTTTGCAATGACAGGCCGTCCGGGTGGATCTCGCCCCATTCGGCTACCAGGCCTGAAGGCTCCACCGCCGGATTGGCCGGGTATTCGGTGTTGGCCTCGGCGTATATACGCTGGGCTTCTGGAGACGACAGGAACTCCATCAGTTTGATGGCGTTCTCACGGTTCGGTGCGCTCTTGGTCAGGGAGATACCACTGATGTTGATGTGGGTGCCCCGGCCGTCGGCGTTGGGGAACACCAGGCGAACGGCTTCAGCGGCCTCGCGCTGGTTTTCGTCCTGCAGCATGTTGCCGTAGTAGTAGCTGTTGCCAATGGCCAGGTCGCATACGCCCTCGGCAATGGCCTTGATCTGGTCACGATCACCGCCCTGGGGCTTGCGAGCCAGGTTGTCTTTCACGCCCTGGAGCCATTTCTCGGTTTCCGCCTCACCGTGGTGCGCAATCATAGAGGAGATCAGGGCGATGTTGTAGGGGTGTTTGCCGCTGCGGGTACAGATGCGGTTGTCCCATTTGTCGTCAGCCAGTTGCTCGTAGGTGGTGATCTCACCTTCTTCAACCCGTTCTTTCGAGGCGAAGATCAGCCGGCCGCGGGTGGTCAGGGCGAACCACTTGCCTTCCGGGTGGCGCAGGTTCTCCGGAATGTTCTGGTTCAGCACATCGCTGTCCACGCCCTGTACCAGATCTCGCTCCACCAGCTCGTTGATGCGGGAGATATCGACGGTCATGACCACATCGGCGGGGCTGTTGCGCCCTTCCCGCTCCAGACGCTCGGCCAGGGCCT
>CBIHLH010000184.1:0-5892 GCA_966210405.1 uncultured Marinobacter sp.
GCAATGGCGGCGTGACTTAAACCAACGGGCCTCCGCAATATCCGGGGCGGTTCAGTCAGCTGAATATGCTGTTTGGTCAGGTAAACGATGTCCTCCCAGTAGAACAGCATGCCGTCAATCAGACCCGAGCGCTGGAGGTAAACCCCCAGCAAGAGGACGACAACCAGTGCCGGCAACTGGAAGAAACGGGACTGTTTGAGCTTTTTCATGTGGCCACCCTGATGCGCTGGATGTGCTGATCATCGCTGCGGGATGACTTGTAGGTCGCGCCCAGGTAATGGGTAATGCCGCGTTGGGTCACCACGCCCATCAGCTTGCCCTGTTCGGAAACGCAGGGCAGCCAGGTGGCGTCGTGGGTGAACATCTTGGAGGCCACGGTTCGCAGGTCATCTTCCGGGCGGACTACGGTACGCAGGTTGTAGCTGTGCTGGCCGCATTTGCCCTTGGTGGTGGTGGCCACGCTGCGCGAAACATAACCCACGGGCCGGCCACTGCCGTCGACGACGATGATGGCACGTTCGTAACCAGCATCGTCCATGCGTTGCAGGGCAGTGGCGAGCGAGTCTTCGGCGGTGACAACACTGGATTCACCTTCCAGCACCTCGGAGACGGTTACCAGTTGCAGCCGTTTCAGTGCGCGATCCCGCCCTACAAAGCCCTTGACGAAATCGTTAATCGGGTGCGACAGCAGGTCATCGGGAGTGTCGTACTGGATCAGCTTGCCGTCCTTGAAGATAGCAATACGGTCTGCCATCTTCACTGCCTCGTCAATGTCGTGACTGACGAACATGATGGTCTTTTTCAGTTCCCGGTGCAGCTTCAGGAACTCGTCCTGAATCACTTCCCGGTTGACAGGATCGATCGCACCGAAGGGCTCATCCATCAGCATAACGGGGGGATCTGCAGCCAGGGCGCGGATTACTCCGACCCGTTGCTGCTGGCCGCCGGACAGCTCGTTCGGGTACCGCTTGAGGAAAATGGCGGGGTCCAGGGCGACCATTTCCAGCAGTTCCGACGCGCGCTTGAGGTAGCGGCCTTTTTCCCAGCCGATCAGCTTCGGCACGATCGAAATGTTTTCCTCGATGGTCATGTTCGGAAACAGACCGATCTGCTGGATGACGTAGCCGATGTTCCGGCGCAGGGAGACGGTGTCCTGGTCGGTGGTGTCCTGGCCGTTGATCAGGACACGGCCGGAGGTCGGATTGATAATCCGGTTCACCATTTTCAGGGTGGTCGTCTTGCCGCAACCGGAAGGTCCCAGCAGAACGCAGATTTCACCCTGCGGTACCTCCATGTTGATATGGTCGGCGGCCGTCACTACGCCGCGGTCGGTATCAAAAATCTTGGTCAGGTTGTCGAGTGTAATCATGTTCCGTATCCCGGTTGTTGTTATCTCGAGGAATCAGAGGCCCCTGGGGGTCAATTTGCGTTGCAGTGACAGCAGGGAGCGGTCGGCGACAATGGCCAGAAGGCTGACGGCAATCGCGCCCACCACCAGTTGCCGTGGATCGCTTTGCGAGATCCCGCGGCTGATCAGCACGCCCAGACCACCGGCACCGATATAGGCCGCAATCGCCATGACGCCGATGTTCATAACCACAGCCGTGCGAACCCCCGCCATGATGACCGGCACGGACAGCGGAATTTCCACTTTCCTGAGCCGCTGGGCACTGGTCATGCCAATGCCCCTGGCTGCTTCGCGAAGACCGGGGCTGACGTTGTTAATGGCAGTATAGGTATTCCGGATGATGGGAAGCTGGGAGTACAGCAGCACAGCAATAACGGCAGGCAGGTAGCCAATCCCGTGGCCAATGGTTGAGAGAATCGGAATCATGATTCCGAATAACGCAATGGATGGGATGGTGATGAGAACCGACGCCACGTAAAGCACAACTGTGGCGACGCGCTCGTTCTGGGTGATCGCAATGCCAATCGGAACGCCCGTCAGCGTTGCCAGGCCCACAGCGACGACCACCAGACTGATGTGCTCGAGCGTGAGTTTGCCCAGCAGGCTCAGGTTGGTCATGATGAAATCAAGGATTTCCACAGCGGAGCCCTCTTTATTGTGAGTTGTAATCGGCAGAAGTCCATGTTTGTTGAAGGTAAACCAGAGAGGCCGCTTTAATTTTAAGGAAAACGTCGTGAAAGCGTACAAAAGCGACAGCCCACTTCATTGGAGGCTGGCCCCCAGAATTCGCTTTAGCGCCTGTGCAAGCTGCTCAGGTGTCTTGTAGCCTTTGATGAGGTAATCGCGACCGGCCTTGTGGTCAAGAATTCTCAGAGCGGGTGTCCCAGTGATACCCAGCTGGGATCCCTCCCGATAGTTCTGGGAGATTCGGTCCTCGTGGGCATCGGAATCTAAACAGAGCTCCATCGCTTTGCCACTCAAACCCATTGACCTGGCAAACGTCGGCAAATCGCCAACCCCCCTGGCCATTGCTTCGCGTTTTCTCGAAGAATTCGTCGAGAGCCGCCCAAGCAACACAGTTGCCATAGGACTCTCGCACGCACTCCATGGCCTTGGCTTGCATGGCAGCTGCGGGGTTATGCCCGCTTAATGGGAAGTGCTTGAGCTCCCAATTGACGACGCCCTGGGAGTTATCGACGACCGATTTCAAACCTCCATGGATTTTTTGGAAAAACGGACATTCTATATCGCTGAATTCCTGCATGGTGAGGCGAGCGTTCAGACTACCGTACATGAGCCGCTATGCTTCTGCGTTTTTGCACTAACGGAGTGTTCGCTTTGCGACCAGGACGGCGGAGGTCTAGTTGTATCCTTGCCGCGATCAACTGATGCATAGTCTTGGCACGCTGCAGTGCTTTCGGTGAGTGTTTTTCGGATTCAGTCCGAATGGAAAGGGAAAACGCATTTCACGTTTAACGTGTAACGTGATAAAGTAAGCAACTATGATCAAGAGCTTTAAGTGCAAGCACACGCAAAAGCTGGTTGAAACCGGTCGGACTCGACGTTTCAGTGCGATCCAAAGACCGGCAGAGCGGAAACTGCAACAGCTTCTGAGTGCTGAAGCTCTAAAAGATTTGAAGTCTCCGCCCGGGAACAGACTTGAGCAGCTTTCTGGTGACAGAGAGGGGCAATATAGTATCCGGATCAATGACCAGTGGCGAGTGTGTTTCCGCTGGACAGACGAAGGGGCGGAAGACGTAGAGATAGTTGATTACCACTGAGGAGGTCGCGCAATGGTTACTGTAGGTATGCGTCCTATTCATCCAGGAGAAATTTTGCTTGAGGATTTCCTTGAGCCTCTCGGCATGAGCGTGAATGCACTTTCAAAGGAACTGTATGTTCCGGCGCAGCGCCTAAATGAGATTGTTCGCGAGCGTCGTGGTGTGACCGCGGATACGGCCATGCGGTTAGCTCGTTATTTCGGGACCACCGAGCAGTTTTGGCTCAATCTGCAGACCGATTACGATTTGCGCAGAGCCCGTGCGGAGAAATCCGAGCAAATCAATAAACTGATTACGCCTCGCAAGCCTGATCATGAGGCTGCCTGAACTTCGCTCATCATCTTTCTAGCCTGTCGTCACGTTGATCGCGATCCCCGGAGCCGGTCCTTTGAGACTGGCTTCTCCGGGCTCGCTATTCACGACCATGGTTACCTTTAGATAGTCTCAGCAGCAAAATTTCTCCTCTGAACCATACTTATAGGCCCTTCCCCTCCGAAGAGGGCCGCATCATGACATTTCCCATCAGCAAGACTCCCTGGAACAAGGGAAAGCTCGTTGGCCAGAAGTTACCGCTCAAACTCGAACAAATATGGGCTATCCGCATTCGGTTGGAGATTGCAAAGAACATCCGCGAGCTGGCGATGTTCAACCTGGCGATTGATTGCAAACTCCGATCCTGCGATATGGTGAAGCTCTTAGTTCGAAATATTTCAAGAAACGGTGAGGTTTTGGATCGGGCGCAAGTCAGCCTGTTCAGTTTGAGATAACCAAAAAGACGCGCGAATCGGTCGAAGCGTGGATTGAATTGCGCGGACTCTCCGGTATGGATTATTTGTGGCCGAGCCGGATGCGAAAATTTGACCATATCACTACTCACCAATACGCCCGTCTCGTCAAAAAGTGGATCACTAGCATTGGACTCAATCCTTCAGTCTACGCAACCCATTCGATGAGACGCAGCAAGGCAACATTGATCTACAAGAAGACCAAAAATCTTCTAGCGGTCCAGTTGCTATTGGGACACACAAATATGTCGAGCACCGTACGGTACCTTGGTGTCGAGGTCGAGGATGCTCTGGAGATAGCAGAAAGTATTGAGATCTAGTTGCGTAATTTGAGTCCTTGGTCCCTGTGGATGCCGCAGGCGCTGTAAGCTCCAGCCGATAATCACTCTCGGGTTTCGATCAAGCTCCTCCAGTAAACAAAAGCGGACATTCGCACTGCACGAAGATCTCGCTAAATATCCCATACGAGGGGCGAGCATTTGCCTCTGCATCACACCTATGAAAAGCTCAGTCTATAAAGCGCCCAGCAAGGTAGTGCCAGATCACGCCGCTGAATTTTGGCATTAATTTTTAAAGGATAATGGATGATTAAAACTGTTGCGGAAATGCTCCAAGGATTCATTCAGGAGGAAACCAAAAAGCTTGATTCTTACGCTATCAAGCACGGGCCTACTATCGGCGACATGTATGAAGGTCTGTCTGCTGAGTTATTGAATAGATCAATCCCTGCACAGCTTGACCTCCGCATTGTTAGTGGTTTTGTGACGGATGGCGATAAGCACGTTTCTGGCCAAATGGATTGTATGCTTGTTCAAGGCGATGGCGAGAAAATTCCCTATACGGATGCCTACAAATGGCATGTGCGTGACGTTCTTGCGGTGCTCGAAATAAAAAAGAGCCTGTACTCTAAGGATCTAGTAGATTCGTTTCTCAAACTACGTCAGGTGACGGAGAGCTACTCGAAATATCTATTCGAGGGAAAGCACGAAAATAATAGCCCTATCGATCTATCGTCCTCCTATCGAATATTCTCGCAGATCACCGGTATTGCTGCTCCAAACTATCACGATAGAAAAAAACTCAGTAAAGAGAATGAGTTGATCTACACAACCGTATTCATGGAGCAGTTGACGCCGCTTAGAATTGTTCTTGGCTACCACGGTTATTCAACAGAGCACGGTTTGAGAGAAGGGCTGGTAAAGTTTTTGGAAGAGCAAGGGAGTGGCCCAGGATTCGGGGTTAGTGAGTTTCCTCAGTTAATCGTTTGCGGAGGCAATTCACTTGTAAAGGCAAATGGAAGGCCTTACTCAACTCCAATGCGCGATGGATACTGGGATTTCATGTGCTCAAGCAGAGCTAATCCGATTATCTTTATCCTAGAGATGATATGGACGAAGCTGGAGCTTGAGTTCAACATTCGTATGCCTTGGGGGGATGATATTGAGGTTGAGGGATTAAACGAATTTTTGAGGGTCAAACCCGTTTTTGGTGAAGAAGAAAGTGGCTGGGAGATGCGGTACGAGGAACTATCGCCCAAGACGCTTGAATCCCGCGCAACATCATCTGACTGGGAGCCTTTGGAGGTGACGAGTTCCCAGTACGTCATTTTCTCAAGACTGACCAATGAAGACATCGATATTACCGAAAAAGGTTTTGTGGAGTTTGCTGAGAAAGAAGGCGGTTCAGTTGAGGAATTTTTAAGGCCCCTAATTGCCTCCGGTCATGTTGCACTTGATGGTTCTCTACTAAGGCTAACTACTGAAAGTCTTATTGCAGTGATCTCCCCTGACGGAAAATTCTTGGTTGCAGAGAACGCCACTGGGAGAATGGAAGCCTGGCTTCAGAAATCCCAGAGTAAAAAAAGAGCCTGTAAATAAATCTGTGTAACTGCCCACCCCATTACAGGTGGCCGTCCAGG
>CBIHLH010000185.1:0-5785 GCA_966210405.1 uncultured Marinobacter sp.
GTCTTCCTCGTCGTCGGCGCAACCACCCATTATGTCCTTCCCCTGGTGCTCAGACTGGTGAGCGAAGACGGAAAAACTACCCACGGTGGCAGCGAGGACAATAGCCGTGCTAATAACTTTGAACGTCATGTTTTTCATCGTGATCTCCTGACAGGCAGGCCAACACATAGCCAGATATCCGCCAGCACTGCCTGTAAATCGGGACTGTTGATTTGGTTTGCCCGGGATTGGGGCCGGGCGAAAAAAGCCGTATCAGGTCAGGAGAGGGCGTCGGGCGGAGTCCCGTTTCGAATAGGGCCTTGATAACGTAACTATAAAACCCTTGAGTAGCTCATACGTCAAGCACAGAACTCACGTTCTTTCATGTCTATCGGCGAGTTGATTGAGCTCGGGCGCGGCGGTTGCAACAGGGTCAAATGGCTAAACCTTCCTCCGGTATCTCCTCTTTTGACATTTTCCTGGCGAAACGCCCACAAAGCCATGACACCGGCTTGGATAGTCTGTCTGCTCATTCATATCAGGCCGGCCTTGAACCCACGCCGGCCACTGCAAGCGGCAGCCTGTCTGGTGCGGTGACGGCGGGGTTGGAGCACGCCCGGTCATCAGGTCCGGGATTCCCTGGCCAATTGTGCCAGATCTTCGCTGACCTGCTCCGGAGAAAGCTCCGGGCGCAGGAGGAGCCGGGCGTTGCCGGCGCGGTCAAAGACATAAACCGCACTGCTGTGGGAAACGTTGTAGTTGCCGCTGGCATCGGGTTCGTCGTAACCGAAGGTGGTCCGGTATCGTTTGGCGAGTTTTCGCAGTTCCGCTTCGGTTCCGGTCAGGCCCACCACCTGGTCACCGAAGAAGTTCACGTAGCTGGCCAGGCGCTCCGGCGTATCCCGGCGTGGATCAACGCTCACGAACAGGGTGGTGACGTCATCCTGGTATTCCTCCGGCAGTTGACGGATGGAGCGACGCAGGTCCGTGAGGGTGGTCGGGCAGACATCGGGACAGGACGTGAAGCCAAAGTACAGCAGGCGGATATTGCCCCCGGAGTCGGCCGGGGTGACGGTTTCACTGCCGGCCCCCCTGAGCCTGAATTCGAGCTTTGGCATCAGGCTGGAAATATCCTTGCCATGCCAGTTATCGTCGCCCCCGGCGCATCCGGTCAATGCCAGGGCCGCGAACATGAGCCAGAACAGTCGCGTCATCATTATGCATTTCCCCCTGCCAGCGAACGTGCTTTTGGAAATTTACCGTCTTCATGCATGGCCCGGCGCAGCACGATCAGGATGCCGACGATGCTCATCATGGCCGGTGGAATCCAGGTCAGCAGGCCGCCCAGCAACTGGTCGGTTTCCGGGGGCATGGGCCAGGCCCGACCGCAGACTTCGTATACGTCGTACACCATGCCTCTGGAGAAGACGATCCAGGCGCCGAGAATCATTTGGGGTATCGCCACCAGGGCCAGCAGCAGGATGCGCTTGCCGTAGCCCAGGGCGTTGGTGATTGCCGGCGAGCGGGGGTCAAAGATCAGCCACCAGAACAGCAGGCCGTCCAGCAGCATGCTCCAGTTCATCACCCAGTAAAGCTGTCGGCTGAGCATGGCGTCGAAATGAATCGGCGGCCACAACCAGAAGTAAATCAGCCCCACGAACAGAATTGAGGCGATGGCCGGTTGCTGCAACACCCGGTATGCCCAGCCGATCGGCCGCAGCCAGGAGCGCATGGACGGCGACATCTGCCGATACCAGAACCGCATCACCGGGAGCGGGTTGGACAGGGCAATCAACACCGGCCCCAGATGGTGCAGGATCAGGTGCTGGCCCCGGTGGACGAAGAACATGTACTGGGAGTAGTAGTCAAAACGGGTCTGCATGACGCCATAGCACAGCATGACCCCCAGTACGAAGGTAACGATACGGCCTGGCCCGGGCCGTTCATTCTCGGGCATTCTGAGTAAGGCGACGCCGTAAAGCCCGAGCACAAGCATGTAACTGAGCAGGGTCAGCGGCGAAAAATCGTAGGGCAGCAGGTAACGTAAGCCTGACATAGATACCACTCGTTGCGTGCGCTCACGGGAAACCGGGTTTATCTTTCTTATCAGTGCTGCAGAGTGTTACCGGCCCGGCGGCGGATTTCAAGGCCGGCGTTCGGTGTGTTTTATTGGGAGGCACGGCATGGCCCGATTCAGGGATTTTATTTCAGCTCCTTCGGTACTCATATTCGACTGGCACGGCACTCTGGTAGACACCCACGACGCCATGTTCAGCGCCATGGAAGACATGCTGCCGCAGTTGGAGGAACTGGGGCTGGTGGAGCGGCTGCTGCCGGAGGACCGGTGTCGCACCTCGGATGATGCCCGACTGGTGCGTTACATCCGGATTTTCCGTCGCCTGCATCCGCGAATTCTGGCGGAGCGCAGGGTCTCCCGTACGGATATCTTCAACGCCATCTTCGGCGATGATAAAGACGCCAAACTGATTGCCCACAAAGCCTACAACGCCGCTTACCGGAAGTACTTTGGTCAGGTGAAGCCGTTCCAGTCCGGTGCCCATGAGTATCTGGTTGCCCTGAAGTCCATGGGAATCCGGCTGGCGGTATCCACCAATCGGAACCGGGAATTCCTGGACCGGGAGCTGAAAACCGTGGACCAGGGCCGCTGGCAGCACCTTTTTGACGCCACCGTGTGCGCGGACGATGTCACTGAATACAAGCCGGACCCGGAAGTCATCCTCAAGGTACTGGAAACGCTGAACCTGCCGGTGGACCAGCGGGCGTGGTACGTGGGCGACAGCTACGTGGACATGCTGACCGCCAACCGTGCCGGTGTGGCCGGCGTGTTCTACAACGGTGCCGGCTGGGAGGCCGCCCGGATTGACAGCTGGTTTTCCTTTCGTGATGCGCCGGTGGCGGTTCTGGACAGCTTCGAGGATCTGATGGATTTACTGGCGCTGCTGGAGCGTGGCCACCCGGAGGCTTTCCGGCAAGCGCCTGCGGAAGTCCGGCCGAAACCGTTTCCGCCACCGCAACGGCCGGAGCCGAGGATTGAGCCGGACTGGCATCCGGCGGTGGTGAGGCTGATCCGGCCGGCGGTGGTGTTGTTCGACTGGCACGCGACCCTGGTGGACACTCTGGACGCCATGTACCACGCCGTGGATGACATGCTGCCAGATTTCCATCGGCTGGGGCTGATGGAGCGCATGGTGGCACCGGAAGACAGTAAAACACCGGAAGACGTCAAGCTGGTGGCCTATGTGCGGGCGTTCGCCAGGCTGCATCCCAAGGTCAGGGCGGATCGCAAGATATCCCGTACCGATATCTTCGAGGTTCTGTTCGGCGAGGATCAGGACGCCAAGCAGGTGGCGCATCGGGCGTTCAATGACCATTACCGGAACCACTACGGCACGGTAAAGGCGTTTGAGCCCAGGGTTCGGGATGTGCTGGAGGGCCTTCGCCGGCTGGGTATTCAGGTGGGTGTCATCACCAACCGGGACCGTGAATTCTTCGAGCATGAGCTGGCGGCGGTTGAGGATACCGGTTGGACGGAGCTGTTCGATGTGGATGTCTGCGGCGATGACACACCATTGCGAAAGCCCCACCCGGACCAGTTACTGAGGGCGGTCCAGAAGCTGGATTATCCGCCGGACCCGAGCGTCTGGTATGTGGGCGACAGCACCACCGATGTGATCGCCGCAAAACGTGCCGGCATGACGTCGGTGTTCTTCAATGGCGCCCAGTGGGATCTGCCGTGGCTGAACAGGATCTTTCCCGGTACACATAAACATCCGGACAAACCCGATGTGGTGGTGAGCGATTTTTCGGAATTCTGGGCGCTGGTGCTGGCGTGTGAGATCGGCCCGCCTTGAGCTCACCGAAGCGGAATATCGGTGTTGTGCAGCAGGGTCTCGATATCCAGGCCCATGGCGACCACCCCCAGGAGTTCCGAGCTGTCTGCGGATAGCACGGGGCCGCTGACGAAGACCTGAAAGCGGGCGGTTGATGCGTCGTAGTGAATCGGAGAAATGTAGAGGAGCTCCGTATCAGGCGCTTTGCGGCTGAACTGTTTTATGACTTCCTGGAATTTTGGTTCGTCGCCCTGCCAGTAATCCGATGACAGGTTGCTGATGGCTGCCAGGGTTCCGGCGTCATTGATCAGCAGTATTTCGGTAATCAGGCCACCGTGCGTGAGCTGCCAGTCGTGCAGGGCGTGCGACCCGGGCAAGCCCAGAATGTCCTGGGCCATGGGCACGGCGATGTCGGGTGCCAGGGCCTGCCACTTGCTGTCAACGGTCAGCACATCGGTGAAGTTGTCCAGCCGCAGTCCGTCGGCCAGTGCCTGATGCAAATCAATGGTCTGATTCAGTTGTTCCATCAACTCCGAGGCCAGTTGACGAACCCGCTGTGACTCGCCGTCGGAGAGCGCGAGCTGGGCCGCCATGCAGTCCGGCAGGGCCTTATTGAAAGCGTCCAGAAATTTCGGATGTTTTGCGGTAAAGTTCTCGGTGAGGTAAAGATGCAGCGGCGCGTAGCGCAGGAAGTGGGCGTGCAGTAAGGTCTGGCCTTCCGGGGAGGCCCTGCGCAGGCTGGCCATGACCCGCTCGTCCATGAGCGCGGTATCAATACGGCCACGTCGAAGCAGGGCCAGAAGCTGATCACTAGAGGCAACACTCAGATACACCGGGTAATCGTTGGCCAGCAGCCAGGCTTCCTCGTTGCTGCCGGCGACCACGCCGATGCGTGCGCGCTCCGGGTCAAGCTCCTGGGACCGGGAGAAGAAGTACCATTTCTCGAGGGCCAGTGGATCGCTGCGTTTCGCGAGGGAATCCAGCTCCATGGAGGAGTCGACGGCAAAATAACCGTCAATCAGGTTTCGCCGCAAGGAGTGCAGCCCGCGGTTGGGTGGTGCCAGGCGAACGCGGGTGGGCCAGCCCACCTGGCTGGCGGCGCAATGGACGGTTTCCACGGTTTCTCCGGTGACCCGGCTCTGGTTGTGACGCCCTGACTCGCTGACCTGATAGGGCGGCGCAAGGAATGTGTAGAGATTGAGCTGCGGGGTGGAGGGCTGCGCGCTCGCGGCAGATAGTGCCAGCAGACCTGCCATGCCCACTGCCAGTGGCCGGAAATCCATGGTGACCCTTGCATCCGTGTGATTAGGTGAACAAACGCCAGATTAGCAGGCCGCGGGGGCTTTTGCCTCACAACTTTAGGACATATTCTGGTAATGACAAACAACAATAAATGGATGCCATGACAGATACAAAAGCCTCATTGCTAGTGGTTGACGATGACGCGGCTATTCGCGAGTTGCTGCACGAACACCTGTCCCGGGTAGGCTACAGTGTGCGTACGGCCGCCGATGGTGACGCCATGCGCCGGCAACTGGAAGCAGCCTGTGCCGACCTGATCGTGCTGGACGTGATGATGCCTGGCGACGACGGCTTCACCCTGTGCCGGGAAATCCGCGAGCATTCCCGGGTCCCCATCATCATGCTCACCGCCAGTTCCGATGAAACGGACCGTGTGGTCGGCCTGGAGCTGGGTGCCGATGATTATCTGGCCAAGCCCTTCAGCGCCCGGGAACTGCAGGCCAGGGTCAAGGCGTTGCTGCGTCGGGCCCGGTTCACCCGGGCAGACAACCCCCGTTATGTGCTGTTCGACCGGTGGCGGCTGGATACCCTGGCCCACGAACTGGTATCCGAAGCCGGTGAGCGGGCATCCCTGTCCGGGGCCGATTTTGCCCTGCTGCAACTGTTTCTCTCCCACCCCAATGAAGTGCTGGACCGGGATACCATTTCAGGCG
>CBIHLH010000186.1:0-5713 GCA_966210405.1 uncultured Marinobacter sp.
GAACGGGGGCTGCTCTACCCGCGGGATTTCCTGCCGCTGGCCGAAGAGACCAAACTGATCGGCCAGCTCAGTGAACGGGTACTGGACCAGGCCTGCCAGGATGTAGGCCGCTGGATACGGGGCGGCCACCCGGAGCTGCGGCTGGCAGTCAACCTGTCGCCGATCCAGGTCGAACACCCGCGCTTCGTGGAAACCCTGATGCAGCGCGTAAAGGCCCACCGGTTCCCGCCCGGGAACCTGGAGATTGAAATCACCGAAAATGTGATCATGAACGATCTCGAGCAGATCAGCCAGAAGCTGAGGGAGCTGGCTTGTCTGGGAGTGCGTATTGCCATCGACGACTTTGGCACCGGCTACTCGTCCCTCAATTACCTGCACCGCCTGCCCATCCACACCCTGAAGGTTGACCAATCCTTCGTCAAAGCCATTCGCAGTGGCGAAGACGGCGCCTGCATCGTCAATGCCATCGTCGCCATGGCCCACGGCCTGAAACTGGAAATTGTGGCGGAGGGCGTGGAAACCGACGAACAGCTGGAGTACCTGCGCGGTCTTGGTTGCCATCAGGTTCAGGGCTTTTTCTACGGCCCCGCCCGACCCGCCGTGGACATTTCCAGATTGCTCAGCCAGCGGGCTGTTCGTGCTGCCGTTTCCTGACTCTTATTATTGATTGTCTGACACTCCGATATAAAAGGTTGATCCTGTTAGCAAAGCGTTGCAACGGGTTACTTTATGTATCCGGAAATGCGCATTGCTGCACATAATTACCCCACCCTGTTCTCTAAGCTCACTGTCACAGAGCGTTGATCACCGCACGTTCCGGCCGTCCGCCGGGCCTAATAACGATAAAAACGGTGACAACACCCCAGGAACAAGAACAGGCAGACGTCCTCATGCGCGACAAATACAAATACATCGGCCCCGTCTACGATTTCCTCAGCAACCTGTACAGCGGCAAGAATATCCATCGCTGCAAAACCGCCATGCTGGATGTGGAAACGGTGAAACCCGGAGACCGCATTCTGTTTGCTGGCGTTGGCCATGGCCGTGACGCCATCCGTGCTGCGGAGCTGGGCGCGGATGTCACCGTGGTGGACCTGTCGGAAACCATGCTGCGCAAGTTCGGCGAGGCCCAGGGCAAAGAGGCGCCCCACCTGACCATACGTCGCATTCACAGCGACATCATGGCCGTGAACGATCCTGGCCAGTACGATATGGTGGTGGCCAACTTTTTCCTGAATGTCTTTGATGAAGACATGATGGTACGGGTGCTCGAACACCTGATCCGACTGGGCAAGGCCGACGCCCGTATCGTGGTGGGCGACTTCTGCTATCCCACCGGCAATGTTCTGTCCCGCCTGTTCAAAAAGCTCTACTGGTACATGGCCGTGTTTATCTTCTGGCTGTTTGCCAACAACGCGTTCCACAAGATCTACAACTACCCCGAGCACATGCAGCGCCTGGGCCTGCAAGTCACCGAGAAGAAGCACTTCAAGCTCCTGAACATGGACTGCTACTGGTCCATTCTTGGTCGCAAACAGGCGTAATCAGCCACCGGCGCAACAACCATAATCGGGGGAGCCATCCAATGACGGATCAGATACTTGCACTGGACAACCTGGACACTGCCGAAAACGGTTCGTTCAGTTTTACCGAACGCGTGAACTACCTGAAACAGTATGGCGTTCACTCCCAGTCGTTTTCGACACTGCAACCGGGCATGCAGTACTTTGATGTGCCGGGCATGGGCTACATCGCCTATATGCGTAAATGGGGCGGCACCTTCGTGCTGGCGGATCCGGTCTGCGCGCCGGAGAATTTTCCGACGGTGCTCGAACATTTTCACCAACGTTTCCCCAATGCCAGTTACATCCAGGTGTCCAAACCGGTAGTCGATTTCCTGCACCTGCGTTTTGGTCTTTAC
This sequence comes from uncultured Marinobacter sp., assembly GCA_966210405.1. Lineage (GTDB taxonomy): Bacteria > Pseudomonadota > Gammaproteobacteria > Pseudomonadales > Oleiphilaceae > Marinobacter. Next base: position 1,922 of record CBIHLH010000186.1, read on the forward strand.
GGTACCCAGTTCGGCAGCGAGTCCCGGATTGATCTGCGGAAGTGGACCCTGACCGGCAAGAAGAAACAGATATTGCGCACAGCCCTGAACCAGGCGGAGAAGAATGGCATCACGGTCATGGAGCGGTTCAGTGATGACCACACCCGGGAGATTTCCGAAGCCTGGATCCGGACCCGGAAATGCAAAAGCAATGAAATCCGCTTCCTGATCCGCCCGATGGCAATGGATTACCGGGAAAACGAGCGTCACTTCTACGCCTATCAGGACGGGAAAGCCGTCGGGTTTATCTATTTTGACCCGATCTACCGCAACAATGAAATCATCAGTTACGTACCGAACATCTCCCGGGCCAACGCCAACTTCCGCCAGGGTATTTTCTACACCCTGATGGCTCACGCCATGGACGTGTTCAAGGCCGAGGGCGTGCCCTGGCTGGACCTGGGGCTTATTCCCCTGTCGCTTGACCCCGCCACCGAGCACCAGGAAAGCCGACTGCTCAAGCGCTTGCTGCACGGGCTCTATGAGCGCGGCAATTTTCTATATAACTTCAAGGGGCTGGAATTCACAAAATCGCGGTTCCGGGGCGCCATGCTCAAAACCTACTGCTGCCACCGCCGGGCGATTCCGGCGCTGGAGTTTCTGGCCATGTTCAAGCTCACCCGCCTGCTGTAGGACCAGATTCGTAAGTACCAGGTTCGAAAGTGCCGGATTCAGAATTCGGCCAGTCACTGGCCACACGGGCCGCAGCCAACCCCAGTGCTGCCATGAAGTCCGCCACACCCTCCGGGGCCGTGCCGGAAAACAGCGCGGCGCTGACCGGCGAGGCGCCGTTCGAAACCGGCTCACGGGCATCCGCCAACCGGCCTGATTGTTCCAGTAACCAGGCAACCCGGCGGGCAATGGCCTCGCCGGAATCCACCCAGAACAGCACATCGGGCAGAGTGTCCTTCAGCGCCGCCAGCAACAGGGGGTAATGGGTGCACCCCAACACCACAGTGTCCACGTCGGCTTGGCGAAACGCCGCCAGGGCGATCGCCAGTTCGTCCCGGGGCACCGGCACTCCGCGCACGAACGCTTCTGCCCACCGCACCAGCCCGGGATGGCCAATACGCTCAACCTGACAATCAGCAGCAAACGTCCGCACCAGATCATCAAGATACGGTCGCTGAACCGTGGCTGGCGTTGCCAGCAGGCCAATCCGGCGATTGCGGGTTTTGCCAACGGCCGGCTTCACGGCCGGCACGACGCCCACCACGGGAACGCGGGTCATCGCACGCAAAGGCGGCAACACCACGGTGCTGGCGGTATTGCAGGCCACCACCACCACATCAAAGTCACCGTCCGCCAGCGCCCGTCCGATCAGCCCGCAACACCGCTCCACCACCACCGCTTCAGGCTGGTCACCGTAGGGAAACGCGGCATTGTCGGCCAGGTAGACCAAGTCCACGCCAGGCAACGCCTGGTGCACACACTGGGCGACGCTCAGGCCACCAACGCCGGAATCGAAGATCAAAACCCGGGGCATTCTGTCCATCAACGGGCCACTCAATCCTGACCACTCCCCCGGGAAATCTCCCGCTCCATGGCCCGAATCAACCGACCGGCGATGGTGGTATCCGGGGGTACCGGTGGCGTGTCGCCCGGTAAATACCAGCCAGCATCGGCCAGTTCGTCTTCCTGTAACACCAGATCACCCGCCACATAATCCGCGAAAAAACCGACCATCAACTGGTGTGGAAACGGCCAGGGTTGAGAGGCCTGATAACGCACGTTATCGACCTCAAGGCCGGTTTCCTCTTTGACCTCCCGCCGCACTGCGGCCTCCAGACTTTCACCGGGCTCTACGAAACCCGCAATCAGGCTGTAAAAATGTCGCGTATTCCGGGACGACTTCGCCAGCAAAAAGTGCTCGTTACGGCGAATGACAACGATCACGCAGGGCGCCAGGCGCGGATACCAGGGAATGCCGCAGGGTTCGCACCACTTGGCCCGCTCCCGGGGATGGACACCGGTTTCAGCGCCGCACCGGCCGCAAAACCGGTGGTCACGCCACCATTGCCATACCTGGAAGCCGGTACTCAGCATGTCCGCCGGGGCATCGCTCATCATCAGCAACGCCTCCCGCAACGGCACCTTCGTCAGTTCATCCCTGCCCACGTCGTCCAGCTCGGTGACATAGACCGTACGCCCGTCGACTGTTCCCAGAGACACCGGATCACCCAGAGTGGCTACCTTGCCCTCACGGCCCCAGGGTAACAGCCAGCCATCGACAGGCTTGAGCACATGGGCGCCGGAGAGCGCCAGAACCAGGTCGCCCGGAGTCGGTGGTTCCGGGGTCCAGCCGGGGAGCCATTGGGTTGCGGATATCGCCATTGGAATTCGCGCCTGAATGTTAAATGGGCCAAGCTGGAATGTACCACAACCCGGTGACACCGCAGAACGCCGTTGCGGCTTTCCGGCCCGTACGCAACCAAGTAAACTTGGCACCTGTTTTATTACCGGAGCAATACTGTATGCGTCTATACCAGGGCATTCGCAGCCTGATCCTGGCCCTTTTCCGAAAGATACTGTTCCTTTGGGTCCGGACGGATGTCAGTGGCAACAGCCGCGATACCCTGGAACTGAACCCTGACCAGCCGGTTTGCTACGTGTTGCAATACAGTTCTCTGTCCAGCCGCCTGGTGCTGGAGCAGGAAGTCATTCGGGCCGGGCTTCCCGGCGCCACGGAATCACTTCCGGTCAAAAACGGGCCGGCACACTCGTTCTTTTTCCTGTACCGGCGTATCGGTGGCCTGTTCCGGAACCGCCAAACCCCGATTCCCACCACCGAATTCAAGGCCCTGGTGCGCTATGGCCTCGAACATCCCGACCAGGACGTGCAGATTGTTCCGGTATCGCTGTTCTGGGGCCGTTCGCCAGACAAGGAAAAATCCCTGGTCAAATTGCTGCTTTCGGATACCTGGTCGGTGGCGGGCCGCCTGCAGAAATTCCTGATCATCCTGGTGCACGGCCGTAATACCTATGTGCAGTTCAACCCGCCCCTGTCCCTGAAACAGGTGGTTGATGAATACCGGCACAGTGAGGAGCGCGCCAACCGCAAGCTGGCCCGCATTCTGAGAACCCACTTCCGTCGGGTTCGCCAGGCGGTGCTGGGGCCGGACCTGTCCCACCGCCGTACCCTGGTCGAAGGCCTGGTCCGCACCCAGGCCGTCAAGGAGGCCATCCGCGAGACCGCCGCCAGGGACGACATCCCGCCCCACAAGGTGCGGGCCAAAGCCTATAAATACGCCGATGAAATCGCCGCCAGCATGTCCATTGTCACCATCCGGTTTCTGGAGGTGGTGTTGTCCTGGTTATGGAACCGTATTTATAACGGCATTGCCATCAATAACATCGAGGTGGTGAAAGAAGTCGCCCAGAACAATGCCGTGGTGTATGTGCCCTGCCATCGGTCCCACATCGATTACCTGCTGTTGTCCTATGTGCTGTACAGGAACGGCCTGATGCCTCCGCACATTGCCGCCGGAATCAACCTGAACATGCCCATTGTCGGCCCGATCCTGCGCCGGGGTGGTGCCTTTTTCATGCGCCGCAGCTTCAAGGACAACCCGCTGTACGCCACGGTATTCAATGAGTACATGCATGTGATGTTCTCCCGGGGCTATTCCGTTGAGTATTTCGTGGAGGGAGGCCGCAGTCGCACCGGGCGCATGCTCCAACCCCGCCCGGGTATGCTGGCGATGACTGTGCGCAGCTTTCTGCGGGACCACCGCAAACCCATCGTGTTCGTGC
>CBIHLH010000187.1:0-5666 GCA_966210405.1 uncultured Marinobacter sp.
GGGCGTAGAGGGAGGAGTTTCTGATTCAGGCCGGGTTGGAGGGATTGGAGGGAAACCGGGTCGGCTTGAGGCTTTCCTTGATTTTTTTCAGGTGCCCCAGGAAATCCGCCCCCCGCTTGAGAGTGACACCCGTGGCCAGGATGTCGATCACCGTCAAATGGATGATGCGCGAGGACATCGGCATATAAACCTCGGTATCTTCCGGCGCCGTCACCTCAAGAGCCACGGTGCAGGCGTCTGCCAGCGGGGAGTCCGGGTTGGTAATGCCGATCACCGTCGCCCCGTTGGCCCGTGCCAGTTGGGCAATTTCCACCGTTTCCATGGTGCGCCCGGTATAGGAGATCAGCACGATAACATCACCAACACTGGAGCCCGCGGCCACCATGCGCTGCATCAGGGCGTCGTCGTAGGACATCACCGGAATGTTGAAGCGGAAAAATTTGTGCTGGGCATCCAGGGCGACGGACGCGGAGCCGCCCATGCCGAAGAAGTTGATCTGCTTGGCCTGGATGAGGTAATCGATGGCAGAGGCGAGGGATTTGGGGTCCAGGGCCTGCCGGGCCTTGTCCAGACTGGCAATGGTGCTTAGCATGATTTTATCGGCGAACTCGGCAACCGTGTCGTCCGCCTCGACGTTCTGGCCGATGTAGGGGGTGCCGGTGGCAATGCTCTGGGCCAGCCGGATTTTGAAGTCCGGAAAGCCGGTGGCCGAAAAACCCCGGCAGAACCGGTTGACCGTTGGCTCACTGACATCCGCTGCCCTGGCCAGGGCAGCGATGCTGTAGCGAGTAGCGGCGCTTGGATCCCGAAGGATGGCCTCGGCCACCTTGCGTTCGGATTTGTTCAGGTTGTCCAGTCGGGACTGGATATCCTCAATCAGATTGTCGTCGCGGTGCGCCTGGTTCGCGGCCATCAATGATACTCCCTGATTCCTGGGCGATCGTTAATTGAAAATCGCGCTGATTATACCGTGTTTTAGCGGGCTTTTGGGTAGTAAAAGTATCACAATTTACATTTTATCCTTGGAAAAATCGGTTTTGAATGTCATTATTTGGCTAAAATTACTACATTGCAACGCGAACCCGAGCGGAGTATCTGGTCGCTCGACCCACCAGAGAGAAGGAACCAATGGTCAACAAAAGCAATACCCGTTGTGACCTTATGATGTTCGGCGCCCTGGGCGATCTGGCCCAGCGCAAGCTGTTTCCGGCGCTGTACCAGCTTGAACGGGCTAACCTGCTCGCCGATGGCAGCCGTGTCCTGGCCATTGCCCGCACTGAAACGGATACCGGGGGTGTCCGGAAGCAGCTGCTGGAAAAACTGAAACATTACGTAAAGCCCGAGGAGTTTGACACCACGGTTGCCGAGGCCTTCCTGCAGCGGGTGGACTACCAGCAGCTCGATTTCAACGAGCCGGACGGCTACAGCGTGCTGAACAACTGGCGTGACGAGGCCAACAACGAGCTGATTGTTTACATGGCAACTCCGCCTTCCATGTACGGGGTGATTGCCCGCAGCCTGCGAGCCGCCAGTTGCTGCACGGAAAAGACCCGGGTGGTCGTTGAAAAGCCCATCGGGCATGACCTTGAATCCTCCAAGGTCATCAATGACGAACTGGGCGAGGTCTTTAACGAGAACCAGTTGTTCCGGATTGATCATTACCTGGGCAAGGAAACCGTTCAGAATCTGATTGCGTTGCGCTTCGCCAACAACCTGTTCGCCTCTCAATGGGATCAGAACCACATCTCCCATGTGGAAATCTCGGTGGCGGAAAGCGTCGGCATTGAGGGGCGCTGGGGGTACTTCGACAAAGCCGGCCAGATCCGCGACATGATCCAGAACCACCTGCTTCAGTTGCTGTGCCTGATTGCCATGGACCCGCCGTCTGATCTGTCTGCCGACAGCATCCGGGACGAGAAGGTAAAGGTGCTCAAGGCCCTGCGCCAGATTACGCCAGACATGATGGATAGCCATGTGGTGCGCGGTCAGTACACGGCGGGCACCAGCAATGGCAAGCCGGTGCCGGGGTATCTCGAGGAAGAGGGCGCCAACAAGGGCAGCTCCACGGAAACCTTTGTGGCGCTCAAGGCGGAAATTGACAACTGGCGCTGGTCCGGAGTGCCGTTTTACATTCGTACGGGCAAGCGCCTGCCGGAAAAGCTGTCGCAGATCATCATCCATTTCAAACCGGCGCCACACTATATTTTCGACCCCGATCAGAAGCACCTGGCGAACAACAAGCTGATTATTCGCCTGCAGCCTGATGAGGGCATGGCCCTGAAAATCCTGACCAAGGATCAGGGCCTGGACAAGGGCATGCGCCTGCGCCAGGGACCCCTGGAGCTGACGTTCTCGGAAACCTTCCACACCGACCGTATTCCAGACGCGTACGAGCGGTTGTTGTGGGAAGTGATGAAGGGCAACCAGTACCTGTTTGTTCGCCGGGACGAAGTGGAATACGCCTGGCGCTGGGTTGACCGTGTCATCCGCAACTGGAGTGACAGTGGTGATCCCCCCAAGCGCTACGCCGCAGGAACCTGGGGGCCCGTCGCCTCTATCGCCATGATCACCCGCGATGGACGGAGCTGGTATGAAGACGCCTGATCTACACCTTCCCGCCGGGGTCGAGTCCCACATCGGAGACACCCCGGACGAGGTTGCCGGGACACTCGCCCATGCGGTGGCGCAGCGGCTGAGTGATCGCCTGGCGGACGGAGGTCGAGCGAGCCTGGTGGTGTCCGGGGGATCAACGCCGCTGCCGTTTTTCCGGGCGCTGTCCTCGGCGGATCTGGACTGGCGCCGTGTGGACGTATTGCTGGCGGATGAACGCTGGGTAGATGAAGACGATCCGGCCAGCAACACCCGGCTGGTGAAAGATACCCTGCTGCAGAACAACGCGTCGGCAGCCTGCTACCTTTCGCTGAAACAACCCGGTGCAACGCCCGCAGACGGCCTTACGGCGGCCCGCTCGGAGCTGGCCAGCCTGGCCTGGCCACTGGACGTGGTGATTCTCGGAATGGGCAACGACGGCCACACGGCGTCGCTGTTTCCGGATGCCCCGGAGCTGGCCCGGGCCATGGATATGGGTGGGCAGGACGTCGTCGCCGCCATGACCCCGCCTTCGCAGGCCCAGAAACGAATCACCCTGACGCTTCCGGCGCTGCTGAACGCCCGGTATACCGCGCTGCACCTCAAGGGCAACGACAAAATCGCGACCCTGGAGCGCGCGCTGAGTGAGCCGCACGAGGTTGCGGCCATGCCCATCCGCTGTTTTCTCAAGCCCGGGCTGCAGGTGTTCTGGAGCCCCTGAGCCTGCCGCCCCGCGAATGTACGTCTGGAGACGACCATGAACCAACTTTCTGATTTCCACCGAGACCGTGTCAAAGCCGTGTTGAGCGCGTCGCCCCTGGTGCCGGTAATCACCATCGATCATCTGGACGATGCGGTGCCCTTGTGCCAGGCACTGGTGGCCGGTGGCATCAAGGTGCTGGAGATCACCCTGCGTACCGAACACGGTGTGAAAGCCATTGAACAGGTCCGCAAGGCCATTCCCGATGCCTGGGTGGGCGCTGGCACCGTGGCCAGCATCGCCCAGTACCGCCAGGTAGAGGCCGCCGGCGCCCAGTTCGTGATTACTCCGGGTGTCACCGAATCCATCCTGGAATTCGGTGTCACCTCTGAAGCACCGCTGTTGCCGGGTATTTCGACCATTTCCGAGCTGATGGTTGGCTACAACCTCGGCTACCGGGAATTCAAGTTCTTCCCGGCGGAAGTGGCCGGCGGAATCCCGGCCCTGAAAGCTTTTGGTGGCCCGTTCCCGGACGTCACCTTCTGCCCGACCGGCGGCATCCGTCGCAACACCGCCGCCGATTACCTGGCCCTCGGCAACGTTCAGGCCGTCGGCGGCACCTGGCTGACTCCCTCAGATGTCGTTGCAGCCAAAGACTGGTCCCAAATCACCGAGATTGCGCGCGGCAGTTTGTTGGACCTCTGACTTCGGTGTTTGTTTTCCGCTAGCCTTAGTGGCCTGAGTCAAGCGCACAGGGATGTGCTTGTAGCGGTTTTGGGCAGGGTCTTCCCTCCACCGTCAGGCACCCAACCATGAAGCTACACGGTCGGGCGCCTTCAGTATCGGGCTTCAGTCTCTGATGTTGAGACTGGAATAATCAGCGAATATCCGAACCAACCCGGACAATCTTCATGGTGTTGGTCCCACCCTGGGCGTTCACATAATCACCCTTGGTGATCACAATCAGATCCCCTTCCTTGACCACCTTGCGATTCACTAGCTCCGACACCGCCAGCGCATTGGTCCGCTCGTTCGGGATCTTGGCAGAGTCAAACGGAATGGTCTGCACGCCCCGGAACATCACCACCCGGTGCTGGGTAGAGTGATGGCGGGAAAATGCGAAGATCGGCAGGCTTGACTTGATCCGCGACATCAGTCGTGGGGTGGCGCCGGTTTCGGTCATGCAGATGATGGCGGACACGCCTTCCAGATGGTTGGCCGCGTACATGGCGGACAGGGCAATGGCTTCGTCAACCTGCTCCATGCTCTCGTGAATACGGTGCTTGGACTGATGCATGGACGGGTGTTTTTCCGCGCCCACGCAGATCCGCACCATGGCCTCCACCGCCTCTTTAGGGTAGTCGCCCACCGCGGTTTCCGCTGACAGCATGACCGCATCCGTGTAGTCCATGACCGCGTTGGCGACGTCGGACACTTCGGCTCGGGTGGGCATCGGGCTGGTGATCATCGACTCCATCATCTGGGTGGCGGTGATGACCGCACGGTTCAGAACCCGGGCCCGGGAAATGATGTGCTTCTGGACGCCGACCAGTTGGGCGTCGCCGATTTCAACGGCCAGGTCACCCCGGGCAACCATCACCGCATCGGATGCCTCGATCACCGCATCCAGTGCTTCCACATCGTCGGCAAGTTCCGCGCGCTCGATCTTGGCGACGAGCCCGGCCTCGGAACCGGCTTCCTTCAGAAGGCGACGGGCAACATGCATGTCTTCGGCGGTGCGCACGAACGACACCGCCACATAATCGGCGCCCAGCTTGGCGGCGGTGACGATATCCTGTTTGTCTTTCTCGGTGAGTGCCTCGGCCGACAATCCGCCGCCGCGCTTGTTCAGCCCCTTGTTATTGGAGAGGGGGCCACCAATCAGGACCGTTGACGTGATGCTGTGAGCATTCACCGACTGCACTTCCATTTCGATACGGCCGTCATCCAGCACCAGGATGTCGCCAGGTTCCACATCCTGGATCAGCTGCTCGTAATCAATCCCGACCCGCTCCTCGGTACCGGCTTCCTTGTCCATGGCGGCGTCCAGGATAAAGGTCTGGCCGGCATTCAGGGTGACCTTGTTCTCCGTAAACCGTGCGATACGGAGTTTCGGCCCCTGGAGGTCGGCCAGAAGAGCGACAAAGCGGCCCTGGGCCGCGGCGGCCTCGCGGACGCGCCGGGCCCGGCCAATGTGTTCATCGGCGCTGCCATGGGAAAAGTTCAGCCGGGTAACATCAACGCCGGCGCCGATGATGGCGGCCAGGGATTCCGGCGAATCGGTTGCGGGGCCGAGGGTGGCGACAATCTTGGTACGCCTGAGCATGTTGGTTGTCCTTTGGTTCTTCAAATTGGTCTCGAACTGGGTAGTCACTGG
>CBIHLH010000188.1:0-5482 GCA_966210405.1 uncultured Marinobacter sp.
CCTTACCGCCGGTATCGTCGCGGCCGGGTTGCTGGCAGCGGGCCTGGTATCGGCGCTGCAGATGCGCCGCCGGGTGAGCCGGGATCCCGTACGGCGTTTGCTGGATAGCTGGCATGCCATCAGCAGCCGGGCCGGTGTGCCGGTGCGGGCGGGAGAAACGCCCTCTGCCCTGGCGGCGCGGCTGGCCCGGGCGGAACCGGCGGCTGCGGATTCCGCCCGGCGCTTTGCCCGGATGGTGAACAGCCATTACTATACCCGGGATTCCATCCGGGAACGGCGGGAGGAGCTGCGGCGCATGCGTCGTTTGCTGACCACCCTGAAGCGCCAGTTGCGACGGGCCCGGTCGGGCAGCGGGCCAATGGGTGGCAGACGCACACCGTCGAAAGACGGAACCTGAATGACTGGGCGGAACCTGAATGACTGGAAAGCAACGTGATTGACGCCACTGACATCGCCTCCGATATGCCCTGGCTGGCAACAGCCTGGCATCGTGTGCAACGCCGGCTGTCGGAAGGCCGGCTCCCCCATGCCTTGATGGTTGCCGGCGAACGTGGTGTTGGCAAGCGGGCGTGGGCCGATGCGGTGGCCGGTTTGCTGCTGTGCGACTCACCCGTCATGACGGATAACGCGGCTCCCCGGGCCTGCGGCCACTGTAAGCAGTGCGAGCTGTTCCAGGCCTCGTCGCATCCGGATGTCCGGGTGTACGCACCGGAAAAATCCAAAATGGTGAAAGTGGACCAGATTCGCGCGCTGTCGACGTTCGCGGTGGCGTCACCGCAGGTTGCCCGACGCAAGGTCGCCATCATCGACCGGGCGGATTTACTGAATCTCAATGCAGCCAACGCGCTTCTGAAAACACTGGAAGAACCGGTGCCGGATGTGACCTTGCTGCTGTTGCAGGAGAGTGGCCGTCCGGTATTGCCAACCATCCGGTCACGCTGCCAGACCCTCACGCTGCCGGTGCCCGGCCGGCAGGATGCCGAGCGCTGGCTGGCCGGCGAGGTGGCGAAACTGGCTGAAGAGAACCGACCGACGGCGGACCGGCTGGCCAAGTCACTGATGCTTGCCGGTGGCGCCCCTCGTCTGGCCTATGCTTATGCCACTGGGGATTTTCCGGATCTGCGGGATCGGGCTTTTGAGCAGTTTCGTCTGTTCATGAAGGGCCAGACCACTGTGGGAGAGGCGGCGAAGGCGTTCAAGGCGCTCGGTCTCGATGACGGTTTGTCATTGTTCGAAGGTTGGGCGGCAGATCTGGCCCGGATGGCCGCCGGGGGTCAGGCCGCAGACACCGAAGCGGCGGAGATGCTGGGCTTTCTGGCCAGGAATAACCCGGCCTGGCGGGCTCACGAACTTCTGGATAACGTGCGTGAAGCCCGGTTCGCGGGGCAGTTCAACGCCAACCCGGAGCTGGAGGCCAGCCGGTTGCTGATCACCTGGCAGGCGCTGATGCCGAGGAAACGGCCGGCCGGTTGATTGCACGTTGGCGGCCACTAGCTGCTATGATTGCGGAATGTCAGGGAAATTTCCCTGGGCGAATGATGAACCTGTTACGACGAAAAGGTGTTGGCTATGGGGCCCGGATTTGGTGCGCGAAGTGGCATTCTCACCCTGACCATCAAGGACAAGGCGGTACTCTATGCCGCCTACATGCCGTACATCCGGCAGGGTGGGCTGTTTATTCCCACGCAGAAGCAGTACCAACTCGGGGATGAAGTCTTCCTGTTGCTGAACCTGATGGATGAGCCGGAAAAGATTCCGGTGGCCGGCAAGGTGATCTGGATTACCCCCAAAGGCGCTCAGGGCAACCGGGCCGCGGGTATTGGTGTGCAATTCAACGGTGACGACGAGACCGCGAGAACCAAGATCGAATCCTACCTGGCAGGCTCACTGAGTTCTGATCGACCCACCCACCCCATGTGAAGACCGCTCCCGATATGAATGACTTTGCCATGACACCGGCCACCTCCCGTTCGGCGACGGTGTTCCGCGACAGCGAGTGGGCCCTGGATAACCTGGTACTGGCGGGCCTCTCCTGGCCGCAACAGGCAGGCCCCGAGAACCCGGTGCCGGTGATCATGCTCCATGGCTGGCTCGACAACTGTCTTACCTTCGTTAAGCTGGCTCCTGAGCTGACCGGGCTTGCACCGGTTCATGCCATCGATATGGCCGGCCACGGGCGGTCTGGCCACCGGCCACCGGGGCAGAACTATGCGCTGATGGATTACGTGGCCGATCTCGCCGGTCTGGTGGAGCGGCATTTCGTGGACTCCGGTGACGACCGCGTTGACCTGGTTGGTCACTCACTGGGTGGGATCGTCTGCAGCCTGTATGCAGCGGCGTTTCCGGAGCGGGTGCGCAAACTGGTGATGATTGACAGCCTGGGCGCGCTCAGCCGCCCGGCGAATGAGACCATTCCCCAGCTCAGGAAATCGATCCGCAAGCGCCTGTCCGGCTCCGGGCGCTCCGTTGTGTATCGGGACATTGAGACCGCTGCCCGGGCTCGGGAGGGTGGTTTGAGCCCGCTCAGCCAGGAGGCCGCGTTGACCCTGATTCCCCGGAACATGAGGCCCGAAGGCGACGGTTACGTCTGGCGGACCGACCCCAGGCTCCGGCACCCATCGCCATTGATGATGACCGAAGAGCAGGTACAGGCCTCGCTTCAGGCTATTCGCTCACCTGCGTTGTTCGTTCGCGCGGAACAGGGGTTGCTGGCCCGCCAGGAGGGCCTGGATCGGCGCCTGAAGCTGCTGACATCGGTGCAGCTCGTGCAGGTGCCCGGGGGGCACCACTGCCATCTGGACGGTGACACGCGACCGGTGGCGGATGCCGTAAGACAGTTCCTGGCCCATGAGTAACACCTCCTTCAACTTCCGGGTCCTTGCGTGCCTTGCCGTACTCTGCGGGCTGGCGATTGGCAACGCTAATGCCTCCCTGGCAGACAGCCTGCCGACACCGTATCCCCAGTCTACCCTCGAGAAAACGGTGAATATTGCCTCATCAGGCCACCTGGTGCTGTTCAGTCCGGTTCGGGAAATCAACAACGAGATTCGCTCCGACACCATGGCGCGGCTGCCGGTGCGGGGCGAAGGACGGTTGTACCAGATTGCCCGGGATGCCAGCCGGGAACGTGCCCGGGACCATTACCTGCGGCAACTGGCGGACCGCGGCGCCCGGATTCTGTTTGAATGCACGGGGGTCCAATGTGGTCGGAGCAACGTTTGGGCCAATCAGATTTTTGGTGAGGCGGTTCTGTACGGTCGTGATGACGCCCAGAACTACCTTGTTGCCGGCACGGTGGAGGAAGATGGGACTCGCTGGCTGACGCTGATCTATACCGTTACCCGGGGGAATCTGCGGGAATATGTGTGGGTGGAACACCTGGAAGTAACCTCTGACGCACCGGTGCCCGGGCTGGGAACCATGAACCGGCGAATTATCGGGCCCTTCATTGTGCCCTGGCGGGGTGGAGTGACCTATAATTTTGACTGGACGGCAACGGAGCGACGACAGGTGACGAACCTGGCGAGTGAACAGGGCAGCCGGGTGGTGCTGGTGGGATATTCGGAGCTACGTGCCGAGGAACCGCTCGCTTCCGCGATGGATCGGGCCAGTGGCGCCGTACAGTCGATGTCCGAAATTCTGTCCAAAACCGGTGTGCCCCGGGATCAACAGGAGTGGATAATTGTGGGCCCGGCCCTGGTGTTCGAATCACCGGATCGCAGGGGTAACCGGATTGAAGTCATGGTGATCAGGAGGTAGTGGCAATGGGAACGTCCAGGGACGACGCGCCGGGCGATGAGCGAACCGTTGAAAGCGGCCCCCAGGATGGTGTCAGTACGGTGGTAACAGGCTCCAGCGTATCGGCAGCCCAGTCGCCCAGTGGGTCTCCCGCTGGGCGCAGGCGGACAACTGTTGCGCTTACCCTTGGAAGTGGCGGTGCGAGAGGCTATGCCCACATGGGCGCCATCGAGGTGCTGGTGGAGCGTGGTTACGACATTATTGCGATTTCCGGTTGCTCCATGGGTGCCCTGGTCGGCGGCATGTTTGCTGCCGGCAAAATGAAGGATTACAAGGACTGGGTGACGGGGCTCGGTCAGTTCGACGTGCTGAAACTCCTGGATGTCACCTTCAACTCCGTCGGGGCCATTCGCGGCGAAAAGATTTTTTCCGTGGTTCGGGAAATGCTGGGGGATACCCGCATTGAGGACCTGCCCATTGCCTACACCGCGGTGGCCACCGATCTGCTCGCCCATAAGGAAATCTGGTTTCAGGAAGGCCCGCTGGATCAGGCCATTCGGGCCTCGGTGGCCATACCCAGCGTGGTGACCCCGCTGGTTCTGCATGGCCGGGTTCTGGTGGATGGGGCGTTGCTCAACCCGTTGCCCATCATTCCGACGATTTCTTCTCATGCGGATCTCATTGTTGCCGTGAACCTCAGTGGCGAGGATGATCGTAGCCAGCGCATACCGGATGCTGCATTTACCGGCGACGAAGAGGGCGGAGACATGGAGGAATGGGTGCACGCCGTCCGTGAAAAAGCCTCACGCTGGTTTGACTGGGATACGTTGAAGTCACTGACTGCCAAAAAGGCGGAGGAGAATGACAGCCCGGAAGACAAGATCAGCCGCGAGGTGCGAAAAAAAGAGCACCAGAAACAGGTTGAGAAGAATCATGAGAAGAAACAACAGGAAGAGCATGAAACGATCGACTGGGACAAGCTGGGTATTGGCAAATTCGATGTCATGAACCTGACCGTCGAAACCATGCAGAGAGCGCTGGTGCAGTACAAGATCGCCGGCTATCCGCCGGACCTGCTGGTGAATGTCCCGAAAAACGCGTGCCGCAGCTACGATTATCACAAAGCCCCGGAGCTGATTCAGCTTGGCCGGGATCGCATGGCTGCCGCCCTGGACCGATTTGAGCAAAGTCGCAGCAGTTCCGGGCCGCTGGCCATATAAATCGGCAGACTCTTTGTGTGAGACGGGTGCTGCAGGCATAGGCGGATTCAGCGTATAATCCCGCGCTGACATGCGCCTGCGAAGGATTTTTATCAGTGACCAGCCCGACAGACGATCTCCATACCGTCCGCGACTATTTACGGTTCGCGTCCTCCCGGTTCGCCGCTTCGCCCATCACGTTTGGGCATGGCACCGATAACGTCTGGGACGAGGCAGTGCAGCTGGTGATGCGCAGCCTGCACCTGCCCCTGGAAAACAACACCCTGTTTCTGGACGCCCGCCTGACCCGGGAGGAGCGACAACTCATCCTGGACCGGATTCATCGCCGTGTGCATGAGCGGGTTCCGTTGGCTTATCTGCTCGGCGAAGCCTGGTTTATGGGGGTGCCGTTCCATGTTGATGAGCGGGTACTGGTTCCCCGGTCGCCCATTGGTGAGCTGATTGAGAACCGCTTCCAGCCTTGGCTCGGGGACAGGGAAGTGCACCGTATCCTTGATCTTTGCACTGTCAGTGGCTGTATCGGA
>CBIHLH010000189.1:0-5375 GCA_966210405.1 uncultured Marinobacter sp.
ACGAGAACAGTGGCAGCGCCGTTGACCCGGAAGCCACCCAGACCTCCCGGCCCCTGGTGGATAGCCAGGATTACCGCATTGTTGAAGAGGGTGATTCCGCCGGGGGCACCGATGCTTCCGGCACCGGTGACGGCGCGAAGGCAGACCAGCCAGCCGAACCAGTCGAAGGGCAGGCGGCGGAGCCCAAGGTGGCCGAACCCGAGCCCTCGGAGGCACCGACAACCACGGCATCGGCGTCCGACTCCGGGGAACCCGTGGAGAGCGCCGAATACACCCGTTCGCTTGAAGGCGCCTGGGTGGTTCAGCTCGGTAGCTTTGGCAATGAAGACAACGCCCGTCGGTTGCGGGATCAGGTTCGCGACAAAGGCTACGACTCCCATCTGCAGCAGGTTGTGCGGGGCGGAACCACCCTGACCAGGGTGTTCAGCGGCCCGTTCGCCAGTGAATCCGAAGCCCAGACCGCAAAGCAGGCACTGGATAAAACCTTCAATCTGAACAGCCTCGTGACCACCGGGGAAAAATAAACACCGGCCGCTCACATTTATCCTGGTCAGGCGGTTTGGCGACCGGCCGTTTCCTGATAGAATTCGCGCTTCTTTTTCTCCACCGGGTTTTCCATGGACGCGCTGATCTGGATTGACTGGGTCATTATCGCCCTGATTACAGTTTCCACGCTCATCAGCCTGAAGCGGGGCTTCGTCAAGGAAGCGCTGTCGCTGGTGACCTGGATTGGTGCGTTCATTCTCGCCCGGACGTTCCACCCCCAGATGCAGTCGCTGCTCGAAAGTACCGTTGAAACGCCGTTGGTTCGCCTGATTGCGGCGTTTGCCATCCTGTTTTTTGGTACCCTCATCGTAGGCGCCATCATCAATAACATGATTGGTCATCTGGTACGCGCGACCGGGTTGTCCGCCACCGATAGAGTGCTGGGCATGGGGTTTGGCCTGCTGCGTGGCCTGGTGGTGGTGATCGTTGCCATCGCCTTTACCCGTTATACCCCGCTGGCACAGGATACCTGGTGGCGCTCATCCATCATGATTAACCGTCTTGCGGTGGTGGAAGACTGGTCCAGACGTACCCTGGGCGATGAATTCGCCCGTTTTCTCGGACCCGCATCGGGGTCTACCGGCGCGTCGGACAGTTCCCGGTTGCAGGAAAGCGTGGAACCCGCGTCCGCGTCCCGTTAACATTCAGGTTTAACACTCGGAGACCCTCTTATCCATGTGTGGCATTGTCGGCATCGTCAGCACTTCCAACGTCAATCAGTCGCTCTACGACGCACTGACTGTACTTCAGCACCGGGGCCAGGACGCGGCGGGCATTGTAACGTTTCAGGATGAGCGGTTTTTTCTGCGCAAGGACAACGGCCTGGTCCGGGATGTGTTTCACACCCGCCACATGCGTCGTCTGGTGGGGAATGTAGGCATTGGTCATGTGCGCTATCCGACGGCAGGCAGTTCCAGTTCTGCCGAAGCCCAGCCGTTTTATGTCAACAGCCCCTACGGCATTACCCTGGCGCACAACGGCAACCTCACCAACGCCGACGAGCTCAGTAATGACCTGTTCCGAACTGACCTGCGGCACATTAACACCAATTCGGACTCCGAAGTCCTGCTGAATGTGTTTGCCCACGAACTCCAGAAACTGGGCAAGCTGGACCCTACCAAGGATGAAATTTTTTCGGCGGTGCGTGCGGTGCACAAACGTTGCCGGGGCGCCTATGCCGTGATCGCGATGATCACCGGTTATGGCATTGTTGGTTTTCGCGATCCCAATGGTATTCGCCCCGCCTGCTATGGCGAGCGTACCTCGGACGATGGCCGCAAGGAGTACATGATTGCGTCGGAGAGTGTGGCGCTGAGCGCCGCCGGCTATTCGCTGGTCCGGGATATCGATCCGGGTGAAGCGGTTTACATCGAAACCGATGGTACCCTCTACACCCGGCAGTGCGCGGAAGAGCCGCACCTCTATCCGTGCATTTTCGAACACGTCTACTTCGCCCGACCGGATTCGATCATCGACAAGGTATCCGTGTACAAGGCCCGCCTGAGAATGGGTGAAACCCTGGCGGAAAAAGTGCTCCGTGAGTGCCCCGATCACGACATTGACGTCATCATGCCCATTCCAGACACCAGCCGCACCTCGGCCATGCAAATGGCTCACCGGCTGGGCCTGAAGTTCCGGGAAGGCTTTATCAAGAACCGCTATATCGGCCGGACGTTCATCATGCCCGGCCAGAAAATGCGCAAGAAATCCGTCCGCCAGAAACTCAACCCGATTGATCTTGAGTTCCGGGGCAAGAACGTCATGCTGGTGGACGATTCCATTGTCCGGGGCACCACCTGCAAGGAGATTGTGCAGATGGCCCGGGATGCCGGAGCGCGCAAGGTCTATTTTGCCTCGGCGGCTCCCCCGGTGCGCTACCCCAACGTCTATGGCATTGATATGCCCTCGGCCAGCGAGTTGATTGCCCACGACCGCACGGTTGAGGAAATTCGCGACCTGATTGGCGCGGACTGGTTGCTGTACCAGGATATTGAGGATCTGGTCACCTGCGTGAGTGACGTGAACGATGCCATTGAGGGCTGGGAATGTTCCGTTTTTACCGGCAACTATGTGACCGGTGACGTGGATGCGGCCTACCTCAACCGGCTGGAAGAGCTCCGGAATGACGAGCAACGCTCGAAAGGGTCTGCCGTCGAATCGGAAGACAATGGCATTATCGACCTTTACAACGACGAAGACTAAGCACGTTACCGAAACCACCAGGAGAAGCTCATGACCGTTCGCCGTGAAGAAAATGTCTGGATCCCCGAATCGGATCTTGAAGGCATGTCGGTGGATACCCTTGCGGTGAGGGCAGGGCAGATCCGCACGGGTCAGCTTGAGCACAGCGATGCTATCTTCCCGACTTCCAGTTTTGTTTACGGCAGTGCCGCCCAGGCGGCGGCCCGTTTCGGGGGTGATGAACCGGGGAATATCTATTCGCGGTTTACCAATCCTACCGTCCAGGCGTTCGAAGGTCGCATCGCCGCCATGGAGGGCGGTGAGCGGGCGGTGGCAACGGCGTCGGGCATGGCCGCCATTCTGAGCACCTGTATGGCGTTGCTGCAGAGCGGCGATCACGTGGTGTGTTCCCGGGGTGTGTTTGGCACCACCAATGTGCTGTTTCAGAAATACCTGGCCCGGTTCGGCGTTGAAACCACGTTTGTCAGCCTCACCGACATGGACGAATGGTCTCGTGCCGTGGGTCCGAAAACCCGGATGCTGTTTATCGAGACGCCGTCGAACCCGCTGTGTGAGGTGGCGGACATGGGCGCGCTGGCGCAACTGGCCCATGACAACGGCGCCCTGTTTGTGGTGGATAACTGCTTCTGTACGCCGGTGTTACAACGTCCTTTCGAACACGGCGCAGACATCGTCATCCACTCTGCGACCAAATACCTGGATGGTCAGGGCCGCTGTGTCGGAGGTGTGGTTGTCGGCCCCGGCAAGCTGATGGACGAGGTCTACGGCTTCCTGAGATCCGCGGGGCCGACTCTGAGCCCGTTCAACGCGTGGGTTTTCCACAAGGGCTTGGAAACCTTACCAATCCGTATGCGAGCCCACTGCGACAATGCGTTAGAGTTGGCGTTGTGGCTGGAACAGCAGCCGGCCATCGAGCGTGTCTTTTACGCGGGCCTGGAAAGCCACCCGCAGCACGCACTGGCCAAAAAGCAGCAAACGGGCTTTGGCGGGGTTCTGTCGTTCTGCGTAAAAGGCGACCGCACCGAAGCCTGGCGATTTATTGATGGTACCCGGATGATTTCGATTACGGCCAACCTGGGGGATGTGAAAACCACCATCACCCACCCGGCCACGACAACCCACGGGCGGCTTTCTCCGGAAGACAAGGAGCGTGCCGGTATCACCGAGAATCTGGTGAGGATTTCCGTGGGCATAGAAGCAGTCGAAGACCTGAAGACCGATCTTGCCAGAGGGCTTCAGGCGCTTCAGAACGCAAGCAATGGAAACGTCTGAGCATTCATGGCTGAATCTGCAAACGCGAAGAAAGCACCACAGGAACTGACAGAGAAGCAGCAGCGCTTTCGCCGCCTGGCCGCACAGGGCGCCCGTGAAGGCGCTGTCATCGCTCTGATTGCCCTGTGTATATACCTGGCCATGGCACTGGTGACCTATAGCCCGAGCGACCCGGGGTGGGCCAGTATCGGCCATGAAACCAGCGTGCAGAACTACGCGGGGCGCACGGGTGCCTGGCTGGCGAGCCTGCTTATGGATTTCTTCGGGCAGGTCGCCTACCTGTTTCCGGTGATGATCGCCGGTTACGCTCTCATGCTGATCCGGCTGCGTAACGAGTCTCTGGACCTGCACTTTCCGCTTTTCCTGATGCGCTTTGGCGGCTTCCTCCTGATTCTGCTTTCCGCCACCAGCCTGCTGTCACTCTATTCCGTGTTCGGTCTTGGGGTGTCTGCCGGTGGGGTGATGGGGACCGCGGTGTCTGAAGCCATGGTGCGCTTCTTTAATCTGCCGGCCACCACGCTGTTGCTGATTGCAATCTTCCTGTTTGCCCTGACGGTGACTACCGGCCTGTCCTGGTTCTGGCTGATGGATCAGGTCGGCGGAACAACGCTGAGAGTCGCGCTGGCGACAAAGAACCTCTTTTCATCGGCTGCGGAGACGGAGAGCGCCACCCGGGAAAAGCCGCAACCATCGTCCCGTTCGGCACCAAAGCCGGCTCCGGAGCCGCCGGTGGTCAAGGACCGGGTCGCACCGGAGCCGAAGGCAACGCCAAAAGCAAAAAACGGTAACAATGGTCGCCGGTGGTGGCATCGCCTGCCAGGGCTTGGCCCCCGCAAATCCCGGGCGGTTGCCGAGGGTCCCAAAGAGCGTCTGGAGCCCGGGCTGGAAGGGATGTCGGCCAACGCCGACGGGGAGCCAGCATTGCTTGAGAGTTTCAGCTCCCGCGACGTCGCGCCCCGGCCGGAACCTAAGCCCGCCAATCCGGCGCCTGCCGCGGGCGGAGCCCCGGCGGCCCGGGCCGTGAAGATTTCACCGTTCAAGAAAGACGAGCAGTCACCCACTGCCAGGAACGGTAAAAACAATCAGCCTTCGCTGCTTGAAGACATTGAAAGCGCCATTCCTCCTATCTCTCTGCTGGATCCTCCCGAGGAGCATCAGGAAAAGGGCTACTCGGAAGAATCGCTGGCGCACATGTCCCGGTTACTGGAAGAAAAGCTCGCTGATTTCGGGGTCTCGGTGGAAGTGGTTGAAGTCAATCCGGGCCCGGTGATCACCCGCTTTGAAATCAAGCCCGCCCCAGGTGTGAAAGTCAGCAAAATCTCCAACCTGGCCAAGGATCTGGCGCGCTCCCTGGC
>CBIHLH010000190.1:0-5361 GCA_966210405.1 uncultured Marinobacter sp.
TTGTTGGCCCATCCACCGGTTGTACACGGCGGATGATCACACGACGCCAGGCCACAGGCAATGCGCCAAATCAGGATTCAGGCAGTCTGGTGAGACAGGATCAAACGACAGGAGGAAGGTTTGTGCGCGGCCGGAGCCGAATCAGAAATTCCACTTGAGATTCAGGCAGGCGCCTTCTTCAAGCAGGGCAATACCGTGATCAGGTTGAGCAGGTTCGGATGCGTAGTGTTTGCCCCCGCTCCGGGAACGGCTGAGTGACAGGCTCAGCAGGCGTGACCCGATTTCAGTGAAGGCTTCAGAACTGTCTTCTTCGAAATCGCCGGACATGCGTTCCTGGAGTTCATAGATCTCCTGGGCCGACATGGTCTCGCCCACGTCATCAAACGGGCGCTCAGCCGCTTCGGCGCGAACCACGAAAGCGACCAGATTGAGTGCGAGCAGGGCAACGAAGATTCGAATAATCATGACTCAGACAGTGACCTTTAACCGGACAGCGAGTTTACGGATACCTAAGGCTAAAGTCTAATGATTGAGCGGCTGAAAGATGTGATTTCGCACACAAATACGCCGCTTTTTTGTCACAGGATCACCGTCTTTTTGTCAAAAAATAATCCCCGATATGTCTGAATGTAACCAGCCGGACCCCGCCCTTGCGGCGGGGACCCCTTCCGGGCTCAGGGACAGGGGTAGGTAAACTCCTGGTGAATGCCCTCAATGGCCTCCAGTACCTCGGTGCTGAGGGTCAGGTCGGCCGAACCGAGATTCTCGCGCAACTGGTCCATGGTGGTGGCACCGATGATGTTACTGGTCACAAAACTGCGACTGTTGACGTAGGCCAGTGCCATCTGCACCGGAGAGAGCCCATGGCTGCGAGCCAGCTCGACATAGGCGCGGGTAGCATCCGCGCCCCGGCCACTGGTGTACCGGCTGAAGCGCTCGTACAGCGTGAGCCGGGCTTTCTCCGGCCAGGTGTCGCCCAGGTATTTGCCCGACAGCATGCCAAACGCCAGCGGCGAATACGCCAGCAGCCCGGCCTGCTCCCGGTGAGCAATTTCCGCCGAGCCAACCTCGAAGGACCGGTTCAGCAGGTTGTAGGGGTTCTGCACACTGGCCACCCGGGGCCAGCTCTTTTCCCGGGCCAGCCGCAGGTACTCCATAATGCCCCAGGGGGTTTCATTGGACAGTCCTATGTGGCGGACCTTACCCTCCCTGACCAGTTCATCGAGGGCGGCCAGCGTTTCCTCGATGGGGGTGAAGTCCTCGTCGGGGTTATGAACATAACCGAGCTTGCCGAAGAAGTTGGTGCTCCGGTCCGGCCAGTGCACCTGATAAAGATCGATGTAGTCTGTCTGCAGGCGCCGGAGACTGGCGTCGCAGGCCTCCCGGATGTGGGCCCGGGTCAGGCGCGGGCCATTGCGCAGGTAACTCAGCCCGTTACCCGGCCCGGCCACTTTGGAGGCAATGACCAGGTCGTCCCGGCGGCCGCGCCGGGCCAGCCAGTTGCCCAGGTAGGTTTCCGTCAAGCCCTGGGTTTCCGGTCTCGGCGGTACCGGATACATTTCGGCGGCATCAATGAAGTTCACGCCTTCGGCAATGGCGTAATCCAGTTGCTCGAACGCCTCCTGTTCGGTGTTTTGTTCGCCCCAGGTCATGGTGCCGAGGCAAATCAGCGTTACATCAATATCTGTCGTTCCGAGCTTGCGTGTTTGCATACTGTCTCCGATGTGATTCGGTGAACGGGTAAAGGGAATGTCACGGGACTGTCGCCTGACTGTCATGCCGACTTTTCATAGTGGAGGCATGTCCGAGGAACCACAGGAAACACCGTGACCGAGACCATGCAGGCCAATCGGCGTCCCCAACACATTACCATTGTTTCCGAAACTTTTCCGCCGGAAATCAATGGCGTGGCCAACACCCTCAGACAGCTCTGCCAGGGGCTGATGCAGCGTGGGCACCGCATCACCGTAATCCGGCCGCGCCAGCAGCACGAGGCGGAAGGCAAGGTGGCGGCGGCGGGACAGGGCCTGTTTACCCAGGAACATGTGGTCACCGGCCTGCCCCTGCCCGGCTACGCCGATCTTCGCCTCGGGCTGGTGCGCAGTGCAACCCTGAAAGCCCTGTGGCAGGCCGACCGCCCGGATGCCATCTACATTGCCACCCAGGGCCCGCTGGGGGTCAGCGCTGTATCGGCGGCACGGCGACTGGGCGTACCCGTGAGTTCCGGTTTCCATACCAATTTTCATCACTACAGCCGGTACTATGGCGCCGGTTCGCTGGAACGACTGCTCTGCCTGTATGGCCGATGGTTTCATAACCGCACCGCGATCACCCTCGTGCCCACCCGGTCCATGCAACGAACTGTCCGGGCCATGGGCATTACCCACTCCGGCCTCTGGGGGCGCGGTGTTGACTGTAACCGGTTCACGCCGCACAAACGGGATCCGGGGCTTCGAGCCGCCTGGGGGCTACAACCCAATGAGCGCGCCGTGCTTTACGTAGGGCGGCTGGCACCGGAAAAAAACCTGCGCATGGCGGTCGCCTGCTTTGAGAGGATTCGCGGCTTGCACCCTCAGGCGCGGTTTGTCCTCGTGGGGGATGGCCCCCTGCGCCGGCAACTGGCCGAGCGGCACCCGCACTATATCTTCTGCGGCACCCAACGCGGGGAGGATCTGGCGCGCCATTACGCCTCCGGCGACCTGTTCCTGTTCCCCAGCAAGACCGACACCTTCGGCAATGTCGTGCTGGAAGCCATGGCCAGTGGACTTGGCGTGGTGGCATTTGACGACGCCGCCGCCGGGGAGCACATCCGCCACGAGGAAAACGGCATGATCGCGCCCCTGGCCTGCAACGACACGTTTATCGACAGCGCGCTCCGGCTCGCGGACCAGCCCAGCCTGCTCAACCGGGTCCGGGCCCAGGCGCGACTGGATGCCCTGGAACAAAACTGGGGTACGCAGGTCGAACAGTTCGAAAATCTGATACTCAGCCAGCCCGCCAAGGGGGAATATCATGCCATCGCCAAGCAAAGCGTCCCGCTTCTTTGAACTGGCCGACCAGCGGGAGTTTGCCTTCTGCCAGTCGATCAACCGCAGCGTCCGCTTCCGCCCGGTCCTGGATTATTTTCGGGTGGTCAGCCGCCTGGGTGATGGCTGGTTGTGGTATGCCCTGATTCTCTCACTGCCCCTGCTCTCCCCAGATCAGGGGCCGGGGCTGGCACTGCTGATGGCGATCACCGGGCTCACCTGCACGCTCTCGTACAAGCTCCTGAAAAAACACCTGATCCGCGAGCGGCCGTTCATTTCGTTTCCGTCCATAAACTGCGCCACGCCCCCGCTCGATCGTTACAGCTTTCCCTCGGGACACACGCTGCACGCCATGTGCTTCCAGATCATGCTGGCCATGACCGAGCCGACGCTTGCCCTGGTCATCCTGCCATTCACGCTGAGTGTCGCGGCCTCCCGGGTGGTACTCGGGCTTCACTATCCCAGCGACGTCGCCGCCGGCGCGGTCATCGGTGGCCTGATCGGCGGCCTCTCCGTCACTCTGTTCCACGGCACCGCACTGGCCATGCTCGCGGGCTGATGTCAGTCAAACAGCCGCAGTTGGGTGACCGGCGCATCGTCGTTCCGAAAGCGCACGCCCAGCCCCAGCAGCCGGACCGGCCGTTCACGGTTGGTGACCAGCTCGGTCAGTAGTGGCAGGTAATCCTCCAGAACCGGTTCCCGAACCTGCTCCCGGACCCGCTCCAGCGTATGGGTGGAAAAATCGCTGTACCGGATCTTGATAAACAGTTTATGGATCGGCTTCTGGCGCGCCTTGCGGGACAACCGCAGGTTCAGGTCCGCCACCAGCGATGCCATGACCGTCTCACAGGCCGCCATATCCGGCAGGTCCTGGGAGAAGGTTCTCTCCACACTGACCGATTTGGCAATCCGCGACACCACCACTGGCCGGTCGTCCCGGCCATGGGCCATTTCATGCAGCCGGTACCCCTGCTTGCCGAACCGGTCAATCAGTACTTCCGCCCCAAGGGCCTGCATGTCGCCGCAGGTCTGAACCCCCAGCGCGTGCAGTTTCGACGCCGTCACCTGCCCAACGCCGAAGAGCTTCTCAACGGGTAATGCCCGTACAAACTCCGCCACATCCCCGGGCTGGATCACAAACAACCCGTCGGGCTTTTCCCAGTCACTGGCAATCTTGGCGAGAAATTTGTTGGGGGCGACGCCGGCGGAGATGGTAATGCCGACTTCCTGGCGAACCCGCTCACGGAGATAGCGGGCCATCAGGGTGGCACTGCCTTTGTGATCGGGAACATCAGACACGTCCAGAAAAGCTTCATCGAGGGACAGCGGTTCCACCAGATCGGTCAGTTCCCGCAGAATCGCCATCACCTGCTGTGAGACCGCCCGGTAACGGGCCATATCCGGCGGCACCGTCACCAGGCCCGGGCACAGACGCCTGGCCTCACTGCCCGGCATGGCTGAGCGGACTCCGAAGGCGCGCGCCCGGTAATTGCACGTTGTCACCACGCCACGGCCGCCGTCACCCCCGACCGCCAGCGGCACATCCCGCAGGCTCGGGTCGTCCCGCATTTCCACGGCCGCGTAGAAGCAGTCACAATCCACGTGGATGATCTTGCGTTGTGGCATAATCCGGGAGCTCGCGTCGACATTCTGTACATTTATACAGCCTTGTATCTTAAGCTAACATACAGAGAATGTCAGGAATCCCGATAACCGGCGTGCAAACCACTGCGAGGCCCCCATGAGCAACCCTATTCCCGAGTCCGAACGTACTGAAATCGAAGCAGCCGCATTCCGCCGGCTGGTCAAACACCTGCGTGACAACAGTGAGGTGGAGAACATCGACCTGATGAACCTGGCCGGTTTCTGCCGAAACTGCCTGTCCAAATGGTATCGGGCCGAAGCTGACGAACGGGGATTCGAGATTTCCGATCCCCAGGCCCGGGAGGAAATCTACGGCATGCCCTACGAGGAATGGAAGGCACAGCACCAGACGGGTCCCAAGCAGGATCACAATCCATGAACGATGCGGCCGCCTCCGGAGTAACCCAGAGCTTTCAGCTGAAAAGCGCCAGCGTCTCCATGACCGCACTGGAGCTCTACTATTTCGACGACGGTGAGTTCGAGGACGTACTGCGCGACAAGATCAGCCAGGCGCCGGGATTCTTCAAGGACACCCCGCTGATCATCAGCCTGGAGAAATACCAGGGGCTGGACAGCGAACTCGATTTCTTCAAAATCATCGGTACCTGCCGGCGCAACCACATCCACGTGATCGGCGTGCGGGGCGGCAATGAAGACCAGCGCCGGCTGGCCCGCGGCGCAGCCCTGGCGC
>CBIHLH010000191.1:0-5256 GCA_966210405.1 uncultured Marinobacter sp.
CCAGGGTCGCCCGCCAGCTCGAGGAAGCGGGCGTTCGTGTGCTCGGCGGCGAGCAGCTCGCGCGCGAGCTTGAGGCGAAAACCGAGACCAACGCCGCGTGGGCCGTCGTTCGCCGCGGCGCGCGACGAGCTCGCGCGGACGGTGCTCGTGTCGGGTGGTGTCGGTGCATGTCCCGCGAGGGGAAGTGCACCTCTTCTCAGGGAAAGCCAGGAGCGGGGTCAGACGCCCGGGTTACACTTTCCGAGCGAGCCACCGGCAAACATCGGATGGTTGGGGTCGTAAGTGACCTTATCCGCGGAAGTCACATTGACCACCTCAAGCAGGTCAAACTCCGACTCCGGGTTCTCCTTACCGCGAACCACGAGCACGTCCTTGAAGCACTGATGATCCTCTGCGCGATAAAGGGTCTTGCCATTGCCCAGGCCATCAAACTCAAAGTCTTCAAGCGCCTCAACGATGGCGCAGGGATTAAAGCTGCCAGCGCGTTCAGCGGCATCGGCGTACAGCAGAGTTTGCACGTAGCAGGTATGCGCGGCCTGCGAGGGGGGGCGACCATACTCTTTGCCGAACGATTCGACGAACGCCTTCGAGCCGGCATCCTGGAGCGTCCAATGCCAGTTGGTCGATCCGAAAATACCTTTCACATTTTCACCGGCACCACGAGCCATCAGGCGGGAATACAGCGGTACAACAATTTCAAACTGCTTGCCGTTGACCACCCTCTCACGCAGGCCGAACTGCACCGCGTTGGTCAACGAGTTCACCATGTTGGCGCCATAGTGATTCAGGATCAGAACATCCGCATCGGAGTTGGTCACGGGCGCAATATAGGACGAGAAGTCGGTTGCAGACAGCGGCGTGCGTACGGTATTCACCGTTTCCCAGCCCAGCTCTTCAGTAGCCGCAATCATGGACTGCTCCTGAGTCCAGCCCCAGGTGTAGTCCGCTGTCAGGTGGTAGGCTTTGCGGTCGTTCCCATAGTGTTCCGACAGCACCGGCGCCAGGGCCGCAGCCGACATGTAAGCGTTGAAGAAATGTCGAAAGCCGTTGGCTTTCCTGTCTTTCCCCGTGGTGTCGTTGGAGTGGGTGAGGCCGGCCATGAAGATAACACCGGCATCCTGGCACAGCGACTGAACAGCAATCGCTACCCCGGAAGACGAACCGCCGGTAATCATGATGGCTCCGTCTTTTTCAATCATCGCCCGGGCAGACGCTCGAGCAGCATCCGATTTGGTTTGGGTGTCGCCCGTCACATAGTCGACCTTGCGGCCGAGAACGCCGGTGCCTTTCAGCGCTTTTGACGAGAACGTTCCCAGCATACCGCCGTCGCCTTCACCGTTAAGATGCTTGACGGCCAGCTTGTAGGCACGTAATTCATCGGCACCCTCATCCGCGTACGGGCCGGACTGAGGAACGTTGAAGCCAAGTACCACCCGGTTTTTGCCCGGCTCATTTGTGTAAGCACTGGCGGCTCTGGAAAAAATCGTTGGAGCGACAAGGCCCGCACCCAGAACAGCGCTGCCTTGCAAGAACTTGCGTCGATTCAGATAGTAGTTAGACATGTGCTTCTCCCGAAATTGTTCTTGTTTTTTCGTCGCTGAACATCACTGATTGATTTTTATTGAGATGTTCCCACACCCCCAACTTTCCAGAGCTCCGACAATTAAGCAACTAAAGATCACCAAAGTTACAACTAATGTCTAATGACTGAGCCTCGCCCCCCGGTTCATCGAACTCTGATCAACGCCCCGCCAGCAGCAGATCCGGATTAAAGCCCAATACCACCGCACCCCAGTGCTTGCCATCCACGTACACGGGAATGGAAAGGTCGTTGAGAATTTCCCCGGTATCCCGGATATAGGTCTGCAGAAGGAACCGCTCCGTGTGGTTGGCCCGCCGCTTTTCAGTCTCGTTGCTGTTATAGAGGCGCAGGTCACGGCTGTAGAGAAGGTCTTTGTCCGGGTCGCCGGTGATCGGCTGTGACGTGGCTTTGTGGTGAACGGGGATGTAGCCGTTGGCGTCCAGCAACAGGCTGTAGACCGTGCCATCAAAACGTTCCTTGCTGCGGTCGGTCAGCTCCTGGAACGCCTGCTTGAAGCGATCGACAAACCGGGTCCGATACTTTTGCGGCCAAGTGTTCGGCACCGGCTCATAGTGACGATCAAAGATGTTCACACCCTGCCGGGCCAGCTCGGTGAGCCCGCTTTCAAATTCGGCCGCCAGTTTCTGGCGCTCCTCCAGAATTTCCTCGAAGGCACCGCGGCCGATGCGGTAGCCGGCCAGCAGCGCCATCGAAGCCTCGGTGGCTTCGCGCAGTTGCTCGGAGTAGGCATCTGATTCGGCGATCTCCTCCGCCAGTTCCCGACCCAGTTGATGGATCTCGTTACCGTGCTCGTGCACCTGGTGGTTGGTCACACTGACTTCTTCCACGGAAGCGGTGACGGACAGAAGCTCCTCGTGCGCCTGCTCGATGTACTGGAGCATGTCGGCGAACTGGGCGGCGGTCGAAGTCACCTCTTCCCGGGCCTGATCCGTTTGCTCAAGCAACTGCGCCGTGTCGTTTTCGGTGCGACCTACCCGGGAGTCCATATCGCTGATGATCTGATGCACATCGCCCGTCGCCGACGCGATCTTCTGAGCCAGCTGGCGCACTTCATCCGCCACCACCGCAAAGCCTCGACCGGCCTCACCCGCCCGCGCCGCCTCGATGGCGGCATTCAGCGCCAGTAGATTGGTCTGGTCCGAGAACCCCTGCACCATCTCCAGAATCTTGCCAATCTTGCCGGCGCTCTCGCTCAACCCGGCCACGGTTTCGCGGAAGGTCAGCAACTGGTCGTTAACCTGGCCGATACGCTCCGCCACCTGGGACAACGCCTGGTTGGACTCGCGCACCCCATCAAGATTGCGGGAATTCAGCTCCGAGACCGATCCGGTGCGCCGGGTAATGTCCTCCAGTGCCGTGGCACCCTCACCGCTGGACTGGGCAATCAGTTCGGAGACCTCCTCCTGCTTGCGGGCACTCTGCTGCGCCTGGCCGGTAAGCTTACGCAGTCGCGCAGACTGCACCGCCACCTGCACCGCATGATGGCGCAGGTCCGACAGGGCACCCCGCATGCTGGCCAGTAGCTCGTTATGCTCCCTGGCAATCCGCCCCGCCTGGCCGGAGCCGATCGGCTGGTCCCTGGATATATCCAACACCTCCTGACTCTGACCGGCGCCGGGTTCAGCCGGCGCTTCAGCGCTAACCACCCGGTCACGGCCCAGCCACCAGGTCACCGCAGTTACCAGGGCAGCCAGCCCAAGCCCGACCAAGGCAAATGCCGGCAGCACCACAACCAGCGCGAACAGGGCCAGAACCAAAACGTTGCTGATGCGGCCTGCCAAAGGCTGCCGCGAACCACTTTCCGAAGCGACTGAATTCATTTTTGTTAGTGTCCTCTACCGGGATCCGGTTATTTTTGGGTTATCGGCAGGGTTTACCAGAACTTCACTGTGCGGAGAATAAATCTGTAGTCGCGTTCTTTCTGCGCCGCCACCGACGACAATCGCCATCAGAGTCACGGTGCTGATCTGATACACAATCTGCGCAACACCTTTCCTGTCCATGGAATAAGCAAAGTTCTGATCGGCTCCATACTCAAATGTTTAGCCGAGGTTCTCCGGCGCGACATTGTGAGCTCTGGGCTGGTACTCTTGATCGCGCTCAGACCCTTTCACTGAGCAATATTGTCCAAGATATTCGCCTGGCCGAGCGCTAAAGTAGGGATGAATCGGGTCACAACCTTGTCTCAGGGAGACTGTGGTGGAACAGGACAGCCAATTTCGGTTTATCAAAAGCGTACACCTTCCGAATCTGACCGTACTGCAGGCAGCGATGGACGGTTTTACTTACGACCGACATGCACACGAGGAACACTCCTTTGGCGTTACCCTCGCCGGGCGACAGGATTTCTTCAGTGGCGGTGCCAATCATCGCAGCATGCCCGGCAACATCATCCAGTTTAATCCGGGTGAAGTGCACGACGGTTGCTCCGGAGGTGACAAACCGCTGAGCTATGTGATGGTCTACGTTCCCGCCAGCGAGCTTGAACCCCTGGTGGCTAACGCAGCTGGCCGCGAACAGGCCACAGATTTCCGGGTAGGCGAAACCCTGATGCAGGACCCAACGCTGCGCCAGGCTATTCTGGAACTGGCCCGGCTGATCACGGGCAAAGTCGGCAGCCGGATAGAACAAGAACACGCGCTCTATCAGATCGCATCCCGTGTCACCCAGCGTGCCGGCCGGTTCGACCTCGATGACACCACCCGAAAAGCCGACGTGTTGCTGCAACGCGCCCGGGATTTCATCCAGACCCATGTCACCGAGGATCTGGCGCTGGAAGACATCAGTGACGCCGCGAACCTTTCCAAATACCACTTCCTGCGCCTCTTCAGGAAGCAGTTTGGCATCACCCCGCACCAGTTCGTTGTGAACTGTCGCATTAATGCGGCACGCCATGCATTGGATACCGGCGGCTCCCTCAACGATGTGGTCTATCGCTATGGCTTCGCGGACCTCAGCCACTTCAACCGGCGCTTCAAGCGCATCTACGGAATGACACCCCGGCAGTACCAGGCAAACATCACGTCCTAAAGCCCCGCACTTGCTGCTATCAGGAAAAGCCCATGATTGAAATTTTCGCTTATGCCATAGGCGTCATGTACACGCCTGGGCCCGTGAACCTGCTCGGCCTGAATACCGGACTGAACGGCCACGCCAAGGCGTCCACGGGGTATTATTTCGGGGTGGGTTCAGCCATGCTCTTGCTGTTCCTGTCATTCGGCTGGCTGGGCTCAAGGCTGATTGGCAGCGATGTCCTGATCATCATCAGCATTCTGGGCTGTGGGTATATCGCGACGCTCGCAGTCAAGATTTTCAGAGCCAGTGTCACGCTTGGCGAAGACAGGACCAACGAACGCCCTCTGCGTTACCGGCAGGGGCTGGTCCTGCAGTTACTGAACCCAAAGGGCGTCGTCGCCACACTGCCCATCGCCACTATTCAGTTCCCGGGCGCAGGCATACACGGTGCCGGCATTCTTGTGTGGTCTCTGGCCCTCACGGTACTGGCAATCGGCGCGCCCGGAAGCTACGCTGTGGTCGGCCATCTACTGGGCAAGCGCATCGAGAACCCGCTTTTCTTCACATGGTTTAACCGTGTGATGGCCGCATTGCTGTTTTATGTGGCGGGCTCAATCGGTTATGAGTTTGTCTACATG
>CBIHLH010000192.1:0-5222 GCA_966210405.1 uncultured Marinobacter sp.
CGCACTGGTGTTTGAAGACGCGGAAGTGGATCTGGCGGACCTGTCACCGGAGGCCCTTGAGGTTGCGGAGTCCAACATTGATTTGCACGACGTCCGTGGCCGGGTCCGCTGTCTCCGTTCAGATGTGTTTGGTCAGGTTGAAGGCCAGTACGATGTTATCCTGAGCAACCCGCCTTATGTGGATGCCGAAGACTTGGCCGATATGCCAGAAGAATATCGCCATGAACCGGAATTGGGGCTGGCGGCGGGCCAGGACGGCCTGGATATCGCGCACCGGATTATCGGGGGTGCCCTGGCGCATCTGGCACCTGGTGGGTTGCTGATCGTTGAGGTCGGGAACAGCTGGCGAGCGCTGGATCAGGCCTATCCGGAATTGCCGTTTACCTGGCTGGAATTCGACAATGGTGGCGACGGGGTTTTTCTCCTGACCGAAGGCGATTTGCGGCACTGGCAGAACAAGCAGTAAACCTTTTTTAAAAACTATTCACAAGATACTGAATTATGTCGGGAAATACGTTCGGAAAACTGTTCACGGTAACGTCCTTCGGCGAAAGCCACGGTGCGGCACTTGGCTGCATCATCGACGGCTGCCCACCAGGGCTGGAGCTGTCTGAGGCGGACATGCAGGCAGATCTGGATCGTCGCAAGCCCGGTACCTCCCGCCACACCACTCAGCGTCGTGAAGCCGACGAGGTAAGGATTCTGTCCGGGGTGTTCGAAGGCAGGACCACCGGCACGCCCATCGGACTGCTGATCGAGAATACCGACCAGCGGTCCAGGGATTATTCGAAGATTGCTGAGCAGTTCCGGCCGGCCCACGCGGATTACACTTACACGCACAAGTATGGCGTTCGTGATTACCGGGGCGGCGGGCGCTCTTCTGCCCGTGAGACGGCCATGCGTGTGGCTGCTGGTGCGGTGGCGCGCAAATTCCTCCAGCAGCGTCTGGGAATTACCATTCGGGGGTATCTGTCCCAGCTTGGCCCGATCAAGGCCGAACGGCTGGACTGGGATCAGGTCCACCAGAATCCGTTCTTTTGTCCGGATGCCGATAAGGTGCCGGAGCTTGAAGCCTATATGGATGCGCTCCGCAAGGAAGGCGATTCAATCGGCGCCCGGATCAATGTGGTGGCCGAGGGCGTGCCTCCGGGATTGGGCGAGCCCATATTTGACCGGCTGGATGCCGATCTTGCGCACGCCCTGATGAGTATCAATGCGGTCAAGGGTGTTGAGATTGGTGCCGGCTTTGACGCCGTTGAGCAGAAGGGTACCCAGCATCGCGACGAGATGACGCCGGAAGGGTTCCTGTCGAACAATGCCGGCGGTGTCCTGGGCGGGATTTCGTCGGGGCAGCCGATTGTGGCGAGCATTGCTCTGAAGCCGACATCCAGTCTGCGGTTGCCGGGGCGCAGTATTGATGTGCATGGCAATCCGGTGGAGGTGATTACTACGGGCCGGCACGATCCCTGTGTGGGTATCCGGGCCACGCCGATTGCCGAGGCGATGATGGCGATCGTGTTGATGGACCATTATCTGCGGCACCGGGGGCAGAATGGCGATGTGTCGGTATCGACGCCCGTTATCGGGCAGCTCTGAGCTCACGGTGACTTGGGTGCAGCGATTGTGGCAGAGCACACCTTCCCAAAAACGCCCGTGAATACGTCCATGTAGGGCTTGGTCGCGCCATCCATGGCGCTCCACATTTTGGGAAGGTGTGCCCTGCCACAACCGCCCGATCCCGCGGATGCTTCACCCTGATTTTCAAGGAGTGGCGGTATTTACTGGCGTCTGTCCAACCTCTATTTCTGGTTTTTCGCCCTGCTGGGCGGGCTGTTGCCGTACTGGTCTCTTTACCTCAATGGGCAGGGCTACAGCTACCTTCAGATTGCCACGTTGATGGCGACCATTCAGTTGACAAAAATTGTGGCACCCAGTGTCTGGGGCTGGCTTGGGGATAAAACCGGGCAGCGGGTGAGGTTGGTTCGTTTTGGCGCCATCACCGGTTCGCTGTTCTTTGCCGGCGTGTTCCTGGAACCGGGGTTTTACGGGCTGCTGTTGGTGATGCTCGCGTTCACCTTTTTCTGGAACGCGATTCTTCCGCTATACGAAGTGATTACCCTGCGTGCATTGGGCGCGCAAAAAGACCGTTACGGCAAGGTGCGGCTTTGGGGTTCTGTTGGCTTTATCGGTTCGGTGGCGCTGGTGGGGGCTATCCTCGAGTGGCTGCCGGTACAGAACCTGCCCTGGCTGCTGCTGCCGGTCTTTGCCGGGATTGCCGTGTCCGCGTTTCTGGTGCCGCCCGAGCGGGGTGAGCGAAAGCCGCCGGCTCCGAAGGGCAGTCTGAAGGCGATCATCACCCACCCGGCGGTCGTGACGTTTTTCCTGATGAATTTTCTGCTCCAGGTGTCCCATGGGGCGTATTACACGTTTTTCAGTATTCACCTGGAGCAACACGGTTATGGCAAACTTGCCATTGGCCTGTTGTGGTCGCTGGGGGTGCTCGCGGAGATTGGCCTGTTTCTGGTGATGCATCGGCTGACCCGTTATTTTACAGTGCGGCAGATTGCCATCGGCGCTCTGACGTTAACCATGATCCGTTGGGTGTTGATTGCGGAACTGACGGATGTGGTGTCGGTGCTGCTGTTCGCCCAGTTGTTGCACGCCGCTTCGTATGGGGCGCTCCATGCCATTTCCGTGCAGTACATTCAGGGCTTTTTCGGGCAGCATCACCATGGCCAGGGGCAGGCGCTATACAGCGGCCTGACGTTTGGCGCCGGAGGCGCGCTTGGGGCCTGGCTATCGGGGTTTCTGGTGGAAGGTTTCAGCACGTCGGCGGCGTTCTGGGGCGGCGCCGTGGCGATGGCGATGGCGATTGTCATTACCTGGCGGGGGCTCAGGCCTCCGCCAGGTAATGACGCCTGACCGTGGATTATTCCGGTTCGTCCTCGTCGTCTTCTTCGATTTGCAGTGAAAGGCCACTTCCGGTGGGTCCGGCAGGTTTTCCGGATGTTCCATCCTGGCCATGAAGCTTGATCTTGAGACGGAGGTTGTTGGCGGAATCCGCGTTCTTCAGGGCTTCCTCCTCGGAAATCTTTCCCTCTTTCCAGAGATTGAACAGGGCCAGATCAAAGGTCTGCATGCCGGTGTTGGCCGACTTTTCCATGATCTCTTTGATGCCATCCAGCTCACCGCGCAGAATCAGTTCCGAGATGGTTGGCGAGCCCAGCAGTATCTCGATGGCCGCGCAACGTTTTTTGTCGACCGTGGGCACCAGTCGCTGTGAGACAAACGCCCGAAGGTTCATGGCCAGATCCATCAGCAACTGAGCCCGCCGCTCTTCCGGGAAGAAATTGATGATGCGGTCCAGCGCCTGGTTTGCGTTGTTGGCGTGGAGGGTGGAAATACACAGGTGGCCAGTTTCGGCAAAGGCCAGGGCATGCTCCATAGTCTCCCGGTCGCGGATCTCACCAATCAGGATTACATCCGGGGCCTGGCGCAGGGTGTTTTTCAGCGCCTTGTGAAAACTCCGGGTATCCACCCCTACTTCCCGCTGGTTCACGATGCACTTCTTGTGTCGATGGATGTATTCCACCGGGTCCTCGATGGTGATGATATGGCCGGAGGAGTTGGAATTACGGTAGTCGATCAACGCCGCCAGTGACGTCGATTTGCCAGAGCCGGTGGCGCCGACAAATAACACCAGACCGCGCTTGGCCATCATCACGTCTTTCAGGATTGAGGGCAGGCCCAGGTCATCCGCGTTGGGGATTTCAGTAACGATGTTCCGCGCTACCAGTGAAATCTCGTTGCGCTGACGAAAGATATTGACCCGGAAGCGACCGACATTGCGGATGCTGTAAGCCAGGTTCATCTCCAGTTCCTGTTCGAATTCCGACACCTGTTCCTCATCCATGATCTGGTAGGCGATGTCCTTGATCACCCCCGGTGCCAGCGGAGTGCGGTCAATCGGCTTCAGTGCGCCGTGAAACTTGGCACAGGGCGGCGCGCCGGTACTCAGGTAAAGGTCAGAGCCATCATTCTTGGCCAGTATTTTCAAATAATCGTCAAATCCCATTAAAACTCCTCGAAATCCAGAATAGTTGTCGATGCAATCCAGGATGCTGTTGTCGATTTAAACAGACTGTTTAGACGCTTTTCCCGGCTTTGACCACCTCAATCAATGCCTTGGCGGCACTACTAAGTTGGCGGCCCGAGAGTCCGACGGCACCAAGGACCCGTGTAACCGGGAACCCGATGTCCAGACGATAGACGCTGTTGTCCAGCATACTCACCGGTAGCACGCTCCAGCCGAGCCCGACGCTGGTCATCATCTTGATGGTTTCCAGATAGTTCGTCCGCATCTGCGGGTGCAGGGGCAGACTGGCTTCCAGAAACAAACGGCTGACCACCCGGTAGGTCGCCGTTGTGGTGTCGGGCAGCAGCGCCGGGTGCCCTGCGAGGTCTTCCAGCCCCGGTGACTCAATGCCGGCCAATGCGTGCTCGGGGCCAACCACAAACGCCATGGGGTCGGGCCACTGATCATATACCACGAGATTCCCTTCCATACTGTCACTAAGTGTGACAAACGCCAGCTCAGCGCTGCGTTTGCGCATCTGCTCATAAGCCGCATCTGAATCCATGAATTGCAGGTTCAGTGACACGTTTGGGAATTCCCGGGTGAACCGGCGTAACCAGTTAGGCAGGTGGTGCAGGCCAATGTGGTGGCTGGCAATAATCTGGAGCTCGCCCTCCAGTTCACCAGAGCCGGGGGACAGGGCTAGGCGGGCATTGTGAATCTCATCCAGTATCCGGCGGGCGTGGGGCAGAAGTCGCGCACCGGCGTCGGTCAGGCGGATTTCCCGGTGGCTGCGGTCAATCAGCTTTTCACCCAATCGGTTTTCCAGCGACGCCAGGCGTTTGGAGATCGCGGGCTGTGTCAGGTGGAGTATTTCAGCCGCTTCAGAGAATGAGCCCTGGTCCACGATCGTCAAGAAAGCTTTAAGTGCGTTTGACTCCACTCAGATACCTCATTTTGTCTGAAAACTTTCAGGTGTACGCAAGTTGGGAGAAGGTCCCATGGCTGGGAGAACCTCCCAGAACACGCCCGTGAATACGTCCCTGTAGGGCTCGGTCGCGCCATCCCTGGCGCTCCACGGTTCTGGGAGGTTCTCCCAGCCATGTGCCCCGAGCCTTTCTGGAGGCCTGCTGCGGGGCTCGGGGAG
>CBIHLH010000193.1:0-5161 GCA_966210405.1 uncultured Marinobacter sp.
CCTCCATCCTCCGCTGCATCTCACTTGCTGTCAGCGGCCCCGCGTTGTTGTAAGCGGATTCCAGATCGGACACCGCATGCTTGTAGTCGAGATAGGCCCCCAGGGTGGCCAGTGCCTGGTCCCTGGCCGGCTGCTCCAGGGCGGCCAGGGAGGTGCGGATACGCCTTACCAGCTGGGGCAGCGACTCCTCCCCCAGCGCCGAGAGAAAGTACTCGAACATCTGCCGGAGTTCGGCGGTGGGAATCAGGTTGCCCAGCCGATCAACCCGGGCCCAGCCCGAGGGCACCGAAGTGCCCAACAGCGACGGCGGCAGGTGATCCGGAACCACCACACCTTCCTCCGACTGCGCCACCAGCACCGACGGGGCGGTCTGCTCCGGCATGGCCCCGGGGCTAACGGAAGCCGAGCCGGCGGTAGTCGACGCAGGGGTGGCCCGGGCAGCCGTATCCGGGGGACCAGAGATCATCAGCCGGAAAGCCAGAACAACTGCTATGATCACTGACACAAGCAACAGAGCGCGAACGGCGGGTTTCATTAACAATGGGCGACTCCGGTAACAACTGTGGCGGGTTCGGGCATGAACCACCCACACAGGTGAATGCCGGGCCAGCATAGACCATGGCGGCACCCGATACCGAGACCGGCGTCAAACCCGGCGCATGCGTTAGTGGCAGCAGCACCGGAGCCCAGAAGGCTCCGATGTCTGTCAGGAACGATCAGAGAGAACGGTTATTGAAACCCACTTCAACCTTACGGGGCGTATCGGATCGGAACGTGGTGTCCACCTCCTGAATCCGGCCGCCCTGGTTCAGGAACGCCTCAATATCCGCTTGCAGCTGAGCGCGCACCCGCGCCCGGCCGGCAATGGAATGACTGTCATCGCTATCGCCAGTCCAGCTTCCGGACGGCTCCAGGTTGCTTTCGTCGAACTCACTCATGGCCTTTTCTCCATCAACGAAAACATCAATACAAGTGCCGCAACCCCGCGGGGGCCTACACTCCGTCTCGACGAACAACCGTCTGCGGCCTCGTCTTGGCGTCTTTATAATCTGCTTTTCGTGACCGCGCTATTTATTGGCAACGTCTTTTTTGTAATTTTTTGTAACTACAAATAACACCATGAATTTAAAGTATAAAATAGAAGCATATTCGAGCCCTGTTCGATTGACACAAAAAATGAATAATGATTCACTACTTATAGGGAGCCGGCATGGCCTATCGTGAAACAGAGAAGATGCGCCAGCGCAAGGCAGAGGCGCGCAAACGGATCATTAAATGCACCAACGAGTGCGTGGCGGAAGGCGGCTTCCGAAGCGCCCGGATCACCCGGATTGCCGGCCTGGCCGGAGTCGCCACCGGGTCAATCTACCGCCACTTTGAATCTCGCGAGGATCTGTTTGCGGAAATTTTCCGGCGGGCCACCCAGCGGGAAGTGGACAAGGTAGCCGAGGCTCTGGCAACCCCCGGCAACGCCGCCGAGCGCCTGGAGAGCGCACTGAGGCAATTCGCCGAAAGGGCCCTGAAAGGCCCGGTGATGGCCTGGTCACTGATTGCCGAGCCGGTCGACCCGAAAGTGGAAGAGGAGCGGCTGGCGTACCGAAAGGCCTACGCCAACCTGTTTGAAC
Organism: uncultured Marinobacter sp.; assembly: GCA_966210405.1. GTDB lineage: Bacteria > Pseudomonadota > Gammaproteobacteria > Pseudomonadales > Oleiphilaceae > Marinobacter. The sequence continues at coordinate 1,626 of CBIHLH010000193.1, forward strand.
AAGCGATCCGGGAAGGCATCGAAGACGGATGCATTCCCGATCAGGACGCCCGCCAGAGCAGCACCTGCCTGGTGGGCGCCATTGCAGAGAGCCTGGTGGGCCCGCTTTCACCCACCCAGAGAGATCAAGGCGCTGCACCCCGAACCGAGAATAACGACCCACTGGTCAATTCCATTATTCGCTTTTGCATGCAGGGGTTGACCGGTACCAGGAGCTAACCATGAACGCACGGCAGCCTCGGCCCGACACCAACGCCTCCCAACCGGGTGACCGCTACCTGGCCGTCACCCACGAGGTCACCAACCAGCCACCGGCGCTGGAGAACTACAACCTCTTTGAGCAGGACACCGCCCTGCGTGAGGCAACCCGGCGGGAAGGCGCCCAGGCTGCCCACGACGACCTGGTGGCCTTCGGTGCCCTGGCGGGCGCTGCCGAAACCATCGACCTGGGGTTCCGGGCCAACGCCAACAAACCCGTGTTCAACAGCCACGACCGGTTCGGCCACCGGATCGACGATATCGACTTCCACCCGGCCTACCACCAGTTGATGGACATCGCGTTCCGGAACGGCCTGCACAGCAGTCCCTGGACCCACCCCGGCAAAGGCGCTCATGTCGCCAGGGCCGCCAAATACTACATGCACTCCCAGGTAGAGGCTGCCCACTGCTGCCCGATCACCATGACCTTCGCCGCCATCCCGTCAATCCGGAAACAGCCGGAACTGGCCGCCGACTGGGAAACACGCATCCTGGCCAACAGCTACGACCGCCGCAACCTGCCGGACAGCCAGAAAGCCTCCGTCACCATCGGCATGGCCATGACTGAAAAACAGGGTGGCAGCGACGTTCGCGCCAACAGCACCCGAGCCTACCCGACCGGCCCACGCGGCCCCGGCCAGGCCTACGAACTGGTCGGCCACAAATGGTTTGTCTCCGCCCCCATGTGCGACGCCTTCCTGGTCCTGGCCCAGGCGCCAGGTGGCCTATCCTGCTTCCTGATGCCCCGTTGGCGCCCGGACGGCAGCAAAAACCCCTGGCAGATCCAGCGCCTGAAAAACAAAATGGGCAACGTCGCCAACGCCTCCAGCGAAGTCGAACTGCGAGGCGCCCTGGCGTGGCTGATCGGAGAAGAAGGCCGGGGCGTTGCCACCATCATCGAGATGGTCGCCATGACCCGTTTCGACTGCATGATCGGCAGCTCCGCCGGCATGCGCCAGGCCATCGCCCAGGCCAGCCACCACTGCCGCCATCGCAGCGCCTTCGGCCACCACCTGATCGACCAGCCACTGATGCAGAACGTCCTGGCCGACCTGGCCCTGGAAAGCGAAGCCGCACTGGCCTACACCCTGCGCGTCGCCCGCGCCCTGGACAACCAGGACCAGGAACACGAACGCCTGCTGGCTCGCCTGGCCACCCCGGTTGGCAAATACTGGATCTGCAAACGCACCCCGAACCACGCCTACGAAGCCATGGAATGCATCGGCGGCAGCGGCGTCATGGAAGACTGCATCATGCCCCGCCTGTTCCGGGAATCCCCGGTCAATGCCATCTGGGAAGGCAGCGGCAACGTCCAGTGCCTGGACACCCTGCGCGCCCTGCAGAAAGAACCGGAAACCCTGGACGCCTACTTCCGGGAAGCCGCCGAGGCCAAAGGCGCCGACCGCCGATTCGACCAGTTCCTGGCCCAGCTGCAGAACGACTTCGCCGACATCAGCGACTTCGAATACCGGGCCCGCAACCTGGTCGACCGCCTGGCGCTGGTCATGCAGGCCTCACTACTGCTGCGCCACTCAGACAAAGCCGTGGCCGACGCCTTCTGCGCCGCCCGACTGCAGTCCGGCGGCGGCATGAACTACGGCAACCTGCCCTCCGGCACGGACCCGGCAGCCATTATCAAACGGGCAACGCCTGTAGTAGGCTAGAGGCATTGCGTCGACTCGTCGTGCTGATCGACCGAGCGATTAAGGCCGGCGAGCGTAGATGCCCCGTACAATGCCCGAGAGCCGGTGAGGGTGGGCTTCTCAAAACCTTGCGGAGCCATGGATGGCGGAGCAGAGCGTACAGGGACGTATTCACAGCGTGTTTTGAGAAGCCCACCCTCATCGGCTCCTGCACGGAACCAGATATGTCAGAAGCCCTGAGAAAACTCCTAAAGGAAAGCAACGCGCCCCAGCAGCCCGTGATCACGCCCCACGTAGGCATCCTGACCCTGCATTTCCAGCTCTACGGCTGCGAAGACCTGAAAGCCAAGCGCAAAGTCTTCACCGCCCTAAAAGCCGTCTGGGGCAAAGAACCCGACCTGGCCGTGGCCGAAACCGCCGACCAGGAGGCCCTGGACTGCGCCACCTGGACCATTGCCGCCCTCGGCACCTCCTCCCAGCAAATCACCCAACGCCTCGACCAGATCGAAAAAGCCATAGAAGAACGGGTGGATGCCGCCATACTGGACATCCACCGGGAAATACTCTGACCCGGACACAGCAACCGGCATGGGGCCTTGTGGCGTAACGTCTCACCACACCGTATACTACGCCCCCTCAGGGATGCCAGTACGCCTGCCAGCAGCAGGTGATCAGTAACCAACGCCGGACATCCGCTCCGGCCATATCCGCAGGGCACCCGGAACCGTCCCTTCGGATGACCACTGAGTGTGAGTGGCGCCTATGACCGGAAAGAAAAAATCCGCCCAGGCCTCCGTCGAGGCCATGTATCGCGTGTTCACGGTGCCCGAGGCGCCGGAATCCACGCTGAGCCGGATTGACCAGAACATCTCCCGCAACCTTGCCGGCTTCCTGCAGGAGCACATCGTTGCGGTGGAACGGGACCTCTCGGATGTGGAGAAAGACTTCTCCGATTACAGCATCCCGGAGAAACCCGTTTTCGTGTCGGAACAGGCCCAGTTCCTGCTCGACAAGCTGGTGGCCAACTCCGTTCACACCGCGTCCCCGGCCTTTATCGGGCACATGACCTCAGCGCTGCCGTACTTCATGCTGCCGCTGTCCAAAATCATGATTGCCCTGAACCAGAACCTGGTCAAAACCGAAACCTCCAAGGCCTTCACCCCCATGGAGCGCCAGGTACTGGGGATGATCCACCGCCTGGTGTATCAGGAGGATGGTGCTTTTTATCGCAAGTGGATGCACGACCCCCGCTACGCCCTGGGTGCCATGTGTTCCGGCGGTACCGTCGCCAACCTGACGGCCCTCTGGGTCGCCCGTAACCGCGCCTTCCCGGCCGAGGGAAGCTTTCGCGGCCTGCATCAGGAAGGCCTGTTCCGGGCGCTGAAATACTACGGTTACGAAGGCGCGGCCATCGTCGTCTCCCGTCGCGGCCACTACTCCCTGCGCAAAGCCGCCGACGTACTCGGGCTGGGCCGCGAGGCCCTGATTCCCGTGGATACCGACGACGAAAACCGGATCCAGACCGACGCCCTGCGCGACAAATGCCTGGTCCTGCAGCGCCAGAAAATCATAGTCATGGCCATCTGCGGCGTGGCGGGCACCACCGAACCCGGCAACGTCGAGCCCTTGGACGCCA
>CBIHLH010000194.1:0-5160 GCA_966210405.1 uncultured Marinobacter sp.
GTCCAGCGGGATGACCGTCTGCACGCTGCCTTTACCAAACGATTTGGTGCCCATGATCACGGCGCGTTCGTGATCCTGCAGGGCGCCTGCCAGGATTTCCGAGGCCGAGGCGGAGCCCCCGTTGATCAGGACAACAATGGGCGTGCCTTCCATGATGTCGCCGGACTTGGCACTGAAACGCAGGCGAGAGCTCTGGATGCGGCCCTCGGTGTAGACAATCAGGCCATCGTCAAGCAATGCATCAGCGGTTTCGACCGCCGCCTGCAACACACCGCCGGGATTGTTGCGAAGGTCGATCACCAGGCCGTCGAGGTCATCGCCGTGCTTGTCTTCGAGTTTGCGCAATGCGTCGCGGAACTGACTGCCCGTGTCTGCCTGGAACTGGGTGATGCGCACATAGCCATAACCGTTGTCCAGCATCCGGGACTTGATGCTGGTGACCTGGATGATGTCCCGTGTCACATCGATTTCGATGGGCCCGTTCTCGCCCTCGCGCATGATGGTCAGGGTCAGGGTGCTGCCTGGCTTGCCACGCATCAGGTTGACGGCTTCTTCGAGGCTCATGCCCTTGACCGGTTTTTCATCCAGTTTGATGATCAGGTCGCCCGCCTGGACACCGGCTTTCTGGGCCGGCGTGTCATCAATGGGCGCGATGACCTTTACAAAGCCGTTCTCCATGCCCACCTCGATGCCGAGTCCGCCGAATTCCCCGGAGGTACTTTCCTCAAGTTCTGCGTAGTCCTCGGGAGCCAGGTAAGTGGAGTGTGGGTCGAGTTCCGCGAGCATGCCCTTGATGGCACTCTCGAGCAGCTTCTGATCGCTGACTTCCTCAACGTAGGCGTCCTTGATCCGGCTGAACACTTCGGTGAATTTGCGCAAGTCGTCCAGGGGGAGTTGTTTCTCGGGATCCGGCAGGCTGATCTCAACCCGCTCACCACCCTGGATGCCCTCAAGCAGTGGCTGGTCGGCGGGTGTGGTGTCCTGGGCGAAAACCAGTCCGGAGGAGACGGTGAAACAGGTGGCAAGGGCGACGGCGCGCAAGGCAAAGGCTTGGAGTGGACTTCTGACCCGTTTCATTCACATATCCCGTTTTTATTCCGACAGTTGGACTGGTTTCCCTGAGTCCCGACAGTATGGCGTGGCCGGCGGCGTTTGTCAGCCCTGGGGCGGGCACTCAGTCGGCAAGCCACCGCCGGGGGTTATCGGGTTTACCATTGTGGCGAACCTCGAAGTACAGTGCCGGGCTTTCCGTGCCGCCGGTTCGGCCGGCCAGGGCGATGGCTTCGCCGGCGGCGACCCAGTCGCCGGGGCTGGTAAACAGGCTGCTACTGTGCCCATAGAGTGTCATGTAGCCATCGCCGTGATCAATGATCGTGATCAGTCCGAAGCCCCGTAGCCAGTTGGCAAAAACCACGCGGCCATAGTGAATGGCTTTGATCTCGGCTTCCTCGCTGGTCCGGATCAGCAGGCCGTTCCGGCGGAGTTTGCCGTCGGCATAGCGATCGCCATAACCACTGAGCACCTCGCCCCGTACCGGCCAGGGCAGTTTGTCCCGCAGCGAGACGAAGGGCCGGGATTCGTTGGGAGAAGGGATGTTAGCTATGGCCTGCTGGACCTCGTCGAGCAGCTTTTCCAGGCGCTTGCGGTCCGCTTCCAGTTCGCTGCGTTCGCCGCGCCGGGATTGGATATCGGCATTCAGCGCCGCCAGTGTTTGCTGACGTTGCCGGCGCGAGGTTGTGAGTTCTGCCTGGCGTTTGGCCAAAGTTTCTTCAGTCCGGGCCAATGCCATGCGGGTGGCCTGAACCTCGGCGCGGGTTGCCTTGAGCTCCTGCAAGCTGATGCGGAAGGCTTCAAGCCGGCTGACGGTATCCCGGCTCAGGTATTCGTAGTAGGTCATGGTCCGGGCAATCTTGTCCGGGTCGATCTCATTGAGCAAAACCTTGATGGCAGGCGCGTCACCTTCCATCCACGCCGCGCGAATCTGCTGTTTCAGGCTTTCCCGCTGGCGATCGAGAGTGCGGTTCAGTGTCTGTTCCTGCTGTTCCAGTTCGGTCAGCCGGCTTTGCTGCTGAGCCACTTGCTGGCGCAACGTCCGACGTTCCCGGGTGAGCTCACTGATCTTGCGTTCGGTCGCGACAAGCTGCCGCTCCAGGTCGGAGCGGTCTTCTTCGGCATCGGCCAGCCAGTCGTCGATCTCTTCTATGCGCTCCTTGAGATCTTCAATCTGGCCCGGCGTGACATCCTGGGAGAGAGCTGGCGCTGCACCCAGCATCAGGGTGAGCGCCAGTAGTAACGTCAGTCGCAAAGGTCGGATCCGCTCCGTAATCAATCGATCCTGACCAGGCTGTGCCCGGTCATTTCCTTTGGCTGCTCCAGCCCCATCAGGGCCAGCAGCGTGGGTGCAACATCGCTCAGGCTGCCGTCGTCGCTGAGGCTGACGTTGCGGTGGCCGGTGTACACCAGCGGCACCGGGCCAATGGTGTGGGCGGTATGAACCTGGCCGGATTTGGGGTCGGTCATCTGTTCGCAATTGCCGTGGTCGGCGGTGATCAGGGCCTCGCCTCCCACTTCATCAAGCGCCTCAACAACCCGCTTCACGCACTCATCCAGGCACTCGGCGGCCTTGATGGCAGCGTCCAGTTTGCCGGTGTGACCCACCATATCGCCGTTCGCGTAATTGCAGACCACCAGGTCATATTTTCCGCTCTTGATCGCTTCCACGAGTTTGTCGGTTACCTCGGCCGCGCTCATCTCTGGTTGCAGGTCGTAGGTGGCCACTTTCGGGGAGGGCACCAGGATCCGGTCTTCGCCTTCAAAGGGAGTTTCGAGCCCGCCGTTAAAGAAGAAGGTCACGTGGGCGTATTTCTCGGTTTCCGCAATGCGCAGTTGGGTTCTGCCCTGCCTGGCCATGTACTCGCCCAGGCCATTGCTAAGCTGCTCGGGAGGGTAGGCGCAGGAGGTCTTGATGTCGGCGGCGTACTCGGTAAGCATCACAAAATCCGCCAGTTCCGGGTGCTTGTGACGGTCGAAGCCGTCAAAGTCCTGATTGACAAAGGTCCGGGTGATTTCCCGGGCACGGTCCGCCCGGAAGTTCATGAACAGCACACTGTCACCATCGTTGATGGTGCCCTCCGGTTCCCCGGCGGCGTGAATGCGGGTGGGTTTGACAAACTCGTCGTTCTCACCGCGCTCATACGCCTGTTCCAGGCCGGAGACGGGATCGGACGCCGTGAACTCGGCCTCGCCCCGGGTCATCAGGTTGTAGGCGGCCTCAACGCGGTCCCAGCGATTGTCGCGGTCCATGGCGTAATAGCGGCCCACAATGGAGGCCACGCGGCCAACACCCAGGCTTTTGAGTTTTGCGGCCGCTTTTTCCAGAGACGGCTTCGCGCTTCGGGGCGGCATGTCACGGCCATCCAGGAATGCGTGAATATAAACTTCCCTGGCGCCCCGGGACGCTGCCAGTTCCGCAGCTGCCAGGATATGATTCTCATGGCTGTGAACGCCACCGGGGGAGAGCAGTCCCATCAGGTGGACGGCGCGGCCACTGCTGACGGCTTTGTCGATGGCTGCACAAAGTACGTTGTTTTCCTTAAATTTGTCGTCTTCCAGGTCTTTGTCGATACGCGTAAGACTCTGGTAAACCACCCGGCCGGCGCCCAGATTCATGTGCCCGACTTCCGAGTTGCCCATCTGGCCCTGGGGCAGTCCCACGAACATGCCAGACGTGTTAATAAGCGTGTGAGGCCGCGTCTGCCATAGCTTGTCCCAGAATGGGGTGTTGGCGTTGCTGATGGCGTTGTCGTCTGCCGGGTCGCGGTGGCCCCAGCCGTCCAGGATAATCAGTGCAGTCGGCTTTCGCGTTGCAGTCATCATTCAGTCCGAAAGTAAAATGTTAGTAAGTTTACTAAAACGAAAAGGCAGTTTATCTATTTTCGCACTTTCACACCAGTGTCGTCACCTTCTGTCCACGGGGCAGGCTGTGTATAATCCTGCCAAATTATTTTTCAGGGTAGTTTCATGGACCGCTTGTTTGAATTTGTCGTTAACCACTACATTCTTGTGTCGCTGTTCGTGGCCTTTCTGGTCGCCATTCTTTTCCTGGAATCACGGCGCGGTGGCGCCAAGATCTCGTCCCAGGGTGCGGTCAACCTGATCAACAAGGACGAAGCTGTCGTGGTGGATATCCGTGATCGCAAGGAATTCGGAGAGGGGCGGATTACCGGGTCCATCAATATCCCGCTGAACAGCCTGAAGAGTCGCGTGGCCGAGCTGAACAAGTTCAAGGACAAGCAGATTATTGTGGCCGACAAGATGGGGCAGCACTCGGCCATGGCGGTCAAGCAACTGAAGGCGGAGGGATTCGGCAATGTGGTCCGGCTGGACGGCGGCGTGAGCGACTGGCGGGCCAGCAACCTGCCGCTGGTGAAAAAGTAGTCGCAGGCCCGATACTTGATCTGAACACGGATCTGCCGCACTGTTTCACATAAGCATGCGACGCCAGGCAGTACACTGTGCCGGCAGACGTAACCCTGACAATGGCCCCGAGGCCCACTTAATAGAGAGCGAAAGGACTGAACATGGCTGAGAATCAGCAATCCGCTGCAGGCAGTGATAACCAGAACCAACCCCAGTTTGCCCTTCAGCGCATTTACGTGAAGGACCTGTCTTTCGAGTCTCCGAATTCACCGCTGGTGTTTCAGGAGCAGTGGAAGCCGCAGGTCAATCTGGACCTGAACACCGCCCACAACAAGGTGACCGACAACCAGTACGAAGTGGTGTTGTCACTGACGGTCACCGCCAAGGTAGGCGAGAAGGTGGCTTACCTCGTGGAAATTCAGCAGGCGGGTGTGTTTCTGGTATCCGGCATCGAAGGGCCTCAGCTTGGCCAGATGCTGGGCGCTTACTGCCCCACGATCCTGTTCCCCTATGCCCGTGAGGCTATTGACGGCATCGTCAACAAGGGCAGCTTCCCGGCCCTGATGCTGGCGCCGGTGAATTTTGACGCCATCTACGCCCAGGCCCTGAAGCGCAAACAGGAAGAAGCCGCCGGCGAGGCGAAGGAAGAGCAGCAGACCCACTGAGGCAATTTCATACGGAGCCGCTGAACCCCAACTGCCGCCAGGCCTCGTAAACCACCAGCGCAGCGGTATTCGAGAG
>CBIHLH010000195.1:0-5099 GCA_966210405.1 uncultured Marinobacter sp.
GTTTTGGAAAGGCGGTCCCGGCACCAGCTCCCCAACTTCTGAGTTAGCTGTTCCGATTTCACGTAAACATCCCTGAACCCAACTCCCAAGCCCAAAGGAGCCGACGGGGTGGTGTTTCTGAAACTGTGCGGAGCCATGGATGGCGGAGCCCAAGCGTCACATGGACGTGCCGAAGGAGCGTGTTTCAGAAACACCACCCCGTCGGTTCCCTGCACAGCAGCCCGAACAGCTGAAATCTCGCACCAACTTCCAAGGTATCAGAATTTGTATTTACGAAGCTCCAGCCGAGCCACCATGGCCCGGTGAACTTCGTCAGGCCCATCGGCCAGACGCAAAACACGAGCATAGGCGAACAACTGCGTCAGCGGGAAGTCATCATCACTGACCCCTGCACCACCGTGAATCTGAATGGCCTGATCAACAATCGTCTGCAGCATGGACGGAACCACCGCCTTGATCATCGAAACCTCCTGCAGCGCCCCCATGATGCCCTTGGTATCCAGCGCCCAGGCGCACTTGAGGGTCAGCAGGCGGGCCTGTTCAATCGACATGCGGGCATTGGCGATAATGTCCGGATTGCCCCCCAGTTTGGCGATCGGGCGCCCGAAGGCTTCACGGGTGGTTGCGCGCCTGATCAGCAGCTCCAGTGTGCGCTCGGCGGCGCCAATGGCCCGCATGCAATGGTGCACACGGCCCGGCCCCAAGCGGCCCTGGGCAATCTCGAATCCACGACCGGGGCCGGCGATGAATGCACTCCTGGGCAGGCGCACGCTGTCGAATTGCACCACGCCATGGCCGTAAGGCTCATCGTATTCGCCGAATACCGGCAGCATGCGCTCGATGTTTACCCCCGGTGTATCGAGCGGCACCAGCACCATGGAATGACGGCGGTGTTTGTGGGCATCCGGGTCGGTCAGGCCCATGAAAATGGCCACCTTGCAATCGGGGTGGCCAATGCCGGTACTCCACCATTTGCGGCCGTTCAGCACCACCTCGTCGCCTTCGACAACCGCCGTTGCTTCCATATTGGTGGCATCCGAAGACGCCACCGCGGGCTCGGTCATGCAGAACGCCGAGCGGATTTCTCCGCTGAGCAGCCGGGGCAGCCACTCGGCTTTCTGCGCTTCTGAGCCGTAGTGGATCAGCACCTCCATATTACCGGTGTCCGGCGCGTTGCAGTTGAAGATCTCCGGCGCGATGAAGCTGCGGCCGGTTTCCTCGGCAATCAGGGCGTAGTCGGAATTGAGCAGGCCACAACCGTATTTCCCGTCCGGGAAGAACATGTTCCACAGGCCCTGGGCTTTGGCCTTCTCCTTCAGCTCCCGGATGATGGGCAATACCACCCAGCGGTTCTCCAGAGAGGCCAGCTCGTTGTGGTACTGCGCCTCGATGGGAAAGATCTCGTCCTTCATGAATCGCTTCACGCGGTTGAGGTAATCCTGACCTTTCTCGGAAATATTGAAATCCATCGCCATACCCTCACTGACAGTGGCACCGTTGAGTGCCCGGATTAATCACACTGAAGCCAGTCTAGGGATGACTCAACTATTACGCGACTGAATTATTCTTATCATTTATCATTAGTGCGACTTATTGGAAAAGTGGATACCGAAGATGGCCCTGAATCGCCTGGACCTGAACCTGCTGCATGTTTTTGACACGATTTACCGGGAAGGCAGCCTGACTCGCGCAGCTCGCGCGCTGCACCTGACCCAGCCAGCGGTCAGCCATTCGCTGTCGCGGCTCCGGGATCACTTTGATGATCCTCTCTTCACTCGTCAGGGCAATCAGATGATACCCACGCCGCTGGCGCGACGGTTTCTGGAGTCCATGCGCCCGGGGCTGACCCAGATTCAGGGGGCGGTCAATCAGTTTCACGCTTTTGACCCGGCAACCCAGCGAAAAACGTACTCCCTCGGCCTGCGGGATATTCTCGAGTCGACGTTTCTGCCCCAGTTGGTGACGCGCCTCGAGGGCTATCCGGAGTTGGAGATCGTCAGCCAGCGCGTTGCCCGGCGGGAAATGGAAACTCAACTGGCCGCGGGCAAGCTGGATTTCGCAGTCGACGTGCTGTTGCCGGTGAGCAACCAGACCTCCCATGAACTGCTGCGCCGGGACCGGTTGGTCGTAGTGGCCCGCAAAGGGCATCCACTGGCGGCGGAAACCCTGGGCATGGAACGCTATCTTGCGGCGCAGCATGTGCTGGTTTCGTCGCGTACGGAAGGGCCTGGCATTGAGGATTTCGAGCTGTCGCGACTGGGGGTGCAGCGCAGCATCCGGCTGCGTTGCCAGCATTACTACGCGGCCTGCCGGGTGGTGGAAGCCAGCAACCTGCTGCTCACCATGCCGGAAGCTTACGCCCGGATCATTGCCGAACGGGCGGACCTGTGCCTGTTGATACCGCCGGCGGACCTGCCATCCATCGACGTTCACCTATACTGGCACAAGGCCTATGAGCGGGAGCCCGCGCTCGTATGGTTCCGGGACCAGTTGCGAGCCATCAGCACACCCGCCTAAAACGCGCCGACCGCCACCAGGAAGCCAAAGAAGCCCAGCGCCGTGGTCCCCAGTGCGATCAGGACAATACCGAACCCCCACCAGATGGCGGCGCCGTCTGAGACCGCAACGTCATGACCACGCAAGGTGCGGTAAAACGCCCAGGGGCCAAGCACGAATGCCCCGGCAACGGCAAAGACCAGGCCGACACTGATGCCCGCAAAGGTCCAGGTCGCCAGCACCGTTGCCCGATCCGACAACTGCTCCGTTACGCCATGATGTTGCAGGAACTTCCGGCAAAGGAACCAGAGTAGCGCGAACAGGGCGACCACGAATACGAGCCCGCCAACGATGGTGATGATCCGATAGAGCACGTTTTTTCCTGTGGGTTAGGACGGGAATACCGGCTCGGGCAGGCATTCAAATCCGGGTTTGGCAAAAAGGTAACCCTGGTAGAGGTTGATGCCCTGGGAGCGGAGCCAGAAATACTCTTCCCTGGTTTCCACGCCCTCGGCCACAATCCGGCCCCCGAGTTGCTTCATCATGGTGATAATACCGGCGACCACCGCCTGTTTATTGGGTTGTTCGTGGATGTTGCGCACCAGCGCCATATCCAGCTTTAACAAATCAGGGGGGCTGGCCATCATGATGTTGTAACGGGAATAGCCGGCGCCAAAATCATCAATGGCCGTGCTGAAACCCATCTCCTGATAGGCCTCTATAATCGATACAAGATGGTCCACCGAAGACAGGTTCTCGTCTTCCGTCAACTCGAAAATAATCTTGCGAGTGTCGAAGTTATAGGTCTTCGCTGCCGCCAATGTGGTACGAATACAGTACTCGGCCCGGTACACGGCATTGGGCATGAAGTTAATACTCAGCATGGCCTCCATACCCAGGCGTGATGCCAGCTTCACCGCTTTGACCCGGCAGATCTGGTCAAAGGAATAGCGATTCTGCTCGTTGACCCTGTTCAGGACACTCATGGCGCCCTGCCCCCCGGGACCACGCACCAGCGCTTCATAGGCATACACGGATCTGTTCTGGGCGTCGATGATGGGCTGAAAAGCAAAGGTGAATGAAAAATCCAGTCCTTCGCCACAGGCACATTGCTCACAATGGGATTCATCAAACAGTTTGGCAGGCTGGTTCACTTCTACTCCTGAGCATTTGATCTGGAAGATTGACCGTGGCAATACGTTGCATTTTCAAATCACTATAGCCTCGAATTATGACTTGATAAAAGCGCATTCCGGTAAAAGGATGTGAAACGGTGGCATCCACGCCCCACATGACTAAACTGGAATCACCTTACATACGAGTACAATCAGCAGAGGAGTCTCCGGAATGACCCAAACAACGCGCATTGCCGTTACCCCGGGCGATGGCATCGGCCCGGAAGTGGTCGCCGAAGCCGTACGCTGCCTGGAAACCTTACGCACCAAACACGGCCTCGCCCTTGAGTGGACACGATTCCCCTGGCCTTCCCATGCCTGGCATGAGGAGCATGGTGAATCCATGCCGGATGACGCGCTGGCGCAACTGAAGCAGTACGACGCCATTCTGCTCGGCGCCCTGGGCGACCCGGGCCCCATGGACGACCCGGACCGATATCTGCTGTCAGACAGCGTCTCACTGGCGCCTCTGCTGGACATGCGCAAAGGATTCGACCAATGGGTGTGCGAGCGCCCGGCCCGGCTGTTGCCTGGCGCCCGCCAGTACCTTGCGGATGATCGTGCCAAAGACATCGACATGCTGGTGATCCGGGAAAATTCCGAGGGCGAGTATGTCAGCCAGGGCGGACGGTTGCGCAAAGGCACGCCGGACGAAGTGGCCACCCAGATGGAAGTGTTCACGCGCAAGGCGACCGATCGCATCATTCGATACGGTTTCGAGCAGGCTCGCACCCGGGCGGCGGAGCGTGAGAAACAGGGCCGGGCCCGGAGTTTCCGGACACTGGATGGCCGCTCCTGCGAGAGCCAGGTCTGTCTCGTGACCAAGCGCAACGCCCTGCGCCATTGGGGTGACCTGTATACCGAAGCTTTCGAGGCCATCAGCCAGGACTATCCAGACGTCGCTACCCACCACGAACTGGTGGATGCCGCCTGCATGAAGTTCGTGCAGAGCCCGTGGGCATTCGATGTGGTGGTCGCCAGTAATTTACAGGGGGATATCCTCACCGATCTGGCGGCGGTTCTGTCTGGCGGGATGGGTGTCGCGCCCTCCTGCAACCTGAACCCGACCGACCCGGATATGCCGTCCATGTTTGAGCCCACCCATGGCAGTGCACCGGACATTGCGGGCCAGGGCCTGGCCGACCCGACGGCGATGCTGTTTACCACGGCCCGGATGCTCGACTGGCTTGGTCGCAAAGACCCGGCCATTGCCGCCGCCGGCAAAGCGCTGTTTGATGCCGTTGCCGCCGATCTGGCGGAGAATTCCCGCCAGCAACGGGGTACCCATGAGATTGGCCAGGCGGTGTGTCGTCGGCTGGCCAGCTGACCAGGGCCGGCTTACGGGTCCGCCATGACAAACTCCAGCCGGCCGGGCGCCACCCGGATATCAACGGGCATCATGCCAAACATGCGCTGGGCCATGCTGGT